>CALRGN010000001.1 GCA_943357745.1 Candidatus Uhrbacteria bacterium
CGCCCCGTTTAAGTTGGTAAAAACCGATCCCCATGAGGCTGGTCGGATTTTGACGGTGCTAGCTCATCGAATTTGTGATATCGCTATCGCCTTAGCTCCAGTAATGCCTTCCACTGCCACTCAGATCTTAGAACGCTTTCAAGGGGATAGAATTCAAATTGCTACGCCGATGTTTCCAAGAGAGGAGGAGGAAAGCCTAAATGGCTTTCCGAGTATCCGACAGTAATTCATTCTTAAAATATCAGTATGGTGATTGAAGGTTGGATGGTAGATGTAGCCTTAGGAATAATTTCAGCCCTGCTGATCTGGCGTGGTTGGAGCAAAGGTTTCATTCATACCGCTGGATCATTAATAGTGCTAGTAGTTTCCTTGGTTACCACCGGCTGGATCTTCTGGGAGGCACAAACGCGTTTTGGAGTGGCTTTGAGTGGGTTATCACCTTGGATGTTGATTGGAGGCTATGTATTATTAAGTTTTGTAATTAGTCAGCTATTAATGTTTATAGTTAGAATTATTGACCTTGCTAGACGCCTATTGTCACTGCTTCCATTTATAGGAATCATGAATTCGTTCTTTGGAGCCATGGTCGGCGCCGCACAAGCGGTGGCGCTAATTGCTGCGCTCACTTTTGTTTCCATCTCTTATCTACCTAGCGGGGAAGTGCGTAGGCTGATATTAGAATCTCAAGCGGTTCAATTTGTGGCCAGTGTGGAACAAGAGGTGGGAATGTTAATTTTAGAATAAATGTATAAGAACACAAACTAAATAAGAGTTGATCGGGTAACAAGATTTTAATCACCGTTGATCAACAACCCCTAGCCAGCAGTGGGGTACTACTGACCGAACAACTACGCCCCAAAAAACCGCAAAATGATGTGTCGCCCAATATATCTTATGCGACACATAAGGATGATGGCAACATCAGCCAACTCATAAACTGGCTCAATCGTATTGTATAAGAAACGGTTGGTCGGTGCATTTATCTGTACTTAATAGAGTACGGATAATCAAACTTGTTTCGGGAATCTTCATTAACCCAAAACATACGACCGATTTAAACGCCCTAGGAGAATCTAAAGGTAGATTAGTGCCCTTAGAATGCGAATTACTTCTACAGTGTCTCTACATCACGGAGTAGATCTATTGCGTAATAGCCCATCGAATGACTGCTTGCAAGGAGATGGTCGGTGCATTTATTTGTACTCAAGGATGATGGCGACCTCAACCAACTCATTGATCAAATCTCATGAGCTATTGTGCCAACTGAAAAAAATTAAATTACTTCCTAACCGTATATAAAAAATTTAGTAAAGCTTATCCTTAGCTGAAAATAATTTTTACTTTAAATGAAAACTACCTGGCAAATAAAAATTAATCCACCACATGTGCAACCGCTATCACCCCTATCTCCACTCCCCCACCCCAAAACATAAATCCAATCTAGTGTCGTAAAATAATAGGGATTTATTTATAAAAAAGACTATTTGCAAAGCGAAGGTCTAAATACTCGGTGGGCCAAAGATTAGTCATTTCAAAATTTTTCATAGCGGCCTTCCAGGCTTGATTAAACTCTTCAAACGGTAGAGCGGGATCAACCAAAAGGTCGTAGTGGTGGGAACTATCACCGAGCTTTACTCTAATCCATCCGATCGTAAAATCCTCAACCGCAAACTGATTAATGCTAAATCCGTTTTTTAAAATACCAACTTGATAATTGAAAATTTGTTCCCACCAAATGGCTGAAAACTGACCGCTGGATTCAGGTGTAAATGGTTCTGGCCAGAAGAGTGAGATCGGTTGAGTGCTAGTCTCGTCAGGAGATTTGGCGGAAGGATTTTCAAGATCAGAAGCAAAAGAAGCGGGAATCAGCTTGCCCTGGTTATCTAACAAGATTTCTTCTCCAGCGGTCTCGATTCTCCAGATCGGAACTAACTGGGAAAAATTCAAAGTTAGTTCGCGACTTGCTTGGGTGATGGCAATTAGTCGACCGGGTAATTGGTGGTGGATCATTTTTAAAAGGTCATTTTTTTTCCAATCCATGGTATGACTTCTCGGCCAAATAAAAAAATCTCGTTGGTTTAAAATATCCCAAGTTAGTGATTGAACGGTTGAATCAAGCGGCGGCTCTAATCCTATAATTTTAACGGAAGTAATGTTAGTGAATTGATGGGCCAAAAAAAGAGCGCCAATTGGTAGACCAATTGTACAAATGATTAAAAACCAAAATTTTAGTAGCGGTAATTTATTGTTTAACCACTTACCTTTCAGTCTCGTTTTAGCGAAGAGCGGATTACGACCCCCTTCCCCACTAAACCGGTGAGAGATCCTTTTGGTTGTAAACCCCAATCTCATATAAATTTTATAGGTAAAGTAGCCGATGGTCAACTGTAATATGGTCAATTGTAATATGATCAATTGTAATAAAGAGGACTAATTACCAGGCACTAATCGCTCCTGCCCAAGTCTTTCAGCTAAAACTCGTGGCAGAACCACACTGCCATCCGCTTGTTGAAAGTTTTCTAGAATCGCAATTAAAATCCGGCCAATAGCCAGCGCGGTGCCATTCACTGTATGGGCAAAATGTAATTCTTGATCTTGAGAATATCTGATATTTAGCCGTCTCGCCTGAAAGTCGGTACAATTACTGGTAGAATGAGTTTCTCTAAATCTCTCCTGACTAGGAATCCAACATTCCAAATCCCATTTTTTCGCCGCTGGTAATCCTAAGTCACCACTCACGATCGATAACAAGTGATAAGGTAACCCAAGCATGCCCAGCAATTCTTCTTCAATTGCCAACATCAAATCATGTTCACCACCTGATTGTTCCGCGGTACAAAAGCTAAACATTTCCACTTTAGTAAATTGATGCATCCTTAAAATACCTTTAGTATCCTTACCATGACTCCCCGCTTCTCTCCGGTAGCAAGGTGAGAAGCCCACGTACCGCTTAGGACTGGCTAGGTCCAAAATTTCACCCTCATGCAAGGCACCCAACGCCTGTTCTGAAGTTCCAATTAAATAAAGGTTATCTTTGGGTAAATAATAAATCTCATCTTGCCCACCATGCTCTAGGAAACCCATCGCCTTCATGGTTTGAGCGGTAACCAAATGCGGCACTGATACCGGAATAAAGCCTTGAGATTCGGCCACCTCTACCGCTAGACTAACTAACGCTAGTTCTAGCTTTGCCCCTAACCCTAAAAGATAGGCGAACCTTGAGCCGCTCGCTTTAGCGGCCTGATCAAGATCGAGTATCCCCAACCCCTTAGCAATATCAACATGATCCTTAATGGGAAAATCAAAATTCGGTCTCACGCCCACCTCTCTAAGGACTTCATTACTATCCTCACTGGCCGCCACTATCACCTCCGACAAGGGTGGATTAGGGATGCGGTACAATTTTTCATCTAATTCACCTTCAAGTTCTTTTAAAGACTGCTCTGGCTCAATTACCTCTTTATCTAGTGCTCGCATTGCTTCAATCAGTCTAGTTTTTTCTTCTGGGCTGGACTTGGGAATAATTGCTGAAGCCTCATTTTTCTTGGCCTTAATCCCTTGAATTAGCTGTTTTAAAGCTCTTACTTTTGCATCTAATGACAAAATGAGTTCCGCCTCCACCACCGCGCCCTTGGATGCTGCCGCCGTCACAAAAAACTCTGGGTTTTCTCTAAATTTTTTCAGATCAATCATATTAATGGCGTAAAAGTGAAGACTTATAGATCCTCTCACGATACGGTGAGCAAACCATGGTCGGCAAATAGTTATCCCCAGCCAGGGTAGATTCAAGAGTCAACTTAAATTCTAACCAAGCCTGTTGAAGCTCCTTTTGGTCATACCCAAATCCAATTAAATCAGGATTTGCTTTTTGCGTCGCTAAAAATTTGCCATGAAAGCCCAATGGATCACTCGGCCAGACCTCGGAAACCAATCCGGTGGCAAGCAATGCATCTGCTCTTTGAATCCACCTTTCAGTCGGGTCAACTCCCTTTAAACCCAAGATAACCTCATCTCTAGCCAAAATAACAATCAGCTCATCCTGATCGCTATTAATTGATGTTGCCATGGGATCGGTATTTACCCAAGCACTAATTTCATTGAGCAAGGCTAAGTGGCCCAAATGCAAGCAATCAAATGAGCCGAATATTAATTTTCTCACAAATGAAATTCAAAAATAAATTAATCCCTGCGCTTCAAAGTTGGAAAGAGAATAACTTCTTTCAAGGTGTCACAACCACTTACAAAAGTTGCTAGCCGATCAATTCCGATCCCAACCCCAGCACAGGGGGGCAATCCGGTCTCAAGTGACTGAATGAATTCCTCATCAAAGGATTGTGCCTCCTCACTTCCCCGCTCTCGTAATAATTGTTGTTTTGAGAAGGCTGATCTCTGCCCGGCCGGATCATTCTGCTCATGATAGTATACATTCACAATCTCGGTTCCTCCCACCACTAATTGGGCGGTTGCGCTAAGTTTAGGATTAGTTCCAAGTGGTTTTGCTAGCGGTTTAATTTCTGATGGGTATTCTGTTACCCAAATCGGCCCAAGTAATAACGGTCTTGCAGTGGCTTTATAAAGGCTGTCCATTGCTTCACCAAGACCAAAACAACCCTTAAAATCCAGGGCGAGCCCGGCATTTTTAACCGCCACTTCAAGCTCAGCTTGAGAATTAAAAGTTACCGGATCAATTCCGCAAGCATTTTTAACCGCTTGTGAAAATGAAATCTTGGGCCAACTCTCCTCCAACGCAACCGTTTCACCATTTATAAATAATTCTGCTCTACCACTCGCGTCAACCACTGCTTGTTTAATTAGCTTTTCAAGAAATTCTAGAAATTGTTGCGGTCTTACATAAGCCCAGTAAAGTTCTAACATGGTGAATTCAGGATTGTGAGAAAAATCAATCCCTTCATTTCTAAAACATCGCGCGATTTCAAAAATCTTTTCAAATCCACCCACCACGAGGCGTTTCAAATAAATTTCTGGCGCAATTCGAAGAAATAAATCAGTGCTCAGAGCATTATGATGGGTAACAAACGGTTTAGCATTGGCACCACCGGCAATTGGTTGCAAAACCGGTGTCTCCACTTCTATAAACTGCAACTCTGCCAATTGCTTTCTAATGCTAGCAATTAATTTTGATCGTTCAATAAAAATTCGCTTGGCATCTGGTCTACTAATCAAATCTAGTTCTCTTTGTCTAAACCTAATTTCAACATCTTGGAGCCCGTGCCATTTCTCTGGCAATGGTGCTAATGCTTTAACAAGTAATTTAAAATTATCCACCAATAGAGATTTTTCACCAGATTTAGTGGTCATTGGTTTGCCAGTAAATTCCGCAATATCACCAATGTCTAAATATTCTAAAAGCTCTTTATAGTCGATTTCTCCAAGCTCTTGTACCCGGACAACAATTTGAAGCTCACCAGAAAAATCCTTAAGTCGTAAAAAAGAAAGTTTACCAACTTGTCTAATTGCAATCACCCTGCCAGCCACAGAACTACTCGCTCCAGATGATTCAAGTTTAATAAATGTATGTAGAAAATCGGCGGTAGTGTGGGTGCGATTGACATCGTCATCATATCCCAACCGACCTTTATCCAACCATAATTGTAGTCTAGCCAACCGAGCTTCTCTCTCTTGCATACTATAGTATTTCTATGATTTCATAAGTGTTCTCTCCTGAGGGAGATTGAACAACCACCCTTTCTTTCACCGCTTTATTCATGAATGCTTGTCCCAGCGGAGATACATTGCTAATCCTACCCGCCATTGGATCAGATTCAGACTCCCCCACCAACTCATAAGTCTTCGCTCCGAGCGGACCGTTTACCCTAAATTTGGAGCCAAGAGTAATGGTGGTTGATTTATTGCCAGAAATAATCTGAAAATCTCTTAACATTTCTTCAATCTGTAAAACTCTAGATTCGTTAATTCCTTGTTGTTCCCGAGCTTCATGATAAGCGAAGTTTTCAGAGAGATCTCCCATTTCCTTGGCGTCGGCAATTCTTTGTGAAATCTCCAACCGAAGTCGTTTTACCCGATCAGTCAACTCATTTTTTAACTCTTCTAATGCCGGTGCCGTTAAATATACTTGTGAAGCCATAATAAATTTAAGCGCCATTTTAGGCGAATACAATGAGTGTGTTATAAACTCCCTCATTCGTCAAGGGGTTACTAGCTCACCTCTTCTCAATCTTCAAAAATATCTCCTTAGCAATTTTGGTGGCTAAATTTTCAACCCCGCCTTCCTCCACCATCACCGCCAAGGCAACGGTTGGGTTATCGGCCGGATAATAACCAATAAACCAAGAATGTGGCGGTGCTAAATTTGACCATTGGGCGGTACCGGTTTTAGCAGCCGCCAGTTGTGGAAGACCTAGGAGCATCCTAGCCGTACCACTAGTAACCGCCTGTTTCATACCATCTTGAATTACCGTTAATACTTCAGAAGAAATGAGGGGCTCGTTAATTGGTACTACCGCATCAGTTAGAAGATGAGGTTGAATTAGAAGGCCTTCATTAGCGAACGCCGCCGCTACTACGGCCATCTGAAGAGGTGTTACCAGAATATCTCCCTGACCAATTGAAACATTATAAGTATCTCCCACATACCAACTCTCTCCTTTGGTCTCTTCTTTCCATTGTTTGGAAGGAAGAAAACCACTTTTTTCCCCAGGAAGGTCAATCAATGTGAGCTGGCCCAACCCAAAACTTAAGGCGGCCGTCATTAGTTTTTCCACACCCATCCCTTCAAATTCATCAGAACCACCACCGATTTGATAGAAAAATGTATTAACAGATTCGGCGATTGCTTTATATACATTTGTTAGACCATGACCGCCCCCTTTCCAATCGGGAAAAAATCGATCACCCAATTGTAATCCCCCATTTGAAAGGAAGGTTTTACTTGGGGTAATCATACCGTTTGTTAAAGCGGCGGCGGCAAAGATTGGTTTAATGGTGGAACCGGAAGGAAATTCACCAGCTACCGCTCGGTTGAAAAACGGCTTATCAGGATCATTTAACAATTTTACATATTCATCCTGTTCCACTCCAGAAGAAAAAATATTGGCGTCAAACGCCGGAGTGGAGACCAATGCCAAAACTTCGCCATTATTAGGGTCAAGCGCCACCACACTAGCACGGCGTAAATTTGTTGGTTCTAAAACTTCAGAGATTTTTTCATCAATCATTCTTTGCAATTCCATATCAATCGTCAGCATAATGTCTTTTCCGGAGATTGGTTCTCTTTCCTGGAGGACTCGCTGAATAATACCCGCAGAATTTACTTCCATTTGTTTCATTCCTGGCTCTCCTCTTAATTCCGATTCATACCACAATTCTATCCCCGTCTTCCCCACCAAATCAAATTTCCTATATCCTAATTTATAATATTCGGAATAAACGTCCGGTGGAATTGTCCCCGTAAACCCAAGCACATGAGAAAGTGAATTATTGTTGGCGGTTAGATAGGCTCTTCTTTGAACAGTTTCAACTCTAATACCCAACCAATCGGCAGGATTTACCATTAATATTAGGGCCACCTCATACGGCAATTGATTAGCGATCAGAATTTCTTTGTCTGATTTGTTTGCAATAATCTTGTCAGTCATTTCAGCAAAATCTAAACCGGTCAACTTAGCCAACCGGATAATCAGTTCCGTTTGCACTTGAGGTTCTATTGGTAATTGATTGGGGGCAATCACCAGCTGAAAATTGGGTTCATTGCTAGCCAAAGTTATCCCATTTCTATCTTTTATCACTCCTCGTAATGGTAAAACAGTCTGATGAATGACTCGATTAGATTCTGCCACCAGGTAGTAGTTAGACCCCAACGAAATCTGTAAAGCAAACAACTCTATTCCGGCGTAACAGATCAGTGTCACCAAGACTCCGCCCAATAAAAATAGTCTGAGTTTATTGTATGGAGACCGTGCCCCGGGAGAGATCACTCGGCAAGTCTCAATAAAATGAGAACTTAGCTTTTCAGATCGGTTAATAGCGGACTTGTTTATCCTTCCAATATCACCAAGTGACCCAAACAAGTGAGATTGATTTTTATCTCCACCAAAGACGGCCAGAATTAATTTATTCTTACTTTGTTTAAAAACTCGTATCAAAAAATAATACTTTTTGATTTTTCCTTTAAACATAGTTAGTTCTTCTAATCACCATTGTTAAAAAGACGATTGCAATTGGAATCGCAAAAAATGCCTGCAAACTGGGCCCATCCCCGCAGACTCTATTAAACCATACCCCCAATGGTAAGCAACTCAAGATCACGGCAAAACTCTGAATAATCGTTAGAAGTAGAAGTAAAGCAAATTCAGATTTAGTACCCAAATAATTAGTCACTAGTTGAGATGCGGAAAAAGAACCAAAAAGATACAATAACAAAACAATTGGAGTTCCTAAAATACCAGTAAATAGAATTCCAAATACAATGCTGTACCACCAGGCAACCGCCGATCTGTTATGCCAGTGTAAATATCCGATCACTGTTAGGGGAACCCACCAATCATTCAAACTGGAGTCAATTTCCCAAATCAAAAGCTGAAAGATAAAGAGAAATAAACCAATAAAAAAATATTGAAGTTCTTGCCGATGAGCAACCCTTACCAGTTGAATCACTCCAAAGACCGATTTCATAAATTAAGTTGGGGGATAACTATCACCCAATCTAACAAAAAAATTGAGTTTGCGGTGGTGACAGTGGCAGATTGAAGAACTGATCCAGAGCTTGGAGTCAGGCCAATGATAGTCCCCACAAAAATACCGGCCGGCCAGCCCTCATCAATCCCAGAGGTAAATAATACGTCCCCCAGTTTCAAATTAATAAAATTAGGCACAAATTCTAAGCGAAGATTTTCTCCACCAGTCCCTGAGACGATTCCAATTATCTCATCACCATCATTCAGGGTAATAGTGAGTTTTTGCTCTTCCCCTGTAATAACAGAGACAAAACTACGATCATTGAACACTCTAGTAATCTCACCTACCACTTGAACCATCCCCTGTTCGCTAATACTAACCACCGCGCTTCCTAATAATACTTCTTGGTTTTTTCCTTGATCCAACCAAAAACCGGTCTCCCAATTATCATTTAAACTACCAATAACCTTAGCCGTAACTCCCATTGAGTCCAGACCATTGGTATATCCTAAAAGTCTTTTTAAAACTAAGTTTTCTTTTTGCAACAACAGTTTTTTCGTTTCGTCGGCATCAATAGTGGTCAGAGTATCTTCACACATCCTTGCTCTAGTTAGCCAACTTTTTTCTGGATAAAACAATCTAGTAGCAAAACCACTAATCTTTTCTCCTGTCCATAACCCCACCCTAGTCACCGATTGCCACCAAGGGAAAATTAAAGTAGCCATCACCAACAATCCAAGTAAGGCAAGGTAAATGTTCTTAGATTTAGTTCTAGTTAATCCTGAGGGTAATCTTTGAAACCATTTTGGAGCCATAACCGATCATTTATACACATAACCGGTTATCTAGATCTAGATCCGGCTTGCGGCAAAGATAGTTCATTTATCAAATCAACATTGCCAAGCAAACTGCCAGCCCCTCTGATTCCAACTGTAATTGGATCATCCACAACTCTAACCGGGATATCAGTTTCTCTAGCGATAGTTCTATCTAATCCATGGAGCAATGAACCACCACCAGTCATAATTAAACCATTTTCATAGATGTCAGCCACTAATTCCGCCGGCGTTAACTCTATCACTGCCTTGATATTTTCCACGAGTAGGTGCACCGATTTATAAAGAGATTCTCTTATTTGGGTATCTTGCACCACCACTTGTCTTGGCAAGCCAGTTAAGGTATACCGCCCCCTCATCTCAAATTCGGCGGGCTGTTGCCAATCTTGAGTACTCCCAATTTGGCATTTAACATCCTCAGCTACTTTTTCACCAATCACTAAATTAAAAACATCCCTAGAATATTGGATTATTTGTTTGGTAAAATCATCCCCAGCTAAAGATAAGGTGCGTTTATTAACCACACCGCCTAAAGATACCACCGCTATTTCCGTTGAACCGGCCCCGATATTAACAATCAAATTACCGGTGGATTCTCTAACCGGTAAACCGGCTCCGAGTGCCGCCGCGATTACTCCTTCCAACAAATATACTTCTCTTGCACCGGCTGCAAACGCCGCATCTTCAACTGCCTTTCTTTCCACCTCGGTCATTTCAAGTGGTACGGTCATCACTATTCTTGGCCTAGGAATCAAACTAAAATTTTCAGAATATATTTTATCTAAAAAAAACTTCAATAATCGCTCCGTAACCTCAAAATCGGAGATCACCCCTTTGACAAGGGGTTTAGTGGTAATGATGTGAGGAGGAGTTTTTCCTAACATATCTTTGGCGGCCGTTCCCACCGCCACAATGTTTGAATTCCGTTCATTCACCGCTACCATTGCCGGCTCATGAATTAATAATCCCTTACCTTCTAAAAATATCCTAAGATTCGCGGTTCCTAAATCCACCGCGATATCTTTACTTGTTCCGCCCCAAAATCTCCGCCAAAGAGCCATAGGAATAGCCCCCATTTAACCACAACCTCCGTTAAAGCTCAAATTGGCTATCCCCTATTTATTTTTCCTGTCTGGCGTCAGATAGTAAGAAGACTACTTCCAAAAAAATCACTAAACTTATTACAATTGTCATGGTGAATAGTGAAAAAAGATCAACGGCTAACAAGTATAGGGAAAGCACCATTGCCCCCGAAAGTAGCAACCCCTGCCGTAACGATCTAGCAAAATGTCGGTATAAATCCTTTTCAGAGAGCTCTCCCCCTCCCCAAATTGTTCCAATGGTTGTAAAAAAACCAACTAAGAAAAATCCTAAAGTGGTATAAAAGCTGTAAATTGATAATGGCCCACCTTCAGTGGGGTTAAAATTAAACAAAATGAAAATCAAACCAATTCCAGAAATCAGCGTACCTAGACTTAACATTCCTACATATTTACTTACGGTCATATTTAAAAAAATCTAGCCAAACCACCCTTAAGCTTAGATCAATTGTATCACTCCTGTGCCCGGTCGGCCGCTCTTCCAAATTTAACCTCCATTTTACTAATATTTAATTCGGGAAATTCTTCAGTCAGTGCCGCCACCGTTCTAGGGGAAAATTTTTCTAAAGCAAATTTTGCCGGAGCAGAAAAAGCAAAGATTTTTATCACCCCATCCTTGAAACTAACCACTCGCCAATCATCAGGCGAACTGGCTGGTAATTGCCGATTCAGATACCCAGTTGCCGCCAATACCACCGCTCTTGCAACCAAGGTAACCGCAATTGGTTTTAAATACCTGGTCCCTCTCAATAAATCAGAGATTGGTTGTAAGTTTCTATTATGCGTCATATTTATTCAAAGTTGGGAAATCAGATTTTTCAACAGCTTGGCACTGTTTTATCCCAGTTTAGCACTGGGGCAAATTTCATGGAAATCGCAGTTCCCACAAACTCTAACATCAGGCGTAGGCTCAAAAATACCGCGCTCAATTCCCTCCCCCAAGGCCCTGAAATCTTCTTCTAATCGTTCAAAATCAGAGGCTTTTGGCACAAAAGAGACGGTCTGCCCCCCAATAACATAATGATAGCTTAATCGCTCCACCGTTTTTGTTGGATACAATGCGTTCACGGCCATTGCATACAAAAGCAACTGCCGCTTATCCTTCCACCCCAGCTGTTCCTTTATTCCGCCCGTTTTATAATCAATCACCTCCACTCCACCGGAAGATAATTCGTCAATTCGATCAATCTTCCCTTGCAACTGAAATCCGGCAATCTGAAGATAGAACGGTTGTTCAAGTGCCAAAACTTGGGGCGGGTTAGCTTCCAATGAAATCAGAAACTTATTCAAAGCCTCAATCCCCTGCTCAAATCTTTGAACCCTCACTTCAACACTTGGGTACCAATCGCCAATAAACGCCCGTTCATACAACGGCCTCAAAGTTGACATCCCCGGCGTCACCGCTTCTCCACTGCGTAATAATTCCAGATAGTCATGTAGAGCGGCGTGTACGCTTTGACCAAAAGTCACCATTGGTTTCTGCCAACTTGGCACCCCAATCACATGAGCATACCGATATTGTAGTGGGCAATTTTCAAAGGCCATTAGCTGAGAGAAACTTAACAAGACTGGTTCGGTTTTCGCTTGGGTTCCCACAAATGGAAAGCCTAGTGGATCATGGTTGGCTGGGGCTTTAACAGGATCAAGTAATTGATTTGCCCAACCCTCCGGAGCAACAACCGGGATTGTTTCCAATTCAATTCCCGCTTCATTAATAAACACTGATGGTCTTCTTGCTCTCACCCCTCCGTAACTACTGGCTCCAGTGATCATCAAACCCTGCTTAGCTCGGGTCATGGCCACATAAAATAGCCGTCTTTCTTCCGACAAGTTTTTAATTCTAGCGTCTTCGCCACTCACCGGTAAATACCACTTCTCCCCCCGGCTATTCCCGGGAAATCTCTGTTCCACTGCATTCACTATAAACACATATTCAAATTCCAATCCTTTTGCGGAATGTACGGTTAATAATTGGATTGCCTCTGGTGATGCTTGTAAGTCTTCAATGATTGTCTCTTCACCCAACTCTTCAGCCGCTCTAATTTCCTCTAGAAAGTCTCGGAGACTTTTATCAAGCGCTCGTTTCTTCCAATCGTCAACCCGGCGTAAAAAACCGTTAAGCTTAGAAAAAATCAACATTTGTTCTACTTCCGGTAAAATAAGAACCTGAGTGATAATTCCGCTTTCTTTGAGAACTTTCAAAATAATCGCGGTGGGTTCATGAAGCTTCAACTCTTCCCGCCACTCATTAATCTTCGCAACTAACCGCGTGATTTTGTTAATCGCCTCTGGTGAAATTTCTTCACCAACTCTATGGGTAAAGGAAGGTAAAAGAATTTTTTGGAGGACGGTCCAGATCGGACTAGCCTCTCGTTTGGCAATATGATTAATTACCACCGCTATTGTTTCTCCAACTCCGATTGTTTTATTAATAAGCAAACTAAAAACGCTTAAATTATGAAACGGTTCAATGATCACTCTTAAGGCCGCAATTAAATCCATTATCAGCGGTTCTCTTAGTAATTTATCTCCCCCTTGCGTGTATACTGGCCAACCAGATCTCTCTAGGGCAGTTTTAAAGGGGATTAAATGGTCGTGGGCTCTGGCAAGAATAGCAATTTCTTGCAACTGTACTCCACCCTTCAATAACTCATCAATTCTAGATCGTACCCACTCCACTTCTCCGTCACCACTCGGCAACATCCAAGCTTCCACCTGGGCGGAAATTGTGTTAGAAGTAGCGATCAACCGCTTATCAAGTTTTTCTATCACTTCTAGTCGGTTTGGATTATTTGATTGGATCAACTTGTAGGCTGAATCTAAAATCGCTTGACCACTCCGATAATTTTTCACCAAGGTCAAACTTTTTGCCTGAGGGTAGGCGGTTCTAAACTGCAAAATGTTGTCCACCGTCGCTCCTCTAAAACCATAGATTGCTTGGTCATCATCCCCCACCACTAGCACACAGCCATCGGCGCCGGTTAATTCCTTTAGTAATTCAAATTGCAACGGATTGGTATCTTGAAATTCATCAACCAAAAAATATCGGTATCTCTCTCGCACTAGCTTGCGTACACTTGGAACTTTCCTTAAAACATCCCTACTTTCCAGTAATAATCCGGCAAAATCCAAACACTGGGTTTCCCTAAGCATCAAGCTAAATTCATCCAAAGCACGCGCTAATTCTTCCCCTCTAAGAGTTGCGTCAATTTTGGCCTCCGCATCCCCCTGCCAAAGATCAGTAAATTTTTTTGATTCAAGAAAATTGCGATAGCTTTCACCGGTAAAGCCCGCCTCTCTTAATCCACTAATTGCCCCATACAATTCCTTGATCAATTTTGGTGAAGGGCCACTTTCCAGAAATGGGGTCCAAAAACCAAACCTTAAAGAATGGCGTCTTAATAACAACATTGCGTCCGTCTCCGCTAGCCTCTGAAAATTACTCGCCCAACCCAAATGGAGGCCATATTCCCTTAGAAGATTCTCTGAAAACTTGTGGAAAGTATTCACAGTAACCCCCCAAGTACCAAGCGGTAGAATACAATCCAATCGCTCCGCCATTTCCGTACTAGCTTTTTCGGTAAAAGTTAATGCCACAATCTCTTCCGGTTTGAAAGTTTTTTCTTGGATCAACCAAGCAATCCGTTCAGTAATCACGGTAGTTTTTCCGGTCCCAGCACCAGCAACCAGCAATAATTGATTAGATGCAAAGTGTACCGCCGCCAGCTGCTCTTGATTGAGCGGCATCTTTAAAGTCTCCGGAGCATTTATCTCATTCAACATAATCCAAGCAATTATAAATCACCTCGGCGCCAAATCAAACTCGCCAAAATCAATTCTAAATCTCCAACCTTTTCTCCTTCTGCCGCCAATGTTAACGCCGGTAAATTAAAACGCCCCGGAAAACCATATTCAACTTGAATAATTTTCCCCTGCTCCACTTTCCACCAAGTAAAAACCGTACCAGCCGCTGTTTCTATCCCCGCCGCCGTTTCGCCACTAAGTGATCGCAATTTTTCCAAAACAGATTTGTCCCACGGTTCAGTTGGTTTTATCACTACCAGATTCTCTCTAATCAATCTTAATCCGTCCTTGATTTCATCAATCATGATTTCAACTCTTGCTACTACATCTCCGTTTGTCCTGATAAAACGATGTGGCTTAATCACCGCAAACCCCACCTGAAGATCATCTCTCCTCGTATCAAAATCTAAACCAACGGCCTTAGCAATCGGGCCCATTAAATTATATTCTAGCGCCTCAACTCTAGTAATAGATCCCAAGCCTTCTAATCTATCCTGCACCACTTCTCTATACCAACCCAACTTCAACAATCTATTAAAATCAACTTCGAATTCCTTCAATTTAACTTTAATCATTTTTAGTTCAGTTTCACCAACCGTAATATTCACCCCAAAAATAATTAGTGCCCCCAAACCAAATCTATTCCCACAAATTAAAAATAGCAGTTGTCTAATTGTTTCTATTAATTCTAGAGCTAATGCCACTAAACTAAAGATCCCCAGTGCCCGATAAATTTCCATAATCACCTCAAGAAATCTAGTTAGCCGTTCTAATTCCAAAAGAATCACTCGCCAGGCAATGGCATCCCCAGATAGAAAATCCCTTTTCTCTATCAGTTGATTTTCAAACAATCTCTCCCACGCCTGGACAGTTGAAAGCGCCAAACTAATCGCCCGCAGTGGCTGTCTTCTCCCCTGAACTGCGAGCGCCTTATCTAACGACATGCCAATTATCAGCTCCTCTCTTTCTCTCGTCGGCAAATGTTGATCAAGTTTAACCGCTAATATTCTCCCACGGTTCCTCTGCAAAGGAACTTGTCCGTAATCTCTCCAAGGCGGATAACTCTCCAAACTTCTTTCTACCGGAACATTAGGAAACCGCTCTCCCAACAACTTGGGCCACATTCCAATTGGGTTAATCTCTAATCGATTTGCAACCGCCCGCTCCTCCCACCACGCCCCGGGAGAAACAGTAAAAATTCCTTCATAACTCTGTCCCGATATCACCAAACTAGATAGTTTCACCAATTCGCCTGTCTCCGGATACAACAATAATACCGATAAGGTGCCCGTCGGCGCTTCTGTAAAGATTTTGACCAACTTCAATCCCCCTCCGGTCAATCCCCCACCGGTCAACCCCCCACCGGACCTGCCACCACCAGCCAGTCCGCTGACAGTAAGTCCGCCACCGATCAATTCACCGCCCACCAAACCACCATCGGTCAAAGTTCTACAATTAATCAATTCATCAACAACCTTGGTAAGTTTTGAAATTAAAACCTCCCCCACCCAAAATCCATTAGACCTAGAGGTAATTGTAACCCCAGTAAGAATTTGAATCAGTTCTGATACATTCATAGTCTCCACCACTCACTTGTGGTTAATGCCCCCATCAACCCAAAATCAAACCCGATCAAAAGCCAAAAAATAAAGGCATAAATTTTATTGGTTGATCTATCCTCATTGAATGATAGATGTTTCAGAGATTTTTTTGGCGATTTATTTTTTGTAATCTCCCTAAACCAAGCCAGCAAAGATAATCTTAAAAAGTATAGCCAAATAATGGTCCAGATCCAAACCGCCCCAGCCGAAATTGTAATTCCGGTACCCCACCAAAGAATAATAATTAATCCTAGCAATGATCCTGGTAGGCCTAATTTACACCAAAGATAGGCGGTGCGCATTCTAGGATACTGCTTAGGATTATCAATCTTTACCAAAGAAATACCGGATTTAATCCAAAACCAATAAGCACCAATCAGTAACCATTCATGAAAGAAAATCAGAATCACAATTGGTGAAACCGCTCCGGTAATCAGAGCAAAGAGTGGCGCTAGCCCTAAACTAAGTGAGGCAATTCTAAGATCTAATCCGTAAAAGTTATCACCATAAAAAATCTCTTCGCCCAAAACGGTTTTTTTGGTTTTATAATTGCGCCACGGTACTATGATGGTTACGGATAAAAATATTAGAAATGTGACCAGCGCAATAACTCTTAGGTGATCGGTGGGCCAACCCAGACTTCCTAACTTGGTCATTATTGCTAGCCACCAACTTATTAATGAGTATTGTAACCAAATCGGGATAATAATTGAAATCCAGCGATTACTCCTTATCACACCAATTTCACTCCAAGTTGTGTATGGCCACCAGCCTAATTCCAACAAGATTCCTACCGATATTAAGATCCAGGAAAGATCATTGGACCAAACTCCACCCAATGGCCAATAGATCGTCATCAATCCACCGCCAAGACACAAAAAAGCTACCATGTGCAATTTAAATGCTCGCCAAACAACCGCCATATCCATACCATCTCCGCCACGCGCGATCCCTTCCAAGCCACAGATAGCAATCAGTTGAACCAATAGAAATTTTGCAAGATCATTTTCCAAAAAAGAACTAGTAATTAACCCGATTATCAAGACAAGCCAAATTAATTTTTCTCCCGTCATTTCACTATTCAATAATAACTTGCTTTGATATTTGTTTGGATTAGAGACTGCCACTGATCCAATCATAGACAATCCAATCGCCACGAGCAGGAAGGCATAATCCCAACCATCTAAATTGATCTCTGGTAGATTAAGTAACGTTGATAAAATAAATCTCCCCTCACCACTCCAAATAGCCACTCCAAGCTCAATCCCAATCAACAGCAACCCCACTTCCACCAAAAAAAGCCACGGAATCCTGGCCGCTTTAACAGCGGGCAACGGCAACAGTCCCCAGACAATCGCCAGGAACAATAAAATTAAACCAAATATCATTAACATATTAGCGATCTATTTCAATTTCCGGATTAACGGAATCATAATTTAATTGATAGTGACAAATAGCATTCCAAAGCAACCACCAATGAATCAAACCTATCACTAATATGATCATTTGCAAATAGTCTGATTCAGTTGATTTTAATCCAATGATCCCCACCAAACCCAACCAAAATACGCCAAACCCAATCCCCGCCTCTGCTCCGCGCCCCACATAAAATCTTACCAACCCCACTACCGTAGCCAGGCTCGCCACCAACCACCACCAGTCAAAAAATTCTAAATTTTCTTTTGGAATTGACAACCCGTAGTATCCAATCATCACCCCAATTAGAACAATTATAAATCGTTCCTCAAAATGTCGTTTGAATTGAGTTCTATATTTGATCAACCTTTTACCCCGTTTATCGTAGAATAGCTTGTAAAGGACGGTTATGCCCCAAATTAGATAGCATCCAAACATCAACACCATATTTAACCTTCCCTCGGTATTGATCACTTGCCAAATACCAAGAATTACAATCAAAGAGAGCAAACTATTTCCAAGCGGGATCGCCCTAGTCTTACTCATGAAGGAAAAGAGAAAAATGATTCCAACTACCGCTAACCACTCTCCATTGAATCCATAAAAAATTTCGTTTAGCATATATTTTGCTTATATTCAGCCTACAGCCTTAATCTTTAATAAAAATTTGATAACCAAACCACTAGAGCTAATGTTTCCATCAGAGCAACAAATCCCAAGTACCGCCACAAAAAACCGGTATCGCGTTTGCAAGTAATTAATTCAAAAATTGCAAATATGAGCAGACCCAAACCTCCGGAAATAATAAGAGCGGATTGGCTCAGCCAATTGAGCTGACTGAGTATTAGAGAAATAAACAGATACCCGGCCAATGTGATCTGCATCCACTCCCCCCACACTTGGCCACAGATTAACCAATTATAATCTTCTGAAATATGGTTGTCTAAAAAAAAGTCTTGCCGTTTTCTAAAGGGCGAACTGCCTAATACAATTGGTAATAGAATCGCTCCAGAAATCCCAAGCAGAATTAAAGCGGTGCTTGTTTCCTGACTAAAGTCTGTTTGTATGATGGCGCCCCAATCACCAGAGACAAATAGGGATAGTAACCAAGCTCCAAAAAACCAGAACGGGGAGCTAACCCAAAACCGGAGCGATTGCTCATAATTATCATCCTTGATAAATTCCCCGGCTCGTAAAAGATTACTCCCCAGCATAAGTACCCACGCTAACCACCACCAACCAACCAAAGTCCAATAATCACCCCCAGGTAAAGCCGTATAATCCCAGTTATACCACGGTAGGCTTAAGAAAATTATAATTAAAGCTAAATTAGCTAAAATTATCATCCCGCCACTTACTCTCTCTTTTAGTGATAACCCTTTCCAACTAACAGTAATATTAAGGCTCCATCTGATTTGACTAAAACCGTGCCAAAGCAAATCGTGCAATAATTTACCAAATAACCCCACCGTAAAGACAATAAAAAGCCAGCCCAGCAATTGAACACTCCCAAGCACCAGCCACTTTAATACTTCAACCATAAAATTCCAGCAATTATCGCGAGTAAACAATAAAAAGGGACCAACGACCAATCAAGTTTAGCGAGAACTTTTGTGCTATGGGTTTTAAATATTTTACAAAATTTATCAAAAAAATGATAAACCTTAAAATAAATCCACCCCCCTTTAAAACCGATGGCGTTAAAATTTTCTAACCAAAGCTCATTCCTTCCTGATTTCACTCCAATTAGTCCAAGATACCAGCCACCTAACATCCCAATTCCAAGTAGATACACCAATAATTGGCACCAAATCAGAATTATCATCGCTACGCCAATCCCATTAATTTCAAGGACGCCATCGGCCCAACTTCTCCAAATATCATCAGATAAAAACAAATTTAATTGAATTTGGATAATTTTCCAACTTAGAGCTGTTGGCATAAACCAAAAGAATAAAATCACCAATCCAAAACCTCCAAGGAGAGTAGCGTTGCCCTTCCGCCACCAGCTGGAACACCACTGCCCACCCATTACCGTAAAAAGAAAAATTAGACTTATCCAAAGCGACTGCCTAATTCCTGACTCCGCCAACGGATTCAAGGCGGTAGCGGATAGCATCCCTTGAATAATTACGGTATTAAAAATAAAAAGTAACATCAAATCACTCCAACTTCTAACCCCCAAGTTGCGATAGTTCCTTAAGCGAGTCAACAAAACAGCAATTCCACCAACATTTAGAACAAGCACCGTTATAAGAAAGATTGGGGTATTGGCAGGGTTTAACCAAAAAAATATAATTCTAAAAATTAGATACAAGCTGGTTAGGATCTGAAGTATGCTCACCAGGTCAAACCCCCACTCATCAACAATCGGTTCATTTTCTTTGGCAGTGGTTTTCCCCCAGTCCCGGCTGATTGTTCTAAAATAACAACCCATCAAAATAGTCCCCACCAAGCAAACATTAAACCAATTAGTGAAACCAAACAAACCCATATCAACCACCGCCACTTCTACAAATAGTCCACCGCTAAATACGGTTACCGTTGTAAATACAATTAAGACTGTAAAAATCAGCATCCAATCTTTACCGGGGAGGACATGTTTTTCCGTCTGGCCTGCCAGAATCGACTGTGATCTCCACTCCATGATTGCTAAACCGAATAATAATAAAGCTAACATTATTATATTTCCAGCCAATAAAAAACTATTCATCAAACCCAAATAGATCAAAGTCCATCCCCCCGACACTCTCATTGACCCGTTGTTTTTCTCTTTCCACCTCTGAAGCTGATGGAACAAAAAACTGAGCGAACTAATCCCCAAAAAATGTCCGGCAAATCTATCCAGATGCCAGTTCATACCAAACATAACCGGATTGAAAACTCCCCATTGGTAGGGCCAAATCAAGCCATCATTCCCACCAAAAACCACTATCACAGAAACAATTATTCCTAAAACCGCACTTAGTATCACAATCCTTCCACTCCAACCTCCTCTTCGGCCGTACTCCAATCCTAACCCAAGCCACGGCAATCCTATTACTCCTATCAGCAAACAACCAAGTAATAGGTCATTCATAAATATTAATTTCAAACGCGTCTAATTAATTGAGCTAGTTCATTTGGGCCTTCCTCACCAATCATCCAATTTACAGGGATAAGCTTAATTTTAAAATCAGCCGATATTCCACCGATTCTTTCCTCCTCCCGCTTCACCTTAGCGGCCTCGCTTTCAGCATCCTCCATCCCCCATTTCACTTCACTCTCAATCCCAACTGGCAGATCATTGTCTGAAGGCTTGATCCAAATCACCTTCAATTCACTCTCACCGCCCCATCTACTTTTCAATCTTCCTAAAACCGCCTGCAGTTGATCCCAATCAAAACCAACCAAAATCCAAATCTGAGCCAATTCCGGTTTAGAGACAAATTTAATGCGCTCTGGCAAATGGGCGTATTCAATTCCGTATAACGCGCGGAGTTCTTGTCCAAATGCCTCCCCACCTACTGCAATTTCCGTATAGATACAAATTCTAGCGTCTCTAAAAAAATCCGCCCAAACCTTCATTGGCCCCCGTTTTGCAATTCTCTTCCAAGCTAACCACCAAGTAAGATAGATAAGCTTCAACCAGGTCATATAATTTCCTGAAGTTTACAGGCTAAAAACCAATTCGGTCAACTGTATCCTCAGATTTTTTTGTCAAACCCAAACAAAACCAAAATTTTCAACAGTCCCCACCCAAGGCCTACAAGCGTTAAAATTTATGCTATGCTTTAACCCTATGAATCCATCAAATACACCCCATAATTTAGATAAATCAACCAATCCTGACTCAACCCCAAAGCCAGGGGAATCTCCTTCCAACCGCGTCCCTTCAACTCCAATCGCGCCCTCCACTCCATTAAAAACCACCCCCCTTTCTATGGCCGAAAAAAATCCCGGGCTGTTGATTGCCAGTATTCTAGGAGTGGTTTTGCTAGCATTAGTCACCATGCTCACCATTAACATTAGCAAGAATGTTAATAGCAATGATGGCGATACTGTTGATCCTCGGCAAACAAATAATCAAATCAGACTCAACACCAACAATGACCGCGATGCCAGTCAATCCAGCACCAAAACCAGCACCGATAAAAACAAATTTCAAGATCCCGATCAAAATTCCGTCAGTCCCAAATCTTTGAGCGGTGCGCTTATCAAAAGAACAGTGCCCAATGCTCAATCATCAAAAGCGATTTGCAA
The DNA here is from genome assembly GCA_943357745.1 of Candidatus Uhrbacteria bacterium. Taxonomy (GTDB): domain Bacteria; phylum Patescibacteriota; class Patescibacteriia; order UBA9934; family UBA9934; genus JAGORL01. The sequence goes on from CALRGN010000001.1 coordinate 21,655, forward strand.
CGACGGTACTGATTACACCTATTACACTCGCCCGGGGAGTCCGGAAAATTCCGATAGATGGATTGTGTATTTTCAAGGTGGCGCGGCTTGCAGTTCTGTGGACGCTTGCACTTCCCGTGCCGAGGAAGATCCTGATCTTATTACGGCGGACACTCAGGCTAGTCGTCTCTCAGACGGAATCCTTTCCAGGGACGAGTCTCATAACCCGGATTTCAATGATTGGAGCCATGTCTTTCTCCCCTATTGCAGTTCAGATACATGGGCAGGTGATACCACCCACCAAATTGCCAGCGACACTTGGTATTTCTACGGCCACCATATAGTTACAGCCGTGGTGGACGAACTTTTAAACGGGGTAGGCGACATGCCCAAGTTAAGTGATTCTACTGATCTGATGGTGGTGGGCAGTTCAGCTGGAGGTGGTGGTGTTCAGCTGAATTTAGATCGAATCTCTGAAACCGTCCATGCTGTTGATTCAGCTGTCAGGATTACCGGCGTACTCGATAGCGTTTGGGGTTTCCTCGTTGAACCATACGCTAGTCGAGAAGATGCTTATGGAAATGTGCTGTCAGAAGGAGAAGCGATCGAATTCCACAACACCATTGGCGATCAAAGTTGTGAAGCCGCCTCTTCTGCCAACGATGACGGCTGTAAAAGTACTGACACCCTGTTGCCGTACTTGAGTACTCCCGTTTTTATTTATATCGATCAGCGGGATAGTTTAAAACTTTCCCGAGTGGGGATTGATAATATGGGTAAGGATCCAGCTCAACGTGCCTATTGGGAGGAAACATGGCAACCAAATTTACTCGCTTCGCTTGAAGGTCTTACTGGACTTTTTGCACCAGTGATCGGAAAGCATACATCCTTAACCAGCGATCGTTTCTACACCGTAAAAATAGACGGCCTTAACTTTGCTGATGTGTTAGGCAACTGGTATTTTGATCGATCAGGCCCCAAATCTGTCATTGCAGAACAACCTTAAACCAACCGTCGCGCCACTTGATCAACATCACCCGCTCCCATCACCAGTAAAACATCTTTTGGTAGGATAATTTGACGGAGCAACGCTTCGGCCACCTCAAGATTCAAGGCGTAATGTCCGTGCGGATGGTTTGTGGCTTCTAGCAATTGCTTGCTACTCACCGTTTCAGTGGCCGTTGTCCGACCAGTAACGCCGTATATTTCGGACAAAACGAGTTCATCCGCCAAATCAAAACTTTTAGAAAATTCCTCAAAAAAATCCATCGTCCGCCGGTGCTGATGGGGCTCAAATAACAAAACAATCCTCCGATCAGGATAAAATTCCCGCACTGCTTTAAGAGTAGCCTTAATTGCGGTTGGATGATGGGCGTAGTCAGAAATCACCGTTGCCCCCTTAAACTCTCCCACCACTTCAAATCGTCGCCAAATTCCGCGATAATTTTGCAAAGCGATATCAATATTAGTGCGATCGGAGTCAGCACTCAGCCAATTAACCACCGCCCGCGCCCCCGCCGCATTGGCGCGATTAAAGATTCCTGGCACCAATAATTTCAATTCGCCAAGATCAGACGCGCTATATTCCACCAGCCGATTACCACTCAATTGCGCACTATGAACATCATCCTTATTAACAAACACCACGCTAGTAGTCTGCTCCGCCAATTGCTGAAACCCAGCCACCACGCCACTCAGATCACCATAAATCTCCAGATGATCCGCTTCAATATTAGTGATTAGAGTAATCGCTGGCCGTAAACTCAACATCTTCCGCTTATATTCATCCCCCTCTATCAACAAGATCCCCTTTCCTTCATTCTGTACCTTGCCTATTCTCAAATTCCCCAGTTTCCACCCCGGCACCACCGACCCCACAAATACAGTGGGATCCATTCCAAGCGCAATCAAACACTCCGCCAACATCGCCGTTGTGGTGGACTTACCATGCGTTCCAGTAACACAAATAACGAAATAATTATTGGCTAATTCCCCAAAGAATTCAAAGTGTCCCAGCGTTTTGATGCTCCTTTTTTTTGCGGATATTAACACTACATCGGTGATAGGAACCGCTTCCGAGTAAACCACCAGATCAACCCCAGTAGGCAGTTCAGTTGGACTTTGACCAATCGTAATCTCACCGCCCAGCGCTAGCACCGCATTAGTCTGATCACTTACCACCAGGTCACATCCAGATACGCGTTTCCCGTTTGCCAAAGAAAACTTAGCAACGGCACTAATTCCAATCCCACCCGCTCCAACCGCATAGAGATGAGTGAATTCATCAAGAAAACTCATATCTAATCCGGTTTTCGTTTTGCAATTTGATTCTTCAGTTGATCCTTAGCTAAATCAATCGCCGCATACAGATCATCTTTCACTATCCGCAAATGAATACTTGGCCCGGGTAAAATACAATTTACTTCCGCAAAGAAAATCTCGCCCTTTGCATGGTGTTTGCTATCCTTACCAACTCTAATTTCCAAATCAAACGGTTGATACCGAACCGTCATTTTTTCTAGTTGACCAAATTTCAATTCAATAAACTGATTAATCGCTGGAGTGAGTTCTAAATTCTGCCCTTCAATTTTTATAATACGCATAGATTCATATTTCTAAATTAAGTCCAATCAAACTTAATTCCTCTTGTAATCTAATTCCAAATTTCTCATAAATTCCCCTTTTAATTAATTTTATTAATTGAGAGATTTCGCTCGCTCTAGCCTGACCCAGATTAACCAAAAAATTTCCATGACTTAATGATACCTCCGATTGACCGACTCTGGTTCCTTTAAACCCCGCCTGTTCAATCAACCAACCAGCCCCCAAACGATGCGCTTGGAGCATCTTGGCAGGAACGATAGTGACTTTAAGTATGCGTTGTAATTGCTCCTCGGTAAAATTTTCAACATTCACAAACACACATCCAGCTGATGAAGTACCAAACGGTTGCGTTAATTTTCTCTGCTGTAAAAAATCAGAAAGCTTTGCCACACACCTCTTTGGGTCCGCTGGTGCTAACTGAAATTCCGCCACAACAACAATCGTCTGCTTGTAGTCCTTATTTTTCAGAATTGAATGACGATAGCTAAATTCCAGTTTTTCTTTTTCCCACTGTTCAATCACCCCATTATGGAGCACCGTAACAGCAAGTAGATGATCGGAAATTTCTCCTCCAAAACAGCCGGCATTGCCCCGCACCGCTCCCCCAATCGTTCCCGGAAGTGAAATCGCCCATTCTAATCCGGTCAATCCCTGCTCGGACGCTTGCCTAGCCACCGAGGCAGTGATTGCCCCCGCTTCCGCCACTAGTCGATCTCCCTCAATCTTCACTTCTCTAAAAGCAATCTTTATCACTAGTCCCAGATAACCTTCATCCGACGCCAAAGTATTTGATCCTCCCCCTAAAACCACCCAATCAACAGCAAGGTCATTCGCCATTTTAACCCCCGCTTCTAAATCAGCCCCGCTTCTCACTTCTAAAAAATAACGCGCCGGGCCCCCCACTCTAAAATTCAAATGCCTAGAGAGCGGTTCATTCTCCTTAAACTGGGCGCCAAATCGCTCTCTAAATCGTTGCGGAGCGGTATACATATCCCTATTATATTACAATATATCCGGAAATTAGCCAAATAATTTGACGGCATCTATATTTCTGCTACACTATCTGCGCTCAACCCACAACCTAGGAGGGACCTTGAGCGTTACCATCCAGCTATTTTTGAACCCACCCCCCGCCTTAAGCAAGCGAAAAAAAGAACGATTCGTGACAGCGGTCCGGAGGGAGTTTTTCACTCACTGTACCGCGCTCGCTCTGGCCCCCGAGTTCCACAACGTGGATCACGGTCCCTACAAGCTCGAGCTCAAGTTCCGTTCCGATCAGCCCGACGGAAGCGGTGTCCGTATTGACGGCGCCACTGCGCTCGATGGCAGCAGCCTTGAACGGCTCACCACTTGGGCAACTGGGGTTTACTCAGCCCGGATCGCCAACTGCCCAGGTGCGTCCGTCTCTGAGGCACAACCGTCGGTCTAGTCCCGTCGTTCTCTCCCCCCCCTTCGCCCGCCCCGCGTCTCTTCGCGTGGCGGGCGCTTCATTTCCATAAAAACAACCTTTCCCGTATACTTCAGAACATATGTCCATCACACCAAACTCCCCTTTATCAATCCAAGATCCGGCCATTGCCTCCGCCATCAACGCCGAGGCGCACCGTCAACAAACCTCCCTAGAACTAATCCCCTCAGAAAACTTTGTCTCCCCCGCCGTATTAGAGGCGCTTGGTTCGGTCGCCACCAATAAATATGCGGAAGGGTATCCCGGCAAAAGATATTACGGTGGTTGTGAAAATGTTGATGTGATGGAAGACCTCGCCCGAGATCGCGCTAAAGCGATTTACGGCGCTGAGCATGTCAATGTCCAATCTCATTCCGGCGCCCCCGCTAACATTGCCGTTTACGCCGCCCTACTCTCCCCCGGAGACACCGTGCTAGGAATGGATCTCTCTCACGGCGGTCATCTCACCCATGGTCATCCCGTTACGGACTCCGCCCAGCGGTATAACTTTCTTAGATATAAAACTACTCCGGAAGGAACGATTGATTATGATGCTCTCGAGGCCACCGCCAAAGAACACAAACCTAAATTAATTTTGGTAGGCTACTCCGCCTATTCAAGAGAAATTGATTACAAGCGGGTCAAAGAAATCGCTGAAAGCGTGGGCGCTTTTGCGATGGCAGACATTGCCCACATCGCCGGTTTGATTGCCGGCGGTGAAATGAATAATCCGGTACCATTTTTTGATGTCGTTACCACCACCACTCACAAAACTTTAAGAGGTCCGCGTGGTGGCATGATCATGTGTCAGTCCGCCCTCGCCAAACAAATTGATAAAGCGGTCTTCCCACTATTGCAAGGTGGACCACATATGAACACTATCGCCGCCAAAGCGGTCGCCTTTGGTGAAGCTCAAGAACCAGCCTTCAAGCTCTACGCCAAACAAATCAAAGCAAACGCTCAAGCCCTCGCCACCGCACTTACCACTCGTGGCTTTAAGCTAGCGTTTGGTGGAACGGAGAATCATTTAATGTTGCTCGACCTCACGAGTAAAGCCATCACTGGCGGAATTGCCCAAACCGCTCTAGACTCCGCCGGCATCACTTGCAACAAAAACATGATTCCGGACGATCCCCGATCGCCAATGGATCCTTCCGGTTTACGGCTCGGCACGCCCGCTATTACTACTAGAGGTCTTAAAGCCGAGCAGATGGCCAATATCGCCCATTGGATTGATCAAGCTATTCAAAATCATGCTAACCCCATCGCCCTCGCCAACATCAAGGCTGAAGTAGCGGATTTCATGAACCCTTATCCGTTGTTTCAAAAATAATTTTGAGTTATCAATCACTCCCACCTCAATTTCAAATATGACGGAAATTATTCGCGGTCGCTTGCTAGCAAAAAACATTTTAGAAAAAACCAAGGCCCGTCTCCCCGCTCCACCGCCAGGTAGAACCACTCCCGCTAATCCTCCCGGCCTAGGTGTAATCCTAATTGGCGCCGATCCCGCTTCCACTTTATATGTCAAGCTAAAAACTCAAGCCGCCAAAGAAGTGGGGCTATATGTGGAAATCGTAAATTTTGATAAATCGGTGGATCAAAAACTTGTTCTCACTAAAATTGCCGAGTGGAATCTTCGCACCGATATCAACGGCATCTTAGTACAATTCCCCGTGCCTAAAGAATTTGATGGCGATCTACTAGTCAAAGCGATTCACCCCAATAAAGATGTGGACGGTTTCCATCCCGAGAATCGAGCCGCGCTCTTAAACGGCAAAGCTAATTTAGTGCCACCGGTAGCGCTAGCAATCATGCGCCTAATTCAAGCCACCCATCTACCGCTCACCAATAAACATGCCTTGATCATTTCAAAGAGCACGGTTTTTGCTGAACCGTTAATTGAATTAATGAAAGAGGCCGGGCTAGTGGGCAGTAGAATCTCACCACGTTCCGCCACTCTCAAGCCCCAGGCACAATCCGCCGATCTCATTGTGGTCGCCGTCGGGAAGGCCGGTTTTTTGACCAAAGAGCTCGTCAAACCAGGGGCAATTATCATTGATGTTGGTACCAACCGAGAAAACGGCAAAGTAGTAGGAGACACTGCCCCAGACGCCGCCGCTCTGGCCGCCTTCATCTCCCCCGTTCCCGGCGGCGTTGGTCCTCTCACCGTGGCCTATTTAGTTTTGAATGTGATTAGAGCCCAAGAAAAACAAACCAATCAATTAAAATAAGCTAGATCCATACCCCTCACTAGCTGCCTAATAAACTCATCCAAGCCACCAACGATCATAAATATAAACAATCCGCCCGCCGCGATTCGCCAACCTCTTCCCACTACCGCTTCTCTAGCACTCCAAACCCCATTTTTCGCCGCCGCACCGTGCGCTAAGACCAGCAATAACCCAATCAAACCACCAAAAATACCAGCGGTAACAACAATTACTGTGTGTATTGGGATAAGAGTTTGAGCCACCAAAAACGGCGGGAGCAAACTAAGCGCCATAGACTCCCAAAACCGCAATTTAAAATCCTTCATCAGAGACTCTTGCAAATTCATGGCATTCGCCACCGCCGCATTAATAATCACTAAGCCCACAAATCCTAAGGCGATTTTTGCAATTATTGGGGACCAAAGATAATTCACCCCCAAAATTGCTAGCTCCGGCGTTAAGGAACCAAACAATCTAATCATCGCAATAATAAAAAGAAAGTAAATCGCCGTCGTAATTCCATAGCCCAGCCAAACCGCCCGTTTGGCCACCGCGATCTTTCCCGATACCGCAACCAACAGTTCCGGCGCACTCGGCAAGCCAAAAAACGCAAATAACCACAAGGTAAATACCGGGGTTAAGGCGGAAAATGGAAGCAAGAACTGGGAAAATAACCTCCAAAAAACAGCTGTCAAACCTTCAAAACCAGACTGCCAACCTTCCCATGACAAAGCACCGGCAATTGGCTGTAATTCGGCGGGATCATGAATTAAACCCATAACCACAAGAACGATTAACAATAACATCAGCAACGGCCACAAAATTCGTCTAAAATAATTTACTCCAGCCGAACCCAGCAAAAATAAACCAGTAATCACTAAAAAACCTAAGCTAATTCCCACCCTACTCGACATTGCATCCAAACCAACCGTTCCAATATCCATTACTCCCCCATTTATCACTCTAAAAAACATCGGGATCACTTGCAAATAAGCAACAATCGCTCCCCAAATAAAAATGAGCCAAGCCCCCACCCCCAAATACCCCGCCACTGGTCCTAAATGACCCTCAATTAAGCCAAAAAATCGTTTATCGCCCACTATTCCGCCTGCCTGCCCCCGCTTACCGCCCGTTGAATTTCCGTCTCTATCGCCCCTGTCACTGCTGGTCAAATCAAGCCACATCAAAAGCGTATGAAGGCTGATCAATCCGATTATCACCCCACTCCCAAGCCCCCACCACCAACCGCTCATCACCACCGCCGCCGGCAGTAACAACCAACCTACTCCCACTGCAATACTTACCACTTCCCCCGCCCCACGCAATTCACTTTTATCAAAGTTAAACATACCCCCAAAGTATACACCGTTCATCCCCTTCCCCTTCCCTCCGGAAGCGGTTACTCTATCCTCATCCCCGCTTCCAAGTTCAGCCCCAAAAGTGTCTCAAAATCCCTTTACTTTTATGCCCAATGATTTCAAATTACCTCCCCATAATTTAGAAGCCGAGCGGTCAATTCTTGGAGCGATTCTTTTAGATACTGAAGCCTTGATTAAGATTGGTGATACTTTGCAACCAACCGATTTTTATAACCAAACCAATCGGATTCTTTTTGAAACCATGTTAGATCTCTTTGCTAAACACATGCCAATTGATGTTCTCACCTTGGGAAATAGATTAGAAGAAAAACATCTTATCAAACAAACTGGCGGCCGCTCGGGACTTATAGAAATTGCCAACTCCGTTACTACTGCCAGTAACATTACTCACTACGCCCAGATCATCAGCAAAAAAGCCGCTCTAAGACGCCTGATTCAAGCCGCCAGCACCATCACAGAACTGGGCTATGATGAAAATCAAGAACTAGATCTCACGCTAGATACCGCCGAACAAACTCTTTTCAATGTTTCCACAAATTTTATTAAGCAGAGTTTTATTCCTTTAAAAAATATTCTCACTTCTGCTTTTGACAGAATTGATGAACTCCACAAACATCGCGGTACTCTCCGTGGTCTCTCTTCCGGCTATACCGGCCTAGACAATCTCCTGGGCGGATTACAGCGCTCTGATTTAATCATTCTCGCCGCTCGACCCTCGGTTGGAAAAACCGCCTTAGCTCTGGATATCATTAGAAATGTCGCCATCCGTACCCGTCAACCAGTGGGGTTTTTCTCTCTAGAAATGTCTAAAGAGCAATTAGTAGATCGAATGATTTGCGCTGAAGCCAATTTGGATCTCTGGAAATTAAGAACCGGTCGGCTGTCAGATACCGAGAACGATTACCCAAAAATAGGCGATGCCTTGGGTCGGCTTTCGGAAGCGCCCATCTTCATTGATGACTCCCCCATCGCTTCAATCATGACCATTCGCACTAAAGCGCGGCGCCTGCAGAGTGAACACGGCTTAAGTATGATTGTGGTTGATTATCTTCAGCTCATGGAAGCGCGTAATAGCTCAAATTCCGATAATCGCGTTCAAGAGGTGGCGGAAATTTCCCGTGGTTTAAAACAAATCGCTAGAGAATTAAATATCCCCGTGCTCGCTCTCGCCCAGTTGTCTAGAGCAGTTGAGCTCACCAAACCAGCCATCCCTCGGCTTTCTCACTTAAGAGACTCTGGTTCTATTGAGCAAGATGCCGATGTGGTAATGTTTTTGTATCGTAAAGCGGCCGATAGAAATTATCAGCAGGAGGAGCTCACTCCAGAAGAGAAAACTCTGGCTGAAGTTCACATTGCTAAACACCGTAATGGTCCAACTGGTATGGTTAAACTGTTCTGGGATAGCACCCGCGCCTCATTCAAAAATTTAGAAACAAGGAATGTTACTCAACCAATGAATTCCCCCGGATCCATTAACAACGCATCCACAGGCTCAAATCAAAAGCTAGCCCCCGGCCTGCCACCTAAAGGCTATGTGCCAACAAACCTCGTCGCTCTTCCCCAATCAAAGTCAATCAGCTAAACTGTCCCCAACTCTTTATTTTTTTATAATATGTTTCAAAAACTAAAACAATTCAAAGAATTACGGGATCAAGGTAAACAAATGAAATCACTGATGGATGAGGTGATAATTGTTGGATCAGACAAAGCCAACTTAGTGATGATTACCTTAAACGGTAGTCATGAAGTTCTGGGAGTAAAGGTGGCCCCAGATCAAGAACCGGCTGTTTTAGAACAAGCCATCAAACAAGCGCTCACCGATGCCAACTCAAAGTTGCAGAAAGAAATGGTCTCGCAAATGCAAAAAAACGGTGGCGCAATGGAATTTTTAAAAAAGCTCGGTACCTAATCATCCCCACTTCGGTACATAATCATCCCCACTAACGATAACTCCCAATCGGTCCTAAACACATGAGAAAATTTCCGGAACCAATTCAAATCGCCACCGCCGCTCTAAACCGACTCCCTGGAGTGGGGCCCAAAACCGCCCTCCGTTATGTTTACGCCTTGGTAAAACGGCCCGCTAAAGAGTTAGAGACAATTGCCCAAGCTATTAAAGCGTTGGCCCACTTAAAAGTCTGCGAAAAATGTTTTACCTATTCCAATGATTCGATTTGTGAATATTGTAGTAACCCCGCTCGAGACAAACGCTTACTCTGCGTAGTCTCTGAACCCAGAGATATCGCCACCATAGAATCAACCGGTGAGTATAAAGGGCTTTATTTTGTTTTAGGTGGTGTTCTAAATCCAATTGATGGTCAAACCGTAGAAATGTTAAGAATCAAAGAATTAGAAGCTCTCCTTGCTAAATCAGAAATTATTTCAGAAATTATCCTCGCCTTCTCTCCCAACATTCACGGGGAAACTACGATTTTATTTCTCACTAAACTCCTTAACAACTTAAATAAAAAGACCAGTCGCTTAGCGACCGGTCTTCCCATGGGAGCAGAACTGGAATATGCCGATGAAGTCACTCTCATGAACGCCATCAAAGGCCGAACTAAAATTTGATAGCAACCCTAAAGTTTGACCGATGCAAAGTTTTACCAATACCAAAACGCCACCCAATCGGTGGCGTTTAGTATTCAGTGCCATTAGACAATCGCGGTAATTTCAATCGCGGTAAATGGTTGTCTATGACCAACATTCCGACGATATCTCACCTTAGGCTTAAATTTAATGACGGAAATTTTGTCGGCTCGGCCTTGCTCCACCACTTTAGCGGTTACCTTGGCACCAACCACTGTTGGCAAACCAAGTTTCAAAGCCGATCCATTCTCATCAGTAACAAGCAACGGCTCAAAACTAATCTCCTCCCCAACCGCTTGTTCTAATTTTTCCACCTTTAAAGTTTGACCAACTTTAACAAAATATTGTTTTCCACCGGTCTGAATCACTGCGTACATAGGTTATTTGACTGCTCGGGCGGGTCTAGGCTAGGCCTGACCACTTGAAATAAAGGGTCCGTCGACAAATAACAATTTGACGATCAGTCCAACTAGCCCTACGCAAGTCGTTAAAAATACCGGAATAGTGTACCAGAACAATAAAAATAAAGCAAATTAAAAGCCCCAGGCATCAGCGGACGCCTGGGGAACTCTATCTCCAGGCATCAGCCGACGCCTGGGGGAGAAGAATAGGAACTAGTAGTCGGAGCGACGGTGGCTCGGTTTGGCGGCCGTTCCGGTCCCACCTTTCAATGCTTCCTCCTTATCCAAAGCCTCTTTGCGGAGGCGTTGATTTACCAGCGCCTGATTCCAGCGGGCATCCGAATTGGCTTTCTCGGTCTCTCTTGACCGCGCCGCCAATCGGCGCGCTAGACTTTCGGCTGCCCTCGCCCGAACTTCGGCCATTTGAGCCAAACGGTCATCCTCCTTGCAACGAATCTGCCCCAGCCAGATCAACCGATCGTAGACTACCTGCGCCGCCGGACGGTCCGTAAGCTGGCGCCCGTACTCGTTAATATAGTCACCACGCAACTCCACCCGCTGGCCATTGAAAAGGAGGGTACCGTGATTGAAGTCGGACGACAGGTTCATCGCCTCTAGGATCGCCTCGACCCAATTGAGCCAATATTGGACCGGTTTATTCCGTGTCAACAAGTCAGCGAGCAAGAGCAGGAGGGTTTCTTTAAGCTCCTCCTGTGCCTCAGTCGGCGGCGCAAAGCGCTGTACCCGTTCAATCATCATTTGAGTTGGACGGGTCACAGCTGTGACACTTCGGGGGGGATTGTGCGCGGGTGAACCGAACACGAGGGGGGTAACAAGTCTCATTGAAACACCTCAGTGAATTGCTCGGGCGGAATGCCAAAGCGGTCAAAGTATAGCAGAAATATGAAATATGGCAAATATTTCTACCATTCCACTTCATCCCCCACTTCAAAACCCCACCTCGCCGCCACCCCAGTGCTGACTTCCAAAACAGCGTCAATCTCCCCCGGGGAGTCCAAAAACGGGCCATCATCACTCATATTAGGCTCGATCCCCGTATCAATTCGCACAATTTTACCTTCCCCAATCCAAATAAAATCTAAAGCAAAGGTCATTTTTCGCATTGTAAAAGTTACCGATCGGGCCGGATCATAAGTAAACAATAGACCCCGATCAATCCAGTCTTCTTCTTTTTCTTGAGAGAGTCCTTGATACTGCTCGGCCGGCGTATCGGCAATCGTAATCGCTAATCTGCTCTTCTCAACCATCTCGTCAAACACGCCCCCATCAATCGCGCTCATCCCAACCTCATAAAACCAACCCGATTCCCGGACAGTCTGATCATATTTATTCTCAACTTGACTAGAAAGTTTGAGCGCCCACCAGACTAGCCCAATGCAAATAAAACTAATTCCCACCACTAGCACTATGGTAAGTTTAGTCAGTTTCCCTAATTTAGAAGGTTTAGAAAAATTATTTTGTTGGTCAACCATATTTTTAGCCAAAGCTACTTGGCGACAGACCCTATAACTGATCAAGTTTTTTCCCGACCGATTTAATCGCTATCACTGCCGCCACCAAAAGAATCAACAAACCAGTCCACTTCAACCACGGCACGGTGAGCAAAGTAGTCGCTCCAAATACTCCCCCCACCACCACATACAAGATCGTAACTTGAATCGGTCGCCAACCACTATCCAATAGGCGGAGGTGCCAATGAGTGCGGTCACCAATCCAGATTGGTTGCGACCGTTTAATTCTTTCAAAAATCACTATCACCAAGTCAACCGCCGGCAAACCCAACACCAAGGCTATGGTCAACAATTTACTACCGGCGATAATGGCCAGCGCCCCCAACCAATACCCCACCAAAGTACTCCCCCCTTCTCCCAGATACGCCTTGGCGGGCGGTTTATTCCAACCCAAAAATCCTAAGAGCACCGCAATTAAAATCAGCGCTAGTCCCGCCACCGTTGGTTGTAAAAAAACAGTGGAGGTGGTGAGCAAAATAATCGCCAGACTTCCGCTCACTCCCACTCCGCCCGTCAGTCCATCAACTCCATCAGTAAGTTTACTTAAATAGGTAATTGTTAATAACCAAATCCCAGCCGTAATAATTCCTAAAACTTCGCCAACTTCCACTCCCCCTCCTAAGATTGGATTAGTAATTTTGCTAACTTCTAATCCCCCAATCAGCGCCAAGAGCACCGCCAACAAGGGGGCAACAACGGTTTTGCTCGCCGGCCAGCAATACCGATCATCCAAAAACCCACCGATTAGTAAGATCAAACCACCCACCGTTAAAGCAAAAATCTTTTGCGCCGTTATTGCATCAATTATCGTAGGATCGGTAATTCCAATAAACAGCAGTCCGGCAGATAACCCCATCCAAATTCCCACTCCCCCCACTAGCGGTGTAGGGGTGAAATTTGATTTCCGACTAGGGTTTGGTTGATCCACCAACCCCAACCGTTTGGCGATCGGGATCAGCCCACCAATTACAATCGTCGCTACCCCTCCCGCAATCAAGGCTCCCAACCACCAACTGCTCGCGATTAGCATAAAACTTTGATGATTTCCGGCAACTATTTGCTCTCAGCATGATTCCCTCCCGCCATAATCACTCCCCTAAGTTCACTCATCATCCGCAAATAAAACCCCAGATTAATTCCGCTAGCCAGTCTTAATCCCAACAGCTCCTCGGCTCTAAAAAGATGTCTCAAATAAGCACGAGAGTACTGCTGTCCCGGCAAATAATCCGACCACTGATCAAGCGGACTAGCATCTAAAATATAACACTCATTTGTAATGTTAACCTTATTGTATAACGCCTCCGCCACTGCTTCAGACGGTGCCTCCGTCTGTGCTAAGGCAAACGCCTTTTTTACCGCCTCTTTAGGGTCTTCCTTCCAAAGAAAAATCTGACCGTGCCTAGCGTTTCTTGTAGGCAAAACACAATCAAACATATCCACCCCTTGGCTCACATAATATAAAATCTCTTCCGGCATTCCCCCACCCATAAAATAGCGCGGTTGATCAACCGGCAAAAGCGCTGCAATCTTCTTCACTACGCGGTAGCAATCAGCCCGCTCTTCACCCACCGAGAGTCCACCAATCGCATAACCGTCAAAGCCAAGCAACTTCAATCCTTCCGCGGACCGTTCCCGCAAATCCAAAAAACTACCACCCTGCACAATCCCAAACAATAATCGGTGGGGATAATCACTATCGCGAGTAGTCAAACATCTCTCCGCCCAACGCAGAGAACGTTCCATCGCCAATTTTGAATCAGCATAATCCGCTCCCCCCGCTAACACCTGATCCAGTTGCATCATGATGTCGGCACCAATAATCCCTTGAGCTTGAATAGAGGATTCTGGTGTAAGCAATAATTTAGAACCGTCTAAATGGGAGGAAAATTCTACCCCCTCTTCCCTTAATTTTGTAAGTTTAGATAAGCTATAAACTTGATAACCACCACTATCGGTCAGTAACGGCCCGCTCCAATTCATCAAATTCTTAATTCCCCCAAGTTTTTTCAACGCTTCAAGACCCGGTCTAAGAATCAAATGGTAGGTATTGCTCAAAATTATTTGTGCCCCTAAATCAGCCACCTCTTCAGCTAACATCCCCTTCACCGCTCCGGCAGTAGCAATTGGCATAAACACCGGAGTATTCACTCTTCCGGATATAGTGGTCAAAGCGCCCGCCCGCGCCGCGCCCTGTTGATTCAAAATCGCAAACTCGTTTGCCATAAACAATTTTAGGCGCGAGCAATACTCAAGTTCTTAAACTAAATAACACCAAACTAGCAGCCACCAATACATTCAAAGATTCTACCGCTTGAGCATGCGGGATAAAAATTGATTCACCTTCAATTTCTAACCTGATTCCTTGCCCTTCATTTCCCACAATCACCAGTCTTGATTGTTTCTCAGGTATAGCAGTCAACTCACGCGCGCCGTTTCTCTTCTCCAACCGCCAAATCTCTCTACCAAACCCACTCAAAATCTCTTCTGCCCCCTCGCGATTAAGGGTGACCCAGGGAGTTTTGAAAATCCCCCCGGCACTAGCTCTAATAGTTTTAGGATTGCTAACTTCCGCGCATTCCACCAGTATCACCCCGGCACCAAAGGCCGCCGCCGATCGTAACAACCCGCCCACATTTCCCGGATCCTGAATCCCATCCAACACCAAAACGGTTCCCGTAGCATTTACCTCATCCATTGAAAATTGCGGGATCCTGGCCACGGCCGCTAATCTTGGCAAACTTTCGGCGTGAATCACTTCTCTAAAATTTGGCGTATCCTTGGCGGAAAAAATAAATTCAATCCAGTCTTTACATTCTTTTACTAATTTCTCCCCCTCAATAATACAAAGACCTTTATCTTCACGCTCCGTTCTTTTCTGTAACGCTAATAATAATCTTGATTTACTTTTTTCTAACATAATCAACCAGGGTTAGATTTTTAGATGTTTCCTCATTGACCAAATAATCGTTATAGCTACGCAGACCGCCATAATCAAATACTCGGCGGTAAGGTAGAAAACTAGATCAGGTATGGTAATTGCACCGGCAATAAAGTGATAATCCCCAACAAATCGCTCTAAACTAGGTAAGCCATAGTGCCACAACCCCCACCCTATCAGATTAACTATCACCACCGCAACCGTCACCAAGATTAAACCCTCTACCACAAACGGACCCTTAATAAACCAGTCCTTAGCCCCCACTAGCTTCATTACCCCGATTTCTTCTCTTCGCACGTAAATTCCTAATCTGATTGAGTTGAAAATAATCATCAAACTAATCAATCCAAATAAAATTGAGATTGACCAACCGCCCACCGTTACTCGATTGGTTATCTCTCCCAAACGAGTAGCGATCGGTGCATAATCAGAGAGTGAAGTTGACTCTATCAAACTGGAGAATTCCGGACTACCGGAGACCGCTTCTAAAATCAAAGGGAAATTCAAGGGATCCTTGGCGGCTACTCTTATCATCGGTCCAAACGGATTTTCTCCCACCTCTCCTAAACCGGCTAATATTTGTTCATCATCAGCGTGTCTAAGTTTGAATGCTTCAAGATTTTCTTCAGCGTCAATCAGTACCACCCTTTTAGTTTCAGGCAAAGTAGTTAAGTATCCATACAACGCCCCTTGTTCTGCCACAGTAACACCGCTATTCAAGAATATTTGAGCCGTGATTTCTTCACCTAGCTTGCCCGCTAGAGCCTGACTCAATACTGAGATTCCCAAAATAAGATTCACACTCAACAAAGTTAAAATCAACAGAAATAAAGTTACTACACTCAACCAAAAATTACGAAACAACCCCTGAAGCGAATACTTGATCATTCTAATAATTGATCGCATCATAGATGGTACTGACCATGCAAAACATCATTAGAAACCTTGCCGTCCTTGAGAGTAATCACTCGCCGGCGCAAACGATTGACAATCTCCCGATCATGAGTAACTAATAATACTGTAGTTCCGAATTCATTTATTTTCTTTAGGAGCTCAATGATCTCCCCCGCATTAATGGCGTCCAGGTTACCGGTTGGTTCATCCGCTAACAAGATTTTTGGCCGATGCGCTAATGCTCTAGCAATTGAAACTCTCTGTTGCTCTCCACCAGAAAGTTGATGCGGATACCGGTTTGCAACTCCGGTTAAATTCACAATTTTCAAAACTTGTGGCGCAATTTCCAAAATTTGCCTCCGGGTGGTTCCGGATACTTCAAGGGCGAACGCAACATTTTCATAAGCAGTTCTATTGGGTAACAATTTGAAATCCTGAAAAACCACTCCCACCTGTCGTCTTAAATCCGGCACCTCTCCCCTTGAAATCTTGTTAATTTCCCAGTCACCTAATTTAATTTTTCCTGATGTTGGTTTTTCCTCTGCCAACAACAATTTGCCAAGAGTAGTTTTGCCAGAACCGCTTGCACCCACAATAGAAACAAATTCCCCTGGTTTAATATGAAAACTAACCCCGTCTAAGACTTTAATTTTTGGCGGGTAAACCTTAACTACATCTTCAAAAGTAATCATGCCTAGATTATAGCAAAATTTTATCGGTATGTCAGAAAACAAAAACGCGCCCCCTTTCCGGGTGACGCGCTACTTACGCCGAACGCCGATCAATCAGGAAATTCCAAGTAACACGGCCGATTGCCACAACCATAGTTATGCCAATATGATCCTCCGCTTTCTGAGGAATGAAGCGTAAAGGTTTGAAGAGCAATTCCCGGAATGCTGATTGTGCACTCCGTAGTCACCCTCTCAGGACCAGTCACTTCTTTATAGCAAGTGATGCTTCCGGTGGTACCAGTCGTACTGGCAGTCCTGGTACCACAACGCAACCGCACTGGCTTAGTCAAGGCCAATAACGCCGACGGAACCGAACCTGGCGATACGACCCCCTTAATAGTGAGTGGCCATCCAGTAAGCATTGTTTCCGTAGCTCGCTGAACACTCTCACCATCAGCAGAAGCTACCGCCATCAAGGTAAAATCCCCCGAGACAACGGATTCTCCGCTGGGGACTCGGTCCGATACTCTAATCCGCTGTTGCCCTAGCTGGTAACATCCATCTCTGTCAACGGCCGGCAATACCCTCACAATCCGAGTCAACGCTACCGCCAGACGCTCCAAGTGGGTGCTAAATCCATAGGCAACCAAATCTCCCGGTTGTGCCCGCCGGAGATCCAAACCAAAATATGAACGATCAGTCATGCAATCTCCCTTGTGGGCAATAACCCTATCAGAAAATCCAATAAATAGCAAATCCTGCTATAATTGTAAAGACTATATGACCATTGGCCAAAACGCCCCAACATTTTCACTCCTAGATCAAAACTCCATCCCCCACACCTTAACCGACTATCGTGGCCAGTGGGTTTTGCTTTATTTTTATCCTAAAGATGATACCCCGGGTTGCACCAAGGAGGCTTGTGGGTTCCGAGATTCATTTGCCCAATTCAAAAAGAATAACGCCGTGATATTGGGAGTAAGTCCCGATAGCGTCAAAAGCCATGATAAGTTTCAAGCTAAATACGCTTTGCCGTTTCCCTTACTATCAGATTCAGAAAAAACGGTCGTAAAACTCTATCAGGTTTGGGCACCCAAGAAATTTATGGGTCGAGAATTTATCGGCACCTTGCGGTCTTCTTTCCTAATTGACCCCACCGGAAAAATTGCCAAGATTTATGAAAAAGTTAAACCAGACGGTCACGCCACCCAAGTGCTCTCTGATATCAAAATCCTAACATGATTTTTAGCTAATGATAATCTTGCCGGCCGCTCATCAGCGTACGGGCCCTCACCAGCCCTTCTTCCGGCGTAATTTTTCCCTCGCCCACTTTAGCAATCAAGTCAGTTAAACTCTCTCGTTCAGTATCCCCTGCTCCCGTAACCGCCAAGTCACCAAGCATCGCCGTGATTTCCAGCACGGCCTCATTGATAGTAGGATTTCCCCGTCCTGATTCAAATTTAGACATAAAAATAAATATATAGTTTTCCCCAACCAAACTACAACGGGCTCTAAACCTTTTAATTGAAGCCGATGGTGGGAATCGAACCCACGACCTCTACTTTACGAAAGTATTGCTCTACCAGCTGAGCTACATCGGCAAAAAAACAACTAACCTCTAAGACCAAAAACTAACGGGATTTGGAGCGGAATACGAGAATCGGACTCGCGTCTTCAGCTTGGGAAGCTGACATACTACCATTGTACTAATCCCGCCTAAATTGTAACCGATCGTATTTTATCGTGATAAAACAATTATTACAAATCAATCAACCTTTTAAACGCCATCTAATTTTTGGGGACCAAATTCTTTGGGTCCCAAATTGCGTTTTAAATAGCGAATATCCAGGGGTTACATACCAACCCAATGGCCAGGGATACCATTGCGATAACTCTCCAAAGGAATGTGATCTCATTTCTTTTTCCAAGCCTAAATTAAACCACCAATTTATCAGCCCCACCATCCCATGTTTATTACCATGCTTCACATCAAACGCTCCGGTCAAATAGTAAGAATGTTTGAGTTCATTTAACCAACCCACCACCATAATTGCGATTGGCTCACCGGAATACTCCGCCACTAAATAAGATAGCTCTTCCGGGTTTAGTAAATGATGCTTCCTACTAAGCTCTATATAAATTTTCCTTATCCCTCTTGGCACCTGAGACCGCTTCATTAAAATCTCAAGATCTGCCTCATCACCATATCTAAATTTTACTCCAGTTTTTTCACATTGCTTCAGCTGGCGTCTGGCAGACGCGCCCCAATTTTTTGTGACCGGTGCCGATAAAAGCGTAACTCCTTCATATAACCTTGCCGGCAAAGAAATCCAACCTGGTATGGCCGGACTATCCAGAGTAGGCGCCCACTCTCTTAGCGTAAACCAGCTGGTACTTTCTGGCCATTGATGCGGTTCTTTTTTTAATGTAAAAGCTCTAAACCAACAAAAAATTCGGTTTTTGATCACGGTAATCACATAGCCATCTTCAATGTCTAAAATTGGCATTACCGATCTGGCTACTCGCTTTTGCCATTTTGACGGCCAATGATTCAAAGGAAATCTTGAATCAATCGCACAGCCATCGTTAACCCACTTAAGGCGTGATAATTTCATAATCCAATCGATCGTACCAAGGCGAACCATCTATAAATCGCCATCGATTTTCTTGCCATTCAACTGGTCGGCTGTAATCTTCCCCCACCTTGGGCCAAAAATGAATTTCTCCCACTTCAGAATGCTTAATAAGATTGAAAGTAAACTTACCTTCACTTTTTAGATTAGGATAGCCATTAAGATTATATTTATTTCCGTGAAATGTATAGAGTTGATATCCTAGTCTATCTTCACTGCGCCATCCCCACTCTCCGCTCAACTTTGTAGGACGATTAATTATGAACAAAATTGGCAAGATTAAAAAAAACAGCAATCCAAAAAATGCCAAGATTTTAGACCACCAGTTTCTCATACTAGGTCTGGCTTCAACAATTCTTGATAACTCTCTCTCAACTTAGAAAGCTTTGGAGAAATCACCGCCACGCAATACCCTTGCTCCGGATTACGATCATAATAATTCTGATGATACTCCTCCGCCGGATAAAAATTAGCCAACGGTTCCACCGTGGTAACGATTTTGCCGCTAAATATCTGGTTCGTCGTTAGTTGGGCAATGAATTTTTCACTTTCTTGTTTTCCTTGGTCTGAAGAATAAAAGATTGTCGACCGGTATTGCCTTCCCACATCCGGGCCCTGTCTATTCAAAGTGGTTGGGTCATGAAGGGTAAAAAAAATAGTCAGTAATTTTTGGTAAGAAATAATCTTAGCATCAAAAAAAACTGCTATCGTTTCCACGAAATCAGTTTTTCCGGTGGAGATTTGATCGTAGGTCGGAGAGACGCTCGGCGGGACGGTCGTCGGAGGGACGCTCGGCGGGACGGTCGGCGGGACGGTCGGCAGGACGGTCGGCGACACCATCGTCGGCGTGATTGGCACGGCAATCGCATAACCAGAGATCACTTTTTCAACACCAATCACCCGTTTAAAAACCGCATCCATGCACCAAAAACATCCGCCCCCAAAGTAGGCAATCATCAGTTTTTCCATAGTAAAATCAGTATAACATAGTGCTTATTAAGACTTCTAGCCTCAAGCGGTGGACTAAAAAATTCTTACCATTTGCTCCCGCCGTTTTTGATCCAATCTTTCTGAGCAAGACCCACCAAACTTTCTTGACTTTAGATTCAACTTCCGCTATCATTCCGGAGCTTTATGGAATTTAGAAACCTCGCTATCATTGCCCACGTTGACCATGGTAAAACTACTCTGGTAGACGCCATGCTAAAACAGACCAACTCTTTTGCTGATCGTACTGATCCCGGGGTTTTAATAATGGATAACAATGAGCTGGAGCGAGAGCGCGGGATTACTATTTACGCTAAAAATACGGCCGTTGTTTACAAGGGCGTAAAGATTAATATCGTGGACACCCCGGGTCACGCCGATTTTGGTTCAGAAGTAGAGCGAGTATTACGGATGGTTGACTCTGTTCTTCTGCTGGTAGACGCTTATGAAGGCCCAATGCCACAAACCAAGTTCGTTTTAAGAAAGTCGCTGGCGCTTGGGTTAAAACCAATCGTGGTTATTAACAAAATTGATAAACCCACCGCTCGTCCTGATGCCGTGCTAAACATGATTTTTGACCTCTTCGTGGAGCTTGGTGCCAAAGATGACCAGCTTGATTTCAAGTATATTTACGCCATTGGCAAACAAGGAATTTCTAAACTATCCCTCACGGATGACAATCAAGATCTCACCTCACTATTCGATTTAATTCTTGCCACTGTCCCCCCCGCCGCCAGCGATATTTCAAAACCAATGCGCTTGCAGATCGCCAACTTAAAATACGATAACTATGTTGGCAGAATCGGAGTTGGTAGGATTGTTGAAGGTACTTGCAAAATGGGAATGACCGCCACCGTTATTAAGTCAGATGGGGTACGGTATACCGGCAAAATCAGCAAGCTCTACACTCATGAGGGTCTTCAGCGAGTAGAGGTGAGTGAAGCCTTTGCCGGTGATATTGTTCAGATTGCCGGATTTCCGGAAATTTATGTGGGAGAAACAGTCGCCGAATCAGCTACGGCTGATGCCCTCCCAACACTAGCAATCGATGGACCCACTTTGACCATGAATTTCATGCCCAATACTTCTCCCTTTGCAGGAAGAGAAGGGTCATTAGTAACTTCAAGGCAGATCAGAGAAAGATTAGAGCGCGAGTTGGAAATCAATGTTGGCTTGCAAGTTGAATTTCCCACCTCTGATGGCGAATTTAAAGTTTCTGGCCGAGGTGAAATGCATCTTGCGGTGTTAATTGAGCAGATGCGCCGCGAAGGGTTTGAGCTTCAAGTCAGTCAACCTCAAGTAATTCTCAAACAAGAAAATGGGGTTCAAATGGAGCCAATGGAAACAGTCATCATTGATCTACCAGATAATTTTGCCGGCACCGTGATTGAAAAGCTAGGAAAGAGAAAAGGGGAGATGACCAACTTAACTACAGAAAACGGTTCCACTCGGCTTGAATACACCATTCCTACTAGAGGCATACTTGGTCTAAGAACTGAATTCATGACCGATACCAAGGGAGAAGGAACATTCTCCCACATCTTTTCTAATTACGCTCCTCATAAAGGTGAAATTAGTCGGCGTACTGGTGGTTCCATCATCTCCGGTGATCAAGGCAAAACCACCCCGTATGCTTTAGCGATGATTCAAGAACGCGGCCCGCTTTTTATAGCACCCGGAACGGAAATTTATGAAGGGATGGTGATTGGCGCCAGCATGAAGGAATCAATGACAGTGAATGCTGTTAGAGAGAAAAAGCTCACCAACATGCGCGCCTCAAGTGCAGATCATATTGTAGTAATCACTCCCGCCATAGATATGAATCTAGAGCGAGCTTTGGAATATATTGATATTGATGAATATGTTGAAGTTACCCCCCAAAATATCAGAATCAGAAAAAAGCATCTTAAAGAAACAGATCGCCGAAGGTTTGACCGGTAAAAGGCTCGCCTTTTACCAAGGTCTCTTAGTTACCCCATTGCCACTCTTTAAAAGCCAGTCCGATTACCACTATATTTAAAATTATCAGCCACCAACTTGCCGTTCCAGAAACCACCAGCAAAACATTGATCGCAATCAAAATTAAGGCTAGATAAAGGAGACCGGAAAATTTACTCATATTAATAATCTTTTATTAGTAGTCTCTTAATTTCTGGATAATTTCTTTTTGTTGAATTTTCTCAATTGCCTTGGCTTCAATTTGTCTAATACGTTCCCGAGTAACATCAAATTCTTTACCCACCTCCTCTAGCGTATGAGAAACCCCGTCCTCTAAACCAAATCTAAGTTCTAAAATCTTTTGTTCCCTAGCGGTAAGATCTTGCATTGCTTCCTTAACATAATCTTTAAGCAATTGTCGGGCGGCCGCTTTATCTGGCGGTAGATTTTTTACATCCTCAATAAAGTCCTCTAGCTTGGAATCTTCATCATCATCACCCACCGAAGTATCTAAAGAAACCGTCTCTTGGGAGATTTTTTGAATATGTTGAACTTTATCAAGTGGCATCTCCAACTCTGCCGCCAATTCTTCAAGCAAAGGCTCTCTTCCTAGGTCTTGAATCAACCTTCGCTCTACTTGTTTAAAGCGATTAATGGTCTCCACCATGTGCACCGGAATTCTGATCGTCCGACTTTGATCTGCCAACGCTCTAGTGATTGCTTGCCTAATCCACCAAGTTGCATAAGTGGAGAATTTAAACCCTTTCCTGTATTCAAATTTTTTGACCGCTCTAAATAACCCAACATTTCCTTCCTGAATCAAATCAAGTAATGACAACTGCTTACCCACAAACCGTTTGGCAATTGAAACCACTAATCGCAAATTAGCTTCAATTAACCGTCGTTCCGCCTCTTTATCACCGCGTTCCTTTCGGCGTGATAGTGCCACTTCATCCTCCGTGGTGAGTAAAGGGATTTTTCCAATTTCTCTAAGATACATTTGGATGCTATCTTGAGTGAGCTCTGTATTTACCGCCGATTCCGCCCTCTTCTCCACCGACATTCTAAGCTTACCAAACACCTCTTCTCTAGATTGATGACCACCCAAAAATCCTTCCTTAGACTCAACAAAATGCAAGCCCTTCTTCTCAATTGAATTTAGAAATTCTTCGAATAGATCTAGGTGATCCTCCAAGTAACCAAAACCAAACAAGACTTCATTATCCGTAATAAACCCGCGCGTCATCCCTTTTTCTAAAATTCTAGCCAAAGTTTCCGGAGTTGGCGGTGGACTTTTCTTATCCAAAACCAATTTTATTTTAATCACCGATTTGACTTTGATTTTTTTTGCGGATTTAGTAGCAAGCGGTTTTTTTGAACTTAATTTGGGAGCAAACTTACTAATTTTGGGAGCAAACCTACTAGCTGAAGGCCGATTATTACCCTTAGACTTATTATTAAAAGAAGCGACCGCCTTGGGAGAACTTATTTTAGGACCAGATTTATTCAACCTTGGTTTATTCAAACCAGATTTATTCAAACTAGATTTGTTCAAGCTAGATTTCTTAAAAACTGTTTTAGTTTTTCCTAATTTTGCTTTAGTGCTCAGGTGTTTTTGAATCATAAACTAATCTTTCATTAGTGATTGAAATTTATTCATAAGGAGATCAAGTTGAGTTTGATCACCCCGTCTTTCCGCCTCCCTAATCTCCGCTTCAAGCTCACGCTTACGGAGATTTTTGGAAATTTTTATAAAATACCCTAACCCTTTTAGCATCTCCTCTTCCGCTAACTTTGGCGATAGACCGGCAAAGATCTCGTCTGTATAGAGCACGGCGCTATCTAAGGCCTGCACGGCCGGTGATAGGGAATGCTCATCAAGATATGCCCGTAATCGTTGATAAAAATCAGTGGTGAATTCACCCTGATCGATTTGGGTGCTATTATAAACCGCTTCTCCGGCGCTGTAAAGAGTTGCCCACAACTCGGGCAAATCGGTTAGAATTGGTGATTTTACCCGCTCTAGCCAAATCGCTGGGTTTTTCACCCCCAACCCCACCCACACCGCCCCCGCCCGCCAACTTGGATCTAATTGGGACGGCTTAAATTTAGCGGCGCTGGTAGTGGTAAAAGTCGAGCTAGCTTTCACGATTGTTCTGGTTGTTTGTGTAACCATTGTTCTAAGAATATCCTGGCTCACTTGAGTAAGATCAGCTAATCGTAATAAATAGAGGTGGAGTAAGTCCGGCCGCCTAATCAGTCTAAGATAGGGGATCAAATTATCAATCAGCTTTGCTTTAAGCTCCTCTTTACCTCCGCCCGGGGCTATAACCGCTGTTTCAAAACGCTCTAATTCAAGCTCAAAGAAATAATCCACCACTGGTTTGGATTGAAGTACAATTCTTCGCCACTGTTCTGAATCCTTGGCAATTAGCTCATCTGGATCTTTTCCAAATTCTTGGGACCAACCAATCACTCGAACTTCAAGATCATCACTCAATTTAGATTCAACTTGCTGGTCATTAAAAGCATAGACTAAATTAATCACCCGTTTCAATGCTTCATCTCCCGCCTTATCATGATCTAAACAAAAAATAATTCGCTTACAATATCTAGTCAAAAGTTTCAATTGATCATGAGTGATGGCGGTACCAGAACTACCCACCACATTCTCCACCCCCGCCCGATGGGAGGCAATCACATCTAAATTTCCTTCCACTACTATCACTTCTTGTAATTTTTTAATGGCAGTTTTGGCTAAATGAAGACCGTATAACAACTTACCTTTATGATACACCTCTGACTCCGGAGAGTTAATATATTTAGCTTGTTCAGTATCCCCACCTGGAAGTTGTCTAGCCGTGAACCCCACCACCCCACCATTCAAATCACACAAAGGGATCATTAATCTATTTCTAAATCGGTCGTAAAACCCAATTGCATTGACCCGCTTAGAAATCAATCCCGCTTTAAGCATAGTCTCTGGTGTAACCCCCCTACCAGCCAATGCGCTAAATAATCCGGTCCATGCGAGCGGCGCCACTCCCAATCTGAATCTCTCGCAATCAGAAGTGGTAATCCCCCTTTGTTCTAAATATTGTCTAGCAAATTCCCCCGACTCGGTGGCATTTAAGATGGCCTGATAATATTTAGCGGCTAGTTCCAAAGCCTGACTCACTAGCGCCGTGCTAGCGGTTTTAATCTCATTGGGACGGTTTTTTGGAAGTTCAACTCCAGATTTTTCCGCTAATTGTTTTAACGCTTCCGGAAAATCTATCCCTTCCATCTCCATCAAAAAAGTAAAAATATCTCCGCCCTTATCACAACCAAAACATTTAAAAATCTGCCTCTCCTTAGAAACATGGAAAGATGGCGTTCTCTCCGCATGAAAAGGACACAAACCCTTAAATGAACCCACGCCCGATGATTTCAAGACAAGATAGCCGGAGATTAGATCGGCTATATCCACCTTAGACTTAATTAACTCCTTTGCATCCATTTTAAATTTTCAGCCCTATTAAATATCCGTTAAACCGGTAAATCCTTCAATCCTTAAATCCGTTTCATTTTTTTAATTTTTGCTTTTAAATCCGCCCGTTCTTCTTTACTAATCCTTTGATATCTCCCAAACAGCGCCGTTTCAGAGATGATATGTCCCACCATCGCCTCATCCACCGCATGTCTAGGAGCACCAGAGACTAGATCTAGCTTAATGTCCAAAGCATAAATTGTAAAGCGATACTCATGTTCTCCAAAACTAGGGCAAGGGCCACCATAACCCACTTCACTAAAATCCGTTTCACCTTCCACTGCCCCCTGCGGAACCGAATCTCGTTCAATAATCTTAGTAGCTACATCTATATTCCAAATACACCAATGTAACCAATTTCCGCTTGGAGATTCTGGGTCATCAACTATTAGCGCCAGACTCACTGCCAGTTTAGGAACATCGTGCAGGTGCAATTCAGGATTCACATCTTCACCATCACAAGTGTAGAGCGGTGGAATCAATTCTCCATTTTTGAACTCCGGTGAGTTTAAGCGCATAGGCTTACAGTTTTACTAAAATCATCCTAAGAATTAATCAGCTTGAGTATAAAAATTCTTCACTTAATTAGCAAGTCAGTTCCCCACAACCTTAAAGGGTCTGTCGCCGGAGCAATTTATGGAACCCTAACAAGCGCTCCCCAGATTTCACTCCAAGTGGGATACGCCCGAAAAATACTTTGAAAATCATGCCATTTGATTCCCATTTTAATTGCCAATGAAATTTCATGAATCAACTCGCCCGCGTTCTCACACCAGGCCACCGCTCCTAAAATTGAGTCATTCTCCGCATCCACCACCACTCGCACCGTTCCCACCGATTTTCCCTCAATCAACGCCCGCCCGAGCACTCTAACCGGTGCGGCAAAGGTTGTAATTTTTCTCCCCTCCCGCCCCAAAGCAAAACTACTCCCACCCACCGCCGCCAATTCTGGTTCAATAAAAGTTATTCTGGGTACTAGATCAAGATCATGTTTTAGCAATTTTCGTTTCTTTAAAGATTGTTGACCAGCGTTATAACCGGCCACATATCCCTCTCTAACAGCAGTGTTTGTAAATTGATAAGACCCAGCCGCGTCGCCCGCCAGCCATACCCCGTGAGCTAGCCGTTGATAGTCGTCGGTTCTAAGGAATTTAGTTTCAATCCCTAAATTGGTCAATTCTAGTTTTTGCACTCTTGGCACTCTTCCCGCTGAGAGAATAATCTTCTCACCAAACACGGTTCGTCTTGGTTTAGAACCAACTTGAAAAACAACTTCCTGTTTTATTGTCGACCGATAGTTAATCGCTAGCGCTCTGGCATTGGTAATAATTACCACTCCCTCCCTACGCAATTTCGCTTCAATTAGAGCCGAGATCTCGGGCTCTTCTTTTCTTAAGATGACTCCCTGTTCTTCTAATATCGTCACCTTGGCTCCCAATCCACTAAACGCCGTTGCCAATTCCAATCCCACCGGACCGCCACCTAAAATCACCACCGAGTCCGGCCAAACCGGAAAAGAAAAAATATCTCTAGTTACAATTAGCTCTGCTTTTTTACCCATCGTGAGATCTAATTCCCGTTCAATGCTACCAGTAGCAATCACCACTTGGTCAAACTTTAAATAATGATTGTCAACCTTTAAAGTATTCTGATCTATAAATTTACCCCAACCCTGAAATAACTTCACCCCTTTTTTTAATAAGTCAACCCTAATTCTCTCTCCATTTCCTGTTAACGCCTGTTCCACTCCTCGCCATCGAGATTTTAAAGCTTTTAAATCAAAGCTGGATGACTTTACTCTGATCCCGTATCGGCCAGCCGATAATATATCCTGTTGCAACCGGGCGGATTTCAGCCAGACTTTGGTGGGCACGCAAGCCCAATGCGGACATTCACCACCTAGTTTATCCCCTTCCACCAAGGCAATCCGTTTCACCCCCGCCTTGAGGGCGCCGTCTACTGCCGCTAAACCAGCGGCCCCTCCGCCAACCACCAAGACTTGATACGGTTCCCCCTTGCTCATAACTTAAATTATTGGCTTAAATTTCCTCTTTTTTATTTCTAACAAAGGCAATCCAGCCTTCAATAAATTCAATCGCCACTTTTAACGGCGCTTCAATAATAAAATCAAAGAAATAGATAAAAATATTAATCTTAGAAACTTTGGCGCTCAACCAAGAACCCGCACGCACAATTGGGATTAATAAAATATCAAAGATGGTTCCGAATAGGCCCGATCTTACATCTTTAGCCACAATATCTTTTACCGAATATCTTATTCTAATGCCAAAGAAAGTTACCAGTGAAAGGAAGAATAGAAAGAAGGCAATAGAAACCACATTAAAATTGGCAAGATGTAGACCGATCGCGATTCCGGCGTAAATGGCCACAAATAAAACCCCATAGATTGCATCAAAAACCTTCTTCAAAGAACTCCGGTGGTTGGTTCTAATCCTCAGATGCAAGGCGGCGTGGTCTGCTTTCACCGCTAACGCTCTCACCACTTCCTGATAGACTTGGGTATTTTTCTTTTCCGGAACACCCACCGTCAAGCCAATCAAGGCGAGAAGGAGAGGTGGAAAAAGAATATTAATTCCCAGCGGGTACAAAATGATTTCGCCCTGATGAAGTAATAGATCGTATGGCAACTCAAATAAAATTGCGAGAATCATTTTGGTGAGGAACATAAATAATACCGTCCTCACCACCGTTCGGCGCAACCGTACCCTAAACTCCTTGGTTCTTAAAGCCAAAGATTGGGCCACAGCGCTATCAATCACCTCCGGGTCAGCCCAGTCTACTCCGGATTTTTTTTCTCCATTGTTTCCCTTTGCTTTAGAACCGCTTTCAGTTTTCTGTAGAGTGATCAAAGCCTCGCCTAGAACTCTAAAGATACCGGCTTTACGCCTCAATAACTTAGAAACACGATCTGTTAGCGGTGAGAAAATCTGTCTCTCCACTGCCAAATAAATCTCCCCCAAGTGGAGGGCTAGTTGTTCAACCAACTTTTCATCAGCCGCGCCCACCCATTTTGGGTAATACAAGGTCAATACTCGGTAGCGCAAAATCGCATGGTTAGATTTAACCAATGCCTTGTGTACCGCAATAAACAAAGTCAGATCTCGTTGCTCCTCCGTGATTTTAAGCCCCGGATCCCAATCAGATCTCTGCTTAATCTCATCATACATATACGCCACCAACGCCTCCTCCCCTTGATTTGGTGCTACTGTATATTCAATTTCTGTAGCTAATACATCTAAAATCCATTGGTAAACCGCCTCTCTTCTCTCCCCCATTCCATCCGCCGCTTTAAATAGCGGGGTATATTTAGAGAGAATCGGATTCAAATCCTCTCCCAGTTGCATTGGGATTTCCTGACCAGGGAAATACTTAGCCCAAACCAACTCCTTAATCAAATCCGGACCAACATCGTGTAGATTTTCGCTCTCACTAAGGTATCGTTTGACTATTCTCAAGATGGCGTTTCTTCTTAGCAAATGCTCTTCCTGATAATCTAAAGTATTTCTCACTCGTTCATAAATAGCCGCCGCGGTACTCACCGGCACACTTACCTCCACCAACTCCTGGCCCTCGTGGTTCATTTTTGCCGGTTGGGTGGTAAGTTGTTTGGCCAATAATTTAAATTTATCGCTCATAATAGCTCCTTAAAAAGACAATCTCTCCTTAGACCGTTGCACAATTTCAAACGCCGCTTCAGCACTATCAACTAAGGTAAATAAAGAGAGATCGGCCCGCTCAATCGCCCCTTCTTGTTCTAACATCGCATCCGTAATCCATCGTATCAATGGTCTCCAATATTCCTCTCCCACCAAAATAAGCGGGAACCGTTCTGATTTTTGGGTCTGGATCAAAGTCAAAACTTCAAATAGTTCGTCCATGGTACCGTAACCGCCCGGAAAGAAAACATACGCTTGCGCACTGGCCGCCAACATTACCTTACGGGTAAAAAAATAGTAAAACGCTTTGCTATGAGTAACATAGGGGTTAATCCGTTGTTCTTTGGGCAGTTGGATATTCAAGCCAACTGACATTGCTCCGGTTTCATACGCCCCTTTGTTGGCCGCTTCCATAATTCCCGGTCCACCTCCAGTCACCACCGTAAATTTTCCCGTACCGAGCAGTCGGCCCAACTTTTCCGCTTCTAAGTACCATTTGCTACCAGCCGGAAATCTAGAAGACCCAAAAATTGACACCTCCCGTTTAGTTGCTGATAGAAACTGAAATCCCTCCACAAATTCCGCCATGATCCTAAAAATGCGCCAAGTAAGATCAGACAACTCTGGCGAATATTGACCACTACGGCAAAGCTCCTGCTCCTCTGGAGTCAGCGGAATTCTGGCTCGGGATGATTCATTTTTGCTACTCAAACCAGTCCCATTTGGCCATGGCATAATTCCTCCCTATTTTATCACAGTTAAGGAAATTAGGTAATCAGTTTAAATCCGGCTTTATTCACCACCTTCGCTAAATACAACCTCCGACCGTCCCCAATTATTTCTCCGTGATACAAAGCGGACACCCGTTCCCAATCCAAATTTATAAATTCTGGCTCTGCCGTTAAAACCATTAACAGATCAGCTTGGGAGAGCACCGCGGTAGCGTCATCCAAACTTGTTATTCCTAGTTTCTCCGCCTGTATTTTGACCACCAGCGGATCAAACGCCACCACCATTCCCCCCGCGTTCCGCCATCGTTCAATAATTTCAAGTGCAGGTGCCGATCTTAGATCGTCCGTCCCTTCCTTATAAGCCAGCCCTAATATTCCTAATCGTTTCCCCACCGGATCACCAAATGCACTCACTACTCTATTATAAAAACCGATCACCGCCTGTTGGTTCACCTCCACCACTGCTTCCAATAAACCGGTCTTAATCCCAATCGTCTTAGCATAATTAATTAACGAGTTGGTGTCCTTGGGAAAACAACCACCCCCAAAACCAACCCCCGCTTTCAAAAAATTCGGCCCAATTCTAGGATCCAAACCAATAATTTTAGCGACCAAATTAATGTCCCCCCCCACCTTGTCCGCCACTAGCGCCAATTCATTGATGAATGAAATCCTACTCGCCAGCATGGCATTGGCCGCCAATTTTGACAGTTCCGCCGAGCGAATATCAGTAATCACAATCGGTACTGCTTCCGGTGTAACCGATTTGAAAAATTTAACGACCAAATTTTCTTGATCCAACCCCTCGCCACCCAAAACCACTCGACTTGGTGCGAGCGTATCTCTTAGCGCTGATCCTTCAGAGAGAAACTCCGGACTAAAATATACTCCCCCCTTAAACACCAACCCGCGTTCTTCACAACCCAACCGCACCTCCTCCAAAACTTTATCACTCATTTTTGGCAATACAGTTGACTTAATAACAACTTGTAAATTTGCATCGCCCAACATTCCCACCATTCGGGCTGACTCCAAAAGATACTGGTCGTTTAATAATCCATCAACCCCGATTGGTGTCCCAACACAAATAAAAACCAGCTCCAAGGTTGAGTCGGCAACCAGAGTTTCCACAAAAGTTAGCCTACCGGATTGCATCGCTTCCGCTAAAGCCGAATGCAGTCCTGGTTCAAAAAACGGCGCTTCCCCCGCCAATAATCGTTGCAATTTTTCGCTATTATTTTCCACTCCAATCACGGTATGCCCCAGATTGGTCCATACCACCGCACTCACCAAGCCAACATATCCCATGCCGATTACTGCAATCTTCATAAATGCAAAATTACCTTAGCCAAACCCCAATAAAAGGAATAACCGCTCCTTAGAATAAGCTCCTTAGAATTACCGCCCCTTGCGTTTATTCCGCAAATTCCGCCGTCGCTACTCTAACACCATTTTGAATATTTTGGGAAGACAGTTCCTCTCTTCTGATGGTTACCGCTCTATAATCGGCTGGATTAATCACGCCGGTTTCAGGACCAGCCACAAAGCTTGCTTGCCAAGTACCGTCTGCTCTTGGTGTTAATTCTCCCATCAGCTGTACATCTGCCAATCCGGTCATCAAAAGCCAAACCCCAAATCGTTCCGTGTTTAAATCAATCGCCGGCAAATTTGCCACTACCTCATATTCCTCGCCGCGCGGTCCGGCATAGCGTTTCACTTTACCAATCACCGATTGATCAAAACTATTCACTAGCGTCGTCTCCACCAACACCGGTCTTGGCGAAATATCTTCCGTATCAACAATCGTCGCACCACTCCACCCCGCATTCACCAAACTTCTGGCCGCATCCTGCCTAAACCAGGTCACTGCGCCATAAAAAACTCCCACTCCACTTCCCATTACAATACTCATCGCAAACAATTTAAAAAAAAGTCCTCCACCGGTTCTAGAATACCGATTATTGTGTTTCCTCCTGTATGACCCCATAAGTGTAATAATTATATCACAGCTTCATCATCATTTGCAGTTTGGTCAATCGTTGTTTCCGGCCAAAAACCGTCGGTTGATTCCCCAGCACCGCTCATTCCCAAACTTTTCAGTCCGTAGTTTCCAAGAAATTGATTTTTCCCGCGCATGTTAGGAACGCTAAATCTTTCCCCTTGTTTAAAAAGACTCGGAGAAAGTTCCTCCAAAAATATAGATTTACGTTTATACTCAAACTCCTCTCTGGTGCTAGTGGTAGGATAAGTAATCGTCAATTTTAATTTTGCTCTAGTGACTGCCACATATAACAACCGTCGTTCCTCCGATAATTCCAAGTCTGATTGAAACGCCCTTGGATGTGGAAAATATCCTTCAGCTAAATGGATTAAATAAACACTCTCCCACTCCAACCCCTTGGCTTGATGAATAGTAGACAGCACCACTTTCGCACCATATTGTCGTCTTGCCGCTTTTTCTCCCCCCTCCCACTCTCCGGTAAGCGTCACCGCCTCTAATAATTTATCCAAATCAGGATAGTCTTGACAGAACCTAGCAAACTGTTCTAGATCATCAAATCTATCTTCAGCGTTTGGATATTGTGCCACCAAATATTCCCGATAACTCACCGATGCGGTGAGCGCTCTTAAACTCGCACTTAAATCAGGCGCCGCCAAGGCTTGCTTTAAAATCATCTTCGCCCTCTGCCAACCTAGGTCGGCTTTCTTTCCCCAACTAACCGACACCTCCAAACACGCCTGCAAAGAAACCTGACTGATCGCCCAGTCCCCCATTTTTCCAGCCGTCGCCGGTCCCACTCCCGCTTGCCATCTTAGAATCCTAGTCCAGGCTAATAAATCTTTATGATTTCCCAATAGCCGTAAAACACAAACCGCATCTTTAATATGGGCTCTATCAAAAAACCGTAACCCACCCCGATAGTCATAGGCCACTCCCTGTTGCGTGAGTTCAAATTCCAAATATTGAGAGTGATAGGCCGCTCTGAATAAAACCGCTATTTCGGATGGACCCCTACCTTCCTGAATTTCCCGCAGAATCGCTTGTGTTAAAAATTTCGCCTCGGCGCGATCATCAATAAGATCCACCATTCTAGGGCGTTCTCCACTTGGCAAAACTGCTTTCAGATCTTTTTGAAATTGACCAGGATTATTATCCAACAGCTCATTGGCAACTGCTAAAATTTCTGGAGTTGACCGATAATTAACAACTAATTTAAAAATCTTCGCTCCCGGATATTCTTTTTGAAATTCTAGAATATTTTTCACCTCGGCCGCTCTAAATGAATAAATACTTTGAGCATCATCTCCCACCACCAACAAATTTTTATGCACCGAGGCCAATAATTTCACAAGCCGTGCTTGCACTAAATTTGTATCCTGATACTCATCCACCAAGACATAAAGCAATCCTCCAGAAATTCGCTCAGTACTCCCCCCTTCAAGCAGTGCCAATGAATCCGTCAGTAAGTCATCAAAGTCCTTACCTTGTTGAGAGATTTTGATGGACCGATAGCGCTGTAACACCTCCTCAATCTCGCCTCCAATGTGACACCAACTTGAATACTTATCTGCCAATAACTCAATAATTTTTAATCCGGTATTAGCAGCATAAGAGTTAATTGCTTTTAGTAAAGCTGGCGCCGGAAACTTTCGCAAATTCAAGGCAAACCCGCTTTCCTTGACCGCCATCTTCATTAACTCTAAAGCATCGTCCTCATCAAAAATACCGAAACTAGCCCCTTGCTCTCGCCGTAATAATCGGTTACACCAAGAATGAAAAGTTCCCGCTTGTACTCCACTAGCTCTATCGCCCAAAATAGTTTGCAACCGATTAATCATCTCTTTAGCCGCCTTGTTGGTGAAGGTAAGTAAGAGAATTTCTTCCGGCTTAACCCCTTGTCCCAACAAATAAGCTACTCTATATATTATCGTTCTAGTCTTACCACTCCCTGCCCCCGCCAATACCAAAGCATAGCCATCCCCTCCTAAAACCACCGCCCGCTGCTCTTCATTCAATCCTCCTAACAAATCATCGGTCATCATAGTAATTATTATTATGCCAAATTTTGGTTAACAAAACTAGCCCAAGAATTAAGGGATTGTTTAAGGGTGGTCGCCAAAGAGCAATTTAAGATAAACCTTAGAATTTTGGAATAGAATCAACTTATAAATTTTGAGGTTTAGCTGGGCTAAGCTGAAAAATTTTAAGCTGATTATAGCTAAAATTATAAGGTTTAGATAATTGCCAATTTGGCGACCGACCCTTAATTCTGCTATAATCCAACCATTAATCATTTATGCCCTGAGTCCCTTGTAAAACGGGCTCCAGTAGACCATATGAATCATTCAATGAATAAGTATCTTGCCGAGGCGGTTGGTACTTTTGGTTTAGCGTTTGCAGTTGCCCTCGCCGTTAGTCAAAGTTTTGGACTCACTCCATTCTTGGCCGCGTTAGTGTTAGGTGGCTTTGTTTACTCCATTGGCTCAATTTCCGGAGCTCATATTAATCCCGCCATCACGCTTGGACTTTTCTCAATCAATAAAATCTCATCTGGCGAGGCGGTTAGATATATCCTAGCCCAAGGAGTTGGTGGGGGAATCGCTTTACTAGTTTTGATGGGAATGGGAATTACCGCTACCGTTTCAGGATCAGAATTTTCTTGGCCCATCGCCATTGCAGAAACGGTTGGTACCTTCTTCTTTGCCTTTGGCGTTGCTTCCGTAGCTACAGGCAAAGCACCAGAGAGCATGTCTGGCATAGTGGTTGGCAGTTCTCTACTGATCGGAATCATCATTGCATCTCTCCTTGGATCAGCCGGAGTCCTCAATCCCGCCGTCAGTATTGGCCTAAACTTCATCAATCCTAGTTACTTCCTCGGCCCAATCGTGGGTGCCATCCTAGGCATGCAAGTCTATAAAAAATTGCAGGGATAACGGAACGCGTCTAAGTGACCTGGTCTACAATCAGTTTGCTTTGCAAACTCCATTTTTAAGGAACCGTTATACACCCCAGCTTGACTTTTTGGGGATTTTTTGGATATACTACTAACACCAAGGGAGGCAAAGATGTCAGAACTGAACATTGCTACCCTTCGTAGAAGGGTAGAGTTTCGCTGGCAACGGTTCTCTGGTGCAAGGCAAGCCAAGAATTTGCGCATGCCTATCAGTGCCCTAAAACTCACCGAGGATCCAAATCCAACTGAAATTGAGGGCGCAAGGGAACGCAAGAAATTGTTCATTTACGCAATTTGCGAGGGTAGGTATTACGAGGCCGTCAGACTACGGCCAGTGAAAATTAGCGCCTCGGCTAATGATTTCTTCCGGATCGGTGATTTGCACTTTGGCGATGAGGAAGCTAATGGCTACGCCACCGATCCCGAAAGCCACCTTTTTACCCTTCTACTAGATGCCCAAACCCTCGTCACGCTTGGGCCACCGGTACGATTTTTGGATGAATTGGATGCCCTCCTGCAATCCGGAACCGCCCAGGCGATTCTGGAAAAACTTCAAGAGGTGAAGCATGGCTCTAATGGGAACTGTGAATGTCCAATCTCATATCGCTCTCTCCCACCGACCGATCCCAATCGCTGGTGGCATGACCATCATGAGGTCTTCAATCAGTACCTCATTGCCAGAATTGGCCAGGCGCACTGCAGGGCAAAAATTCTGAGAAAGCTACAGGAGTGGGAAGATGGTGGGAATAATGTAACCCCACTCTTCAGCGGATCCCCAAT
>CALRGN010000002.1 GCA_943357745.1 Candidatus Uhrbacteria bacterium
AAAAGCTGTAATAACAGTATGACTGATAAGAGAGTATTCGGGGATCGGATCATTGATGGAATCAAAAATCTCGGCAAATTCATTAAAGATGATGCTGGTAAGGCGCCCAACGTTGACACGCTGTTGGTGAACTTGGTAGATCAACTTAGCCCTCCAATTAAAGCGAAAGAAATTATCACCACACCCGATTGGGCCAAAAATCAGCCCCAGTCGGCTGGTCGGTGGGGAAGCGAGTGGCCAAGGGTGGCCGTTGATTTAGAAATAATTCTCGGGAACCAAATCGCAAAAACCGAGCCGGTAACGGACGGCTTGGAGCCGATCATTGGTCGTCATCAACAATTCATAGAACAAAACGCCGGTGATCAAGTGGTATCTGTCCTTAAGACAAAAGATAAAATTAGGTGTGAGGACCGAAAAATCGTTGATGAGTCCCACGGACTTTATGCGGTTATGGACGGAGTATCCACCGCCAAAGGAAAATATAAAGGAGCCGCCGCCGCAGAAATTTTATCTAGAGTGGTGCAATACAACTTGGGAGGGAAATTGGATCAATCGCTAAGAATCTTAGTTGAGTCTGGCGTTGTTTCTGAAGTTGATCTTGATCGCTTAGTTAGAACTGCCTTTTGCGAAACTATTAGATTATCAGAAAAGGCAATTGGAAGAGCTCAACGGTTAGACCCAATCCGATACGGTGCGGTAACCACCACCCTATCTTGCGCAAAAGTAGTTGAGCTTCCTAGTGGAATAGAGCGCCTCTACTACACTAATTTTGGAGATAGCCGAATTCAAATTGTAAATCCTGACGGTAGTTTTAAACCAGTAACGGTTGATGATAATTTAGTTGGCAATGATGTTAAAGCAGGAGTAATTTTTAGAGCTGACGGCAATCCAATTGATCAGGCGTTTTTAGATGAACTTGATCAATATTCCGATCTCGCCGGTCTTTCTCACAAATATAAAGATTTAGGCCTATTACAGCTGAATGGATCGGGAGGATCAAGACCAATTGGCATCCGTCAATTGGTCAATAAAAGAAATATCATCACAAATGCGCTGGGGATGTCATATGAGACCGCCACCAATCCACAATTAGCCGATATTCAATTTATAGATCTGCTTCCGGGACAATATTTTGTTATAACTTCTGATGGCGTGCATGATAGTGCCAGGCGGGTGGAGATGGAGGCGACTGTTAACCAAATTATCGCTGACCCAAATCTAACTGATGATGAAAAACCTAAATTAATTGCTCAAGCCCTTCAAGATCTAGCCTACAAAATTCAAACCACTCCAGATCACCTACGCGCCAAACCAGATGATACCGCCGCCGTGGTCGGTCGAGCCACTCAAAAACGAGGAATCGTTCAACCGGGCGTTATCCAAGCATTGCCGCGCGAAATTTCCGATGAACAGTCAATGGCCGCTTAACTAGAAATTATCGTCAATTGAAGTAACCCCACTCTCGGCTGTATTTGGATTGTAATCGGAGGAACTATCAATCACCGTACCGATGCTGTAATTGTCAAAGAAAACATCGCTAACCGTAACTAGATCGGCGCCATACCAATCACTGCCGTAATCAGCTACCACTAAAGCTGGGGTCAGATAATGTCTTAGCACCGCTCCTTCTGCTACAGCGTATACCTCGGCACTACTCGCAAATTTAATCGTGGTTGTACCCGGCTTGATGGTGACATTTTCACCAATCACCAAACTAGACATAAAACTGGTAGTAACTTCAACTACATCATCAAAGTCATTGTACCAACTAAAGAACACTGCTTCATTTGGGAATGTATGACGCTTGTTATCTGTTCCCCAATAGTAAACCGTTTTGCAGGGATCATTTGCCAAGACTTTACTTCCGCATGTGGTCTTAATCAAATCTCCCTCATCAGCTGATCCGGAGCTCACGGTTGGGGTCGGTATCGGGGTCGCGGTAATAGGAGAAACCGTAACCGTTCTAGCACCACCAACGCTGGTGTTATTATCGCCATCAATACAGCTGGTATAAACGCTAAAACTTCCCGGATTCACAAAAGTATAAATTTTGGTGAACAAACCATTACTCCCAGCGGACATAGTTCCCACAGAAACCGAACTCACATACAAAGTACAACTGGAAACCAGCGATTCACCACTGGTATTAACCGAGATCGTCAACGCCTTATCTTCAGTGGCGTAATATTGATTGACCAATGGCACGGTTGGCCCCACGGTATCAATCTCAAAAGTCAGGGTGGTCTCCGAACTTACCTCGTTGTAATTATTATGCGCCCGTACAGCAATGGTGTGATAACCATTCGCAAGAGTGGGTAGTGTAATAGAGTAGACATTAGCAAGATCAAGATATCCGCCATTGTCTAACCGGTAGTCATACCAAGTTGCACCGGCGCTGGCTTGCCAAGTAAAAGTGGGGGTAGCATCATTGCCGGAAATAGTGCCAACAATTGATAGGTTGAGCGGAGCGCTAACGGCGGCTAAGGATAAAGTTGGGGTCATCAAAAGTCCCATTACAACTCCAAGGATCAAACCTAACCGGTAATTAAGGGGAATTATTAACATAATGTATTAATCGACCAATTATTATAATATAGAACCTCTAATATCAGGTTAGTCAGATTTTAAGAAAAAGTCAAATCTATGGTCGGGCTGGCGGGGGTTGAACCCACGACCTCTTGCACCCCATGCAAGCGCGCTACCACTGCGCTACAGCCCGATATTTTCCGCTCAATTTAGTCGCCCGAATATAGCACCGCTTGCCAAGAATGTAAACCCGTGCTATGATCTTCCCTGAAGTCTGGTGACATTAAGCTAGACAAATTTCTCCCGTCCCGTTAGGGGTAGCGGGTTAAACCGAAGCTGTGTAGAGGGCAGTAGCGGTCACACTAACGAGTACGCAGAACTCGTTAATTCATTTCAGTGTTGATGAGAATCATAGCTGACATGCGTTGTGTGTGGGGAGCAGGGGTTTGGCCGGTCCATGTGGCGGGTGAGTCTCAACGGACATTAAAAAGTGGACTATCTGTAGCAGGCTAAGCTCCTCTTGCCTGTGGCCAAATCTCTGCTGCTCCCCCGCAGCATAACCATCCCGAAAGTTACCGTGAAGCTCCACCGCTGGTGGGGCTTTTGCATTGTCACTGGTCTACTCTCTTAGATTGCGCTACCATACTGACACCTATGTTGAATGAGATTGTCTTTGATATTGAAACTCAAAATACCTTTGATGAAGTGGGCGGTTATTTTACGGATAAATTAAAACTCTCGGTCATTGGTGTCTATTTTTTTGCCACTGATGAATATAAGGCGTTTGAGCAAGCAGATCTGCCCACGCTCTTTCCGCTTTTTGAGAAAAGCACCCGCCTAATTGGTTTCAATTCCATTTCTTTTGACTTACCGGTTTTAAATAATTATTACATGGGTGATTTGCGTGGGCTCCCTCAACTAGACATCTTAAAAGAAGTAGAAAAATCAATTGGGTTTAGGTTGAAACTAGATTCAATTGCGCAAGCAACTCTGGGTATGGGGAAGTCTGGGCACGGTCTCCAGGCAGTCCAGTGGTGGCGTGAGGGGAAGGTGCAGGCAGTGAAAGACTACTGTCTTCAAGATGTAAAAGTGACTAAGGAGATTTATGAATTTGGTCTCAAAAACGGTTACCTTTTATATGACGACCGCGCCGGTGAACGGCAAGTAATTGAGGTGGATTTCCGGGTGGTGGCAACTCCCCCCAGCGCCGTAAATTTAACCCTAGGACTCTAATGGTGAGAGCTGACCCTGCCGTTTTCTTCTAACCTCACCGCCGTTTCCAGATTATCCACACAATAATTCACCAACACAACCCATAGTTGTATACTGCTCAAAGACACACAATATGTTGTGTTTATGTATCAAACCTCTCTTCAAACATTTGCGCCCATAATGCCCGCCAAACCGGTGGGGCTTTTTAACCCTAGGAAGGTTTATCGGCCCTTTGAGTACCCCCATTTTTATGAATATTTCCAGAAACAACAACAAGCTCACTGGTTGCCCACTGAAGTTCCCATGGAGAGCGATATTGCTGATTATCGTTTCCGTCTTAGTGAGTCAGAAAAATACCTCATCATTCAAATTCTCCGGTTTTTTACCCAAGGTGATATTGAGGTCAATAATAATTACAATCAGCATTTAATCCCTGCCTTTCCCAAGCCAGAAATCAAAATGATGCTCTCCGCTTTTGCCTCCACGGAAACCATTCATGTCTGGGCCTATTCCTATCTTAACGACTCGCTAGGCCTTCCGGAACGAGAATATTCCGCCTTTCTAGATTATCAATCCATGCGCAACAAGTACGAATATTTACAACAATTTAAGGCCGGTACCACCGCCGAGCTCGCTTTGAACATGGCCGTCTTTGGTGGCTTTATGGAAGGGGTAAATTTATTTGCCTCCTTTGCCATCCTCATGAATTTTCCTAGACTAGGAAAAATGAAAGGGGTGGGACAGATTATTACTTGGAGTATCAGAGATGAAACTTTGCATTCTAAAGGAGTCTGTCATTTATTTAGAGATCTGATTGCTGAAAACAGAAATATTTGGACCGATTCCTTCCGCTCTGAAATTTATAAACGCTGTGATGAGATGGTTGGATTAGAGGACGCCTTTATTGATACTTGCTTTGGGCTCGGTGAAGTTCCCGGCCTCACTCCGGGAGAGGTGAAGCAATATATCAGATACATCGCTGATCGCCGTTTGCATGATTTAGGCCTAGACGCCAAGTATCTAGTGAGCAATCCTTTGGAGTGGCTGGATACCATGATCAATGCAAAAGAGCACACCAACTTTTTTGAAAACCGAGCCACTGAATATTCTAAAGGGGCGGTGGTTGATGATTGGACTTAGGGACGCCGTAACTTTTCACTGCCAAGACAGTTACCGAACTTAAATAATTTTTTTTAACTATGCCCACTTACACCACCGTGATTGAAGCCTTAACTGCTAATGATTTGGTCGCCGCCCGAGATTTGTTGTTAGCCGATCTTATTGATCAAACTCGGGAATTAAATTCTTGGAGTAGTGAATATTATAATGGCAATCGGGAAATTCAAGAGAATCTTAAGCTTGATTATTCCAGAAACCAAAACTTCACTTTTTTTGGACTAGAAAATTTAAGAGACCGATATTTATTAAGAGATGAGGGTAATCTGGTGGTAGAAGATCCGCAAAAGTTTTTTGCCCGCGTTGCCACCGGCATGGCTAGAGGAGATGCCGCCCACGCCCAATATCTTTATGACATCATGAGCAAAGGCTGGTTCATTGCCTCATCACCCACACTCATGAATATCGGCACCAAAAAAGGTCTGCCCATCTCCTGTTTCTTAAATACGGTGCCGGATGATCTAGGAGGGATTTTTGATATTTTTAAAGAGAACGCTTTCTTAGCCAAATATGGTGGGGGCATTGGCACCGATTGGTCTCGTCTCCGTGGTCAAAATTCTCCTCTTAAATCAAGTGGGCTTCGTTCCAGCGGTGTAATCCCGTTTCTTAAAGTAATGGATTCCGCCACCATTGCGGTGGCAAGAAACGGCGTCCGTCGCGGCGCCGCCGCCGCCTACTTGAGAATTGACCATCCCGATATTGAAGATTTTTTGGAGATGAGACGCCCCACTGGTGGCGATACTGATCGCAAGTGTTTAAATTTGAATCACGGTTTGATTATCACCGATAAGTTCATGCAAGCGGTGGAGAACAATGAAAAATTTGCGCTTATTGACCCGCATTATGGCACCGTTACTAAAGAATTAGAAGCACTTGCCCTCTGGCGTCGCATCCTCTCCCTCAGAGCGGAGACGGGGGAGCCGTATTTAATTTTCATTGACACTGTGAATCGTGCCCTCCCTCCTCACCATCAAGCCTTGGGGCTAACAGTACGGCAGTCCAATCTCTGCACCGAGATCGTACTTCCCACAGATGACACTCGCACCGCCGTTTGCTGTCTTGGCTCAGTGAACTTAGAAAAATGGGAAGATTTTTCACCAGAGCTAGAGCAAGTCATCGCTGCCTGCATTAGAGCGCTTGATAATAATCTTGAAACATTTTTAGATAACGCTCATCCCGAGCATTACGCTAAAGCAATTAATTCTGTTAAGCATGAGCGCTCCATTGGTCTCGGCACTTTGGGGTATCACGGCCTACTCATGTCTAAGCGGTTACCGTTTGAATCCGTTTCCGCTCGCACCTTAAACAAAGTCGTCTTTAAAGCAATTTACAGCGCCGCCGTAAAAGCGTCAGAGGCACTGGGCGTTGAACGCGGTTTACCATTAGACGGCGGCACTAGAAGAAATTCCTACATAATGGCGATCGCTCCCAACGCCTCCACCTCATTTCTTTGTAACGCTAACTCTCCCTCCATTGAACCCATCGCTGGCAATGCCTATTTACAGAAAACTCTCTCCGGCAGTTTCCTTGCTAAAAATCGCTATCTTGATGATCTACTCACGGAAAAGGGGATTAATACCCCGGAGATTTGGAAACGCATTATCGCCGCCAAGGGTAGTGTAGCTGGACTGTTAGAGCTCACCGAGGAGGAAAAAGCGATTTTCCGTACCGGTTATGAAATGAACATGCGGGAAATAGTTGAACAAGCCGCTGATCGTCAACCGTTTGTTGATCAAGCTCAATCAGTCAATTTATTCTTCGAGACTCCAATCTCCGGTAAATATCTCCATGAAACTCATATGCTTGCCTGGAAGAGTGGGGTAAAAACTCTTTATTACCTTAGATCTTCAGCCCCAATTCAGGCCGATAACATCGCCATTGCTAGCCAAAAAAGAGACCTTGCCAATGAAGAGTGCGCTGTTTGCCAATAAAATGGCTGGGGAAAAACTGGTCGCAAAAAATCTAGATTACAGTATACTCATCCCCGTATGAAAATAATCCAAGCAATTGAAGCCTTTATTAACGACCAGCCGGTAGTTGTGAAAGATATTACCGTTCAATCAAATGGTTTTGAAGAAGTTACTCTAGAGACCGGAGAGGTGGTTTACTGGATCTATACCAATACTAACCTTTGGCTCTCGCTCGATCCCACCGCCGAGGAAATCATCTTGTTTGAAGAGATCCCTGAAGAACTAGAGCCAGAAGATGAGACGGTGGTCTATCAAGGCGAAGACTTTGAGTTTAGCTATGAAGGGATCGCTCGCCATCAAGATGGTGACACTTCAGAGATTTATAATTTCCGTGAATATGAAAATTCCCATGGTAAGATTGTAAGAATCACGGAGGATGAAACTACCGGCAACATTACCATCGGTATTGGCACCAAGGTTACTGAAGATGAATTACAGACCACCTAGCAGTTACGCTAATTTAAATTACCGGTTTTGGACGGTATGAATTTTCCCAAACGCCAGCAGACTAGCGATCCCTGGCGTTTTGTGTTAATTAAGATTTTTGGTTGGTCGGCCCTACTCATTGTCATATGCCGTCTAGGATTTTTAGCGATCTATCAGGGTGAATATTATCAAGCCATCGCCGCGAGTCAGCACGCCGTTTCAGAAGAGCTAGTGCCGGAACGCGGTTCAATCTACTCCCTTGATTACGGCGATGAAATTGAATACGCTCTGGCCACAGAAGCGCCCAGCGCCACTCTCTACGCCGTTCCTACGGAAATAAATGCCAGAGATCCTAAAAACGGTGAGGTGACGGCTTTATCACTGGCCACGGTTTTAAAATTGGGCGGTTATGAAGAATATTTATGGGCCAAAGAACTAGCCCTGCTTAGAGCCTTAGAAACCGAGCAGAATGCGAACACCTTAAATAACATTGAACCTTCCAGAGCTAATGCTTTAGCCTCCCTTGGCGCGGTTGAGCACGGTTGGGAGGAGGGAGTCATCAAAAATCCAGCCACCACCGAGTTGGTGAATAGACTTAAAAAAACATCTGATCCCTATGAACCGGTTGCTGACCAACTTTCATTGGTGGAGATTAAACAAATTGAAAGTTTAAATCTGGACGGGATTTATCTTATTAAAACCAGAGAGAGAATTTATCCAGAAATCGGTTGGAGTGGTCAGGTGCTAGGCTTTGTTTCTAATCCGGATAAAATAAATACTTACGGGCAATATGGCTTGGAAGGTTATTTTGACCAATTTTTGCGTGGCGAAGGGGGATTACTAAGCGGGGATGCAGATAGAGAGGGTAGATTACTCGCTCTTGGCATTGCTGATTTTAAACCGGCAATTAACGGGGGAGATCTGGTAGTTACAATTGATCGTCGCTTACAGCTTAAGGTTTGTGAAATTGTCTCCGCCGCTAAAATTAGATATGAGGCCAAAGCCGTAAGCGTTATCATTCTCAACCCATTCAACGGCGAGATCCTATCACTATGCTCTGTTCCAAATTTTGATTCGGAAAATTACGGCGCGATTCAAGAGATAAATCACTATAATAATCCCGTAATTTTTGACTCCTATGAACCGGGATCGGTTATTAAGCCGCTAGTAATGGCCGGCGCGATTGACCTTGGGGTAATCACGCCAGAATCAACTTTTGTGGATCCGGGTGTTGTAACATTTGATGAGTTTACCATCACTAATGCCAATGATAAAGAGTTCGGTACAGTAAACATGACTCAGGTGTTGGAGGATTCTATTAATACCGGGATGATTTGGGTGATGAGACA
The DNA here is from genome assembly GCA_943357745.1 of Candidatus Uhrbacteria bacterium. GTDB lineage: Bacteria > Patescibacteriota > Patescibacteriia > UBA9934 > UBA9934 > JAGORL01. The sequence continues at coordinate 8,660 of CALRGN010000002.1, forward strand.
AATGGGTCCGGAAAATCTTAAAAAATACCTCACAAATTTTGGCTTTGGTAGAAAATCCGGAATTGAACTTTCCACGGAGGTTGGCGGATCATTAGAACAGCTTGATAATCCGGCCGAGATTTATGCCGCCACTGCCGCTTTTGGTCAGGGGATCTCCACTACAATGTTGCAATTAGCACTTGGCTATGCCGCTTTAGCTAATGGCGGTGAACTGATTAAGCCCCAGATTATCAAAGAATATCGGTATTCAGATGGCACCACGGAAACGTCAAAACGAACGGTGGTGAGGCGGGTGATCAACGAATCAACCGCTAAATTGGTGGGTGCCATGTTAGTTTCTGTTGTAGATAACGGTCACGGCAAAAGAGCTGGTGTACCCGGTTACTATATTGCTGGCAAAACCGGTACCGCTCAAATCGCTGAGCGGGGTGCTTATTCAGAAAGTAATTTTAACGGTACCTTTGCCGGTTACGGACCAATCACTAGTCCAAAATTTGTGATGGTGGTGCGAGTAGACAGTCCGGCTGTAGGCGCTCTCTATGCCGAAGCCTCCGCCGCCCCAGTTTTTTCTGAAATCGCTCGCTTCCTTTTAAGCTATTACGGGATTGCACCGGATCGAGCGCAGGAGTAGAGTGGCGTCAGGTATAACCGCAAACATTTCATGCAAAAAACCTTCATTCAATTGCTCTGGTTTGTAACTAGGCGCTACCTCACCCGCTTTAATCCGCGGATCATTGGCGTTACTGGCTCGGTTGGCAAGACCTCCGTTTGTGAAGCTATTAGTCTGGCCATCCAAACTAAATACACCGTCCGCCATCCCAAAAAAAACTACAATACCCCGATCGGTCTCCCTTTGGCTGTTTTGGGGGAGAATTCTCCCGGTCGCTCGCCCATGGCTTGGGCCGGTCTTTTTTACCGTGCCTTCACTGCCCAGTCTGCTCCCCAATTTATCGTACTTGAATACGGTGCCGATGCTCCTGGTGACATCCTCGCCCTCACAAAATTGGTGACACCAGAGATCGCCGTCATCACCGCCATCTCTCCTGTCCATCTTGTGAACTATCCTTCCTTGAACGACCTAATTGAAGAAAAGGCCACCTTGGGCGATAAAGTTCCGGCCACCGGATTGGTGATTCTAAACAATGATGATCGCTTTCTCGCCCTTATGAAAAATCGGTTTACGGCACCGATTTTAAGCTACGGTTTTAAATCAGCCGCCATTCAGGGAAAAGTACAAGAGTTGAAGGTTGACCAACCGCTCAGCCACCAACCCACCATCACTACAAATTTTGCAATCACAGTCAATCGGTCGGTCGATTCCACTCCGTCTGTTTCCATCTCATCCGATTCGCCCCCTCCCCAGTCACCACTTTTTCTACCTCTCCAAATCCATCTAACAGACACCGTAAGTAACGCCTTGCCCAGCGCCGCTCTCGCCGCCGTAGCGGTGGCGGTTCATTTGAACTTGAATCTTCAAGCCGTTGCCACCGCTCTTGGGAATTTAAAACCCTTGCCTGGTAGGGGAAGAATTATTTCTGGGATCAAGAACAGTTTAATTATTGATGACAGTTATAACGCCGCCCCCGCCTCGATGGCGGCTGGTTTAATCGGACTCGGAAAATTTAAAACACTATTACCGGATCGCCGTCGCCTAGCGGTTATCGGGAAGATGGCGGAACTAGGTGATCGATCAGATGCGGAACACGCCGAGATCGGAAAACTTGCCTTTGAGGTGGCTGATATTTTAATTTTTGTGGGGGAGCTAACTCGTACAGCCATGCATGCCGCCTTGAGCGCCGGCGCCGATACCGCCACGGTGGAATGGTTTAGTAACCCCGTGGAGGCGGCGCGGTTTCTTGATCGTTATATAAAATTCGGGGACATAATTTATGTTAAGGGCTCGCAATCTGCTAGAATGGAAAAGGTAGTTTATCAAATTATGGCTCAACCGCTTCAGGCCACAAAGTTGCTGGTTCGGCAGGAGGCAAAATGGTTGGCAGATTAGTCTGAAGCAAGCACTCAACTATCACCCCATCCCTAACCAACAACTTCAACGCCATTATGATTAGCCTCAATTTTCTAAACAGTTTTGGTCGTAAACTAGAACTATTCAATCCAATCAAAGCTGGTAAAGTGGGCATCTATTCTTGTGGACCAACTGTTTACGGTCGGGCCCATATTGGGAATTTTAGAGCCTTCATCACGGCAGACCTGATTCGCCGATTATTAGAGGCGGTGGGTTATGAAGTTAACCAAGTGATGAATATTACCGATGTTGGCCATTTGGTTGGCGATGGTTCAGTGGGGGAGGATAAAGTTCTTCTCGCCGCCCAAGCGTCCGGAAAAACCGCTTTAGATATTACCGAGCACTTTACTAATATTTTCTTCGCCGATTCCATCGCTCTTAATATTCTCCCCGCTCATCACTATCCCAGAGCTACCAATCATATCAAGGAACAAATAGAAATTATAATCGCCTTGGAAAAAAATAATTACACCTACAAAATTACCGATGGCATTTATTTTGACACCAGTAAATATCCAGCCTATGGGGAACTCTCCGGTCAAGATCAATCAGAAAAATTGTCTGGCGCTAGAGTGGAAACCGGTGACAAAAAAAATCCGGCCGACTTTGCCTTGTGGAAATTCTCTCCGGTGAGTGATCAGGAGGCAACTCCCACGGGAACTCAAGCCATTGCTCTAAAGCGGGAGATGGAATGGGACTCTCCGTGGGGAATTGGTTTTCCTGGTTGGCATATAGAATGTTCGGCCATGAGCGCCAAATATTTGGGTGTGCCCTTTGATATTCATACCGGTGGGGCTGATCATGTGGCTGTGCATCATGAAAATGAACTGGCTCAAACCGGCGCCGCCACTGGTCTCCGACTTGCCAATTTGTGGATTCACAATGAGTTCCTCTTGATTGATGGTGGCAAGATGAGCAAGTCTTTAAACAATACTTACACCTTGAGTGACCTTGCCCAACATAATATCAGCCCGCTCGCTTTCCGGTATCTTTTATTAAACGCTCACTATCGCTCCCAACTTAACTTCACCTTTGAATCCGCTCAAGCCTCTCAAACCACTCTCACCAAAATCCAAACTCAAGTTACCACTTGGAAAAATGAGGTCGGCGGGCCGGTAAATTATCAAACTCACCCACTCTGGCTGAAGTTTATGTCAGAGCTTGCAAACGACCTTAACACCGCCGCCGCCTTAGCGGTTTTTCATCAGGTGCCTAAGTCAGATCTAACCACCAGCGCCAAGCTGGAATTGTGGCTGGCGATGGATTCCATCCTCGGTCTAAATTTAGCCGCCCTCACCTCAAATAACACCAATCTTGCCAATCAGGTCAATTCAGAATCAGGTCAAATCACTATCCCAGCTCAAATCACCGCGCTCGCCACTGCCCGCGCCAACGCTCGCGCCGCCGGCGACTATGTCACTGCTGATCAGCACCGCGCTACCCTCACCCAAGCGGGCTACGAAGTGATTGATAATCCGGATGGAAGTTACGCGCTTAAATTGAACGCCATTTAACCGCCGCTCGATTCAAATTTCCTCTACTATGTCGCTAAAGCTAATCGATACTCACGCCCATGTTCAGTTTTCTGCTTTTGAATCTGATCAAGATCAGGTAGTTCAGCACGCCCTTGATCAAGGAATCGGGATGGTGGTGGTTGGCACTCAAACCGATACTAGCCTCGCCGCTGTTAAGCTGGCCGAGCGTTATGAGAATGTCTGGGCGGCAGTCGGTCTCCATCCTAGCCATCTTCACGCTCAACCGTTCCACGATGCCCAAGAATCAATTCATGTTAAAACTCGAGCCGAAATTTTTGATCCGGAATTTTACGCCACTTTAGCTAAGAGTAAAAAAGTAGTAGCGATCGGCGAGTTTGGTCTGGACTATTATCGGTTGGAAGAATTTACTCAAACCCCGGACGAGAAAATAGAGGTCACCACCAAAATCGAACAAATCAAAGCCGACCAACAATTAGTCGCCACTGCACATCTCCGCCTCGCCACCAGTCTAAACCTTCCGGTTGTAATCCACTGCCGTGATGCTCACGCCGACCTGATCGTTCTCATTAAACAGGAGCTCGCCACCGGCGGTTTAACTCGTCGCGGGATTCTCCACTGCTTCACCGGTACGCCAGCGGAAGCAAAGCAATACACCGACCTCGGTTTTTACATCTCTTTCAGTGGGATAGTTACTTTTGGGGCGAATGTCCAAGCCACCGCTCAGAGCGTCCCTCTGGATAAAATACTCGTAGAAACAGATTCCCCCTATCTCGCCCCCGTTCCCAATCGAGGCAAGAGGAATGAGCCGGCTAATGTCGCTCATATCGCTCAATTTCTAGCTACTCTATTGAACATCAAACAAGAGGTTTTTTACGCCCAACTTCTTACTAATACAAAATCGGTTTTTAAGATTTAGTCTCGCTTCAGGCCTACAATACTTTGTTATACTGCTACTAGGAGGTATGTTCAACGAATTATTTTTACAGCTCGCCATTATTTTGTTAGTTAGTTCAGCCTTGGCGCTGATCGCTAAGCAAGCTAAACAGCCGTTAATTTTAGCGTACCTGATTACCGGAGCGGTACTTGGTCCCAGTGTGGCGGCGTGGTCTTCAGACAGTAATATATTCTCCACCTTGGCCGCTTTTGGCACCTCATTACTTCTTTTTATTGTTGGTCTAAATTTAAATTCCCGAGTCTTCAAAGAAATTGGGTTGGGAACGATCCTTGTTGCCATCACTCAAGTACTAATGTTTCTGGGGTTTAGTCTTGGGTTCGCTTGGATTTTTGACTGGTCGTTAAGTACGGCGTTTTGGATTGGCTTAGCGCTCGCCCTATCTTCCACCATTGTTGGAGTAAAATATCTAGACGAGCAACAGGGTTTGGATCGGTTGCATGGCCGAATCACCATCGGGTTATTGATCGCTCAAGATTTGATTGCCTTGATTGCCTTGATTGCGGTTACTTCCACGCAGTCGGCCGCAATCTCTGGCGATTGGAATTATTTATTGGGAGGACTACTCGCCCTCTCCGCCTTTCTTATTGCGCGCTTTATTTGGCCTCTGCTTTGGCGTGCCACCGCGAGCTCTGGCGAACTACAACTTTTACTTTGCCTCACTTGGTGCTTTGGTTTAGCGGCTGCTACTTCTTTGTTTGGGTTGGGATTGGAGATTGGAGCGTTGTTCGCTGGCGTATTGTTAGCTAGCCTTGGTTACCAAGGCGTGATTGAGCATAAGGTAAAAGTTTTAAGTACTTTTTTCTTGATTGTATTTTTTACACTCTTAGGATCTAAAGTTAATCCTAGTGCCGTTCTGGCCGCTTGGCCACTGGTGCTGGCATTACTAGGCGTTACCGTTATTTTAAAAACAGTGGTGATCTCAGTTTTATTGAATCTTGCCGGTCATCACCCTCGTTTGAACTGGCAGGTGGCCGCTAGCCTTTGTCATGTATCAGAATTTTCCTATATCTTGATTGGACTCGCCGCCGCCCGTGGTTGGGCTGACCCAGACACTGTTTCCCTGATCGCCGCTGTTGGTCTTTTATCTTTAGCTATCTCTCATTATTGGATCAAGCTGGTGGCTTGGGGCTATAACAAGTTTCATTCCACCATCGGTTCCACTGACCAAGGACTGAAGCAAAAAACCGGCTTAGAGGTGGTACTAATCGGTTTTGATAAGTTGGGAGAGATCCTGCTTAAAACCATTACTCATCAAGGGGTGGTAACGGTGGTGGATTATAATCCGGAGGCAGTAGAAAAACTTGGTCGGTCCGGTCTGCCGGTAATTTACGGCGACATCAGTGAAGAGTCGTTTTTAAAGGCAATCCAAATTGAGCGCGCTCAGCTGGTAATTTCCACTGTACCCGATATGGGGATAAACTCGGTCTTGGCAAATTACTTGGAAAGTAAGCGCTTTTCTGGGGATCTTGTGCTAACCGCCCGCGTTTCGGCTGAGGCCGCCGCTGGCTATGCCCTGGGAGCGGATTTTGTGATAATACCCAGTATTTTGGGGGGTGAGGCGATCGGATTGCTCACCAAGGGTAAAGGTTTCTCTAAACTAAACCTAAAAAAACTGAGGAAGCAGTACGGCTAGAATTCAGCCGTTGTTTAGGTTGGATATTCATTGTAAGCCTTGACATCAAATCAGGTCATGATATAATCCTCCCGTTAATTCTTTAAGTTTCCCTCATGCGTTTTGAGCGATATCTAGGTCAAATACAGTTAGGCCAAATATGGTAGAGAAAGATTTTCTTGAAGTAAGAGGCACTGTGATTGAGACCCTACCGGGAGGTGATTTCAGAGTAAAGCTTGAAACCGAGCTTGAAGTGATCGCCTATCTCGCCGGACGGTTAAGAAAAAATCGCATCAGAATCATGCCGGGAGACGACGTCAAGTGTGAGATCAGTCCATATGATCTTACCAAGGCTAGAATCACATTCCGTTTCTAACGGGTGGCATCTCTAGTCTCAGCCAATCATCCAAGGGTATTAACTGGGTGATTTTGCGTATTAGAAGAGTCATTTCGGTCAATCAATCAATCAATTAGTAACTACTGTCTTTATGAAAGTTCGCGCCTCGGTTAAGAAAATCTGTGCCAAGTGTCAAGTTGTCCGCCGAGAAGGCCGGATCAGAGTGATTTGTATTGTGCCTAAGCACAAACAAAGACAGGGTTAATTTATATTTATATTATATAGCGTATGGCTCGTATTGCTGGCGTCACTCTTCCTTCTAATAAAAGGCTGATCATTGCCTTAACTTATATCTTTGGCATTGGTGAAACCCGGGCCGCTAAAATCTTAGCCGCCACCAAAGTCTCTGGTGACATCAGGGTAAAAGACCTCACCTTGGACCAAGAGAACTTGGTTAGAACGGCGGTAGAAAAAGAATATCGAGTGGAAGGGGAGTTGAGACGGGAAATCATGGGTAACATTAAACGGTTGAAAGATGTGGGCGCGTATCGGGGCACACGGCACATCAAAGGTTTGCCGGCCCGCGGACAACGCACCAAATCTAACTCCAGAACCGTCAGAGGCAATGTGAGAAAGACCGCCGGTAGTGGTCGTCGCATGTTAACTAAGACTTAAACCTATGTCTGAAGAAGAAAAAATTGAAACTCCGTCCGCAACTACACCGGTCGCAAACGCCAAGGCCCCTGTCGCCGGCTCTAAAAACAAACCAGAGAAAGTTCTCACCGCCAAGGGCAAGAAACGGATTATCCGCCAAATTCCTCAAGGCCGAGCCTACATTCATGCTAGTTACAACAATACTATTGTAACCATCACTGATCCTAACGGAAACACCGTTGGTTGGGCCTCGGCTGGCAACTGCGGTTTTAAAGGCCCCAAAAAAGCCACTCCTTATGCCGCCAGTGTGGTGGTAAAAAAGGTGGCTGATCAAGCGGCCCTCATTGGTCTAAAAGATCTTCATGTTCATCTCTCTGGGATCGGAAATGGTAGAGATGGCGCGCTAAGAGCTCTTAATACCCACGGATTCAACGTCCTCTCCATCAAAGAAACCACCCCGGTTCCTCACAATGGTTGCCGTCCGCGCCGCGCTCGAAGAGTTTAATTAAAATACTAATATGGGAAAAATTAGCACACCACTAGGAAAATTGAGTCGCCGAGAAGGCGTGGCGCTTTCAAATAGCACTAGCATTATTAAGGTAATGCAAAGACGCCCTTATGTTCCCGGAGTTCATGGTAAAGCGGGCGGATTTGCCCCCAAAATTTCCGTTTTCGGTCAACAGTTAAGAGAGAAGCAAAAAGCCAAGCGTCTATACGGTTTAATGGAGAAGCAATTTAGAAATTATTTCACCAAAGCCGCGGCAAAAGACGGTAACACTGGTGATAACCTAGCCCAATTTTTAGAGATGCGTTTGGATAACGTAGTCTTTAGAATGGGGTTTGCAAAAACCAGAGCCCAAGCCAGACAAATGGTGAGCCATGCTATGATGAGCATCAATGGAGCCACCAACAACATTCCCTCATACCAAGTAAAAGTTGGCGAGGTAATTGAGATTAGAGCCACCAAGGCCAAGAAAAAACTATTTTCAGATCTCTCCGAGCGTCTCAAAACTCATACCGCTCCCGGCTGGTTATTCAGAGAGAGTGATATCAGGGGGAAAATTGTCAGTTTGCCTCAAGGGGATGAATTGGTTGAGGTCTACGACCCCAAACTGATTGTAGAATTTTATTCAATGCGATAATTATTATTATTTTTATGGAATCAATTTTCCTCCCGTCAAAAATGTTTCTTACGCCGGGTGTTCAGGAAAACGAATCAATCTTAACCATTGAACCGCTCCATCATGGATACGGTACTTCAGTGGGGAATGCCTTGAGACGAGTTTTGCTCTCTTCACTACCCGGTTCCGCCGTTACAGCTATGAAAATCAGAGGCGTTCAGCACGAATTCGCTGGTTTAACTGGAGTGAAGGAAGATATCCTAGACATCGGTCTTAATCTTAAACTTTTGCGACTAAAAGTTCACTCTGATGAACCGGTGGTTCTAACCCTAAAAGCTAAAGGAAACAGTGTTATCACCGCCGGTGATATTGAAAAAAATGCTGATGTTGAGATTGTAAATCCGGATTTAGTGATTGCCACTCTTACCTCTAAAACCGCCGTGCTAGATATGGAGATAACGGTAGAGAAGGGTCGGGGCTACTCAACTACAGAGACAAGAAACGAGCACAAGCAAGAAATCGGTTTAATCTACCTAGATGCTCTTTTTTCTCCAGTAAAAACAGTGGGATTAAAAGTTGAGAACACCCGCGTTGGTGAGGTCACTAACTACGATAAGTTAATTATGAACATCATTACTGACGGCACTATTACTGCGCAAGAAGCCACGGAGCAAGCCACTAAAATTATCTTAAATCACTTTAGCTGGATTCAAGGGCAATTACAGCACGCTTCTCTTACAGAGCAAATCGCCCGATCATCTGAAGATCACAAAAGTGCTGGAGAATAATTCAAAATATGCGCCATAGAAATAAAAATAAAACCTTAGGAAGGAAGGATTCTTCAAGAAAAGCTCTACTCCGTGATTTGGTCACGGCGGTAATAACTTATGATCGGATTGAGACTAGTCTTGGCAGAGCCAAGGTGGTAAAGCCGTTGATTGATAAAATGGTTACGGTTGCCAAAAAGAACAACTTGGCCGCCAGAAGACAATTACTAGGTTTCTTTACCACTGAACCAACCGTCAAAAAGCTTTTGGAAGTAATCGCACCAAAGTACGCCACCAGAGCCGGTGGGTATACTAGATTGACCAAGATTGGCACTAGACACGGTGATGCGGCACAGATGGCGGTGATTGAGTTTGTTTAAACCCACCAGCGAATAGTTATTATTAATAAAGAAGTATGACTTCCAAGACAAAATCCGTTGGCTACACCACCCTCAAACCGGTGGCCGTAAAAACCCCAAGAAAAACCTATCGTTGTGATGCCCAAGATAAAATTTTGGGTCGCTTAGCAACCGATATCAGCCATCATTTAATTGGTAAGACCAATGTAAATTTTCAATCCCATGTAGATAATGGAGACCTAGTTGTGGTCTCGAATGTTGGTGGAATGAAACTTACCGGAGATAAGCTGAATCAAAAGTTGTATTACCGGCACTCTGCTAGACCAGGTGGTTTAAAAATTAACAAACTTAGTGATCTTTGGAAAAAAGATCCTTCCGATGTCTTAAAGAGAGCCGTTTGGCGGATGCTCCCAAAAAACAAACATCGCACCGCGAGGATTCTTAGATTAAAATTCACCCGCTAGACTATATTATGTCAACTGAATATTTCACCGGTTTAGGCAGAAGAAAATCAGCCATTGTAACTGCTAAAATTACTCACGGTACCGGGCTAATCACCGTCAATGGACGAGATTTTTCGGCATATTTCACCACTCCAGTTTTGCAAGGTCAAGTTAAACGGTCCCTTACTCACACTGGAAAACTAGACAGCTTTGATATCCGCATGAAGGCCAGCGGTGGTGGAATGGTGGGGCAAGCCGACGCCGCTAGATTAGCGATCGCTAGAGCTTTGATTAATTTTGAAGCCGAGTTAAGACCAACTTTAAAAGCCGTTAAATTACTCACTCGCGATCCAAGGATTAAAGAGCGCAAGAAACCAGGTAAAAGAGGAGCGCGTAGATCACCGCAATGGAGAAAGCGTTAATCAGCCAAATTGGTTTGATACAATCGTTAACCGATACAATCGCAAACCGATAGAATTGCTAACCAATACTGATAGTTTACAACCGTTACTTTGGTAAACTGGTATATTGTTAACAATATGTCTAGACTCTTTGGGAACACCATCTATCTTACCAGCGCCGCAGTTGCTCAAAAAATCCTCGCCTTCTTCTATTTTGCCTTGGTGGCCAGGATTCTAGGGGAGATTAATCTTGGGGAATACGCTCTGTTTCTGGCAGTAATCATGACCGCCCAAGTCTTATTTGATGCCGGCCTTTCCTCTGTGCTGGTGCGAGAAGTTGCCAAAAAACCGCAATTAGCTTTGGAGTGGTGGCGAGGAACCGCTTGGTGTAAATTATTGATTTTACCAGTTGCCACTGGATTATTTTTGTTCTCACCTTGGGAGTTGCTATGGCCAGCCTTTGCCAATCAATCACCAGTATTGATTGCAATCGCCATTGGGATAATCTATGCGGACACCATTTCTCAATTGGCTTATGCCGTATTGCGTGGCTTGCAAACCACTAAATTTGAAGCGATCGGTATCGCCGTTGGTCAATTATTTATCTGCTTTACCGGAACCGCCTTCCTGCTTTCAGGATGGAGTACTTTAGAGGCGCTTACTCTGGCACTGTTGGTGGGAAGCGTTTGGAATTTAATATTTTCATTATTCAAATTAGTTCAACGACTTGGAGCATCGATCTTAGTTCCAAAATCAATTTTGGGCCTTCAGCCCCTTCGGTTGGCCTTCATGTTTTTTATCGCTGCTTTGGCGGTTAAAGTATATTCATTCGCTGACAGTTTTATTCTCAACCATTTGGCTGGTCCAGCGGCAGTGGGTAATTACAGTGTTGCCTTTAAATTGACCAACGCTTTCCAGTTCTTACCGATTGCTTTAGTGGGCGGACTGTATCCCGCTTTAAGCGCCGAACTAAATACCCCCGACAGACTGAAGGATTTGCTAATCAAATCCTGGCGCTATCTCTCATTAATTATTTTACCGGTCAGCGTTGGTTTAAGTTTGTATGCAGAAGAATTAATCCCCTTCATTTTTGGCAATCAATTTCCTCAAGCCGCCCCGGTTTTGGCAATCCTACCGTGGTTATTATGGCCTCTATTTTGGGACTATCCCATTGGCTCGCTTTTAAATGCCGCCGGTCTACAGTCAAAAAAAACCTTAGCAATCATCATCGCCTTGGTGGTTAATATTGGTTTGAACCTAATTTTGATTCCAGAGGCAGGAGTAGTGGGAGCGGCGATTGCCTCCATAATTAGTAGCATTGTATTACTCGGCGTGGGCGCGTTCTTTGCGAGGAGTCTCATCTCTCTTTCTGTTAAGGAGATCAACCATGCCCTCATAACTCCATTACTAATTGGGGTAGTAGTTTGGCTATTTGTGCACGAACTTTTAACGGTGCTCCCTTGGATCCTAACTTGGCCATTTTTTGCCGGAGCCATGCTAGTGGGCCTTTATCTCACCAAAACCGTTACTAACGATGATATTAAGGATCTGATCAATCGGTTTAAAAACCGATCCGTCCCAGTACCAAGTACAAATTAACCTATGCCGAATATTTTTTTACTAACAATGGAATCGCCAGACTTTAATGGCGGAATTGGTCAGTATATTCGGAGTCTAGTAGCAATGCGACCGGATATTAAAGTAATTATCATTACCAAATCTTCATACCGCCAAATCATTAGCTCAATCAATTTTTTAATCTCTGCAACCGTCACTCTACATCGGCAAACAATTAATCAGACCACCCTTCAAGTTCATCACATCTTACCGGTTGGCACGGTGGTTTGGTTTTTGAGTTTATTTGGTGGACCAAAATACGAAATTTTCTTGCATGGTTTAGATTTTTATTTAGCCACTTCAAATTTTAAAAAACGATTGCTCACAAAAATGATTCTAAAGCGGGCCACTCGGGTTGTGGTCAACAGTAACGCCCTAGCCCTAACAGTGGAAAGCTTTTCCGGAAAAACGCCCTTAGTTATTTATCCACCACTCACCGAATTCTTTTCCAATCATCTCGCCCCCCAATTATCGTCAATTTTAGAGCCCGGTCCCGATCACAATCTCAGCCCCAGTCCCAACACACAAATCCAACTAATCACCGTCTCCCGATTAGTGGCTCACAAAGGTCATGATCGGGTCTTAAAACTAATCGCCAGCGGTGAAATGTTTTCAAACCTTCATTATCATATTGTTGGGGAGGGACCAAATGAAGAAAATCTTAAAAATATCGTGCAAGAATTACAATTAAACAATCAGGTTACTTTTCACGGGACGGTTAGCAATGAAGATCTCCTAACCCTTTATCGCCAATCCGATATTTTTATTATGCCCACCATAGTTACGCCCACTGGCAGGGAAGGGTTCGGAATGGTCTATTTAGAAGCGGCCAGTCAAGCCCTACCGGTGATTGCAAGTAATTTATCGGGGGTAAATGAGGCTGTGAGTGACAATCAAACCGGTCGGCTTATCAATTCCGACGCCGAACTCAGTCTGGTGTTAGCTGAGTTCATTGAAAACCCCACTCTTAGAATGGCCTTAGGTCAAGCGGGACGGCAACGGGTGCTAGATTTCCTTCCAGCGCGGGTCTTTGCTAAGCTCTAGTCTATGCCCGCTATTTCCATCATCATCCCTACCTTTAATCACGCCCGCTCTTTGCCAACAACTTTGGCTAGTATTTTTAAACAGACTTTTCAGGACTTTGAAGTAATCGTGGTTGACGATGGTTCCACCGATCAGACCTTCAATGCCGTCGCCCCGTATTTAGATAAAATCACCTATTTTAAGACCATAAATTCCGGTGCTAATTCTGCTAGAAATCGGGGCGCGGCGCGGGCGAGAGGGGACCAACTTCTATTTTGTGATGCCGACATCATCCTCGCCACTAATTTTCTTGAAATTCTCAACACCGCCTTAAAAAACAATCCATCCGCCAGCTTTGCCTACTCTGCTTTTAAATTCGGTTGGAAAAACTTCCCCTTGCAACATTGGTCCGTAACCAACCTCAAAAAATTTAATTACATCCACACTACTAGCCTAATAAGAGCAAAAGATTTTCCCGGCTTTGATGCTAATATTAAACGCCTGCAAGATTGGGACCTATGGCTTACAATGGCAGATCAAGGAAAGATCGGCATCGGAGTGGCAAACACATCCTTTCAGGTGGAACTTGATGGACTATCTAGAATCGGTTCGCATTGGATGCCAAAGTTATTCTACACTCTTCCTTGGGAAAAGCTCGGTTGGGTTCCTGAAATACTCCAAAAATATTTCCAAGCCAGAGCGGTGATCGCAAATAAGCACAGCCTTGATAAAAGCTTCATCGCCACCCGGTTAGTCACTCCTCCTCCCACCACCGATGCGACCAATCTCCCCACCAGTAAGCCATTTTTCAGCTCCACTATTCTCATCGGGTTGATCGCCTTTCACGGCTTGGCCGCACTTGCCTCTACTCGCCCGGATTTAGCTACCTTTATGCTGGTTGCGATTTTCTTAACCGGCTTTTATTTGAGTATTCGTTCTTTGCCGGCTGCCCTCGGAATCGCGCTGATTGAGTTGATGGTTGGTGGTCACGGTCATCTTCTTGAAGGAGAATTGGGCGGAGTAAGCATATTTCTGCGACTAGCAATATTTGCCGGCATAATGAGCGGTTTTTCCGGTGGTTTACTACTCAAAAAATACAAGCCAATCGTATATTATCCTCAATTAATAATCTATGGATCGTTGGCGCTCACCGTGATCTATGGAGTTTTGATTGGTCTAAAAACAAACCCAATCGCCACTGTCTTTGATGATAGCAATTCCTATAGCTTCCTCCTCTATTTCATCCCCCTTATCTCCATCAATTGGACCAAGGCGTTACAAGATCAGGTGGTCAGATTGTTATTTAACGGGGCAATCTTTATTGCTGGTTGGACTATCTTACAAGTTTATTTATTTAATCATCTAGGGGGTATTCCCATTCAGGATCTTTATACCTTCGTAAGAGACTCCAGAACTTTTGAAGTTACCTTGCTGAAAAATGAGTTTATAACCGCTTGGCTTGGAAATCATCCGTGGTATTTTAGAATTTTTGGGCAAGGCCAGATATTTTTAGCAGTCAGTCTTGGCGCCTGGTGGTGGGTATTAGCCACAACTAAGTGGCAGCCTAAAATCATCATTCCGTTTATTTTGATTATCACGGCACTTGTTGCAAGTTGGTCACGCTCCATCATCATCGGAATTATTCTCGCTTTACCGATTTTATATTATTTACCAAGATTAAACAAAACCATTAAATCAATCATAATTTTGGGCTTCAAAACTTCAACCCTGGTGTTGATTAGCTTCCTTGGATTTTTTGTAATTACAATCATCCCCCCTACAGTTGACCTAACCTCAGCTTCATTTTATAAAAATACTGCCCAGAACACTCGTGATTTAGCGGTGACCAGCCGTTGGAACCTACTTCCGCCATTAAATTCGCTCATCATGGCTGATCCATTGCTGGGTAGTGGGCTGGGCAGATCCGTTACCTACATTTCTGATGATCCCAGGATCAGAGCAGAAATCCCATCGGGAGAGCTTTCCACCTATCGCTTTGAATGGGGTTATCATGATTTGGCGGTGAAGTTTGGACTAGCTGGTTTACTAATTTGGTTACTCGCTTTAGCGGCGATAATAAAAATAATGCTCTCAGGGTCTCAAGCAATCCAACTGTCCAATCAAGCCCACCCAACCTCCACGCCCCCTCTCACTGATTATTATTTACGAGTTTCCTATGCCTTTGGTTTAATTGTTTTAATCGGCACCAATATCTTTTCTCCTTACTTCAATCATCCCATTGGTTTAGGCTATCTTTTATTGGGGCTAGTTTTCTGGCCCACTTTCCCTAGCATCCAACTCAAAAATCTTACCCAAACGGTCAGCGTGGTCTCTAACCAGCTCTTGTCCACTCAAGCTCCGGCCACCCGGGAACTGAACTCGCACTAATTCAACTGCTTGATCAGCCGTACCCACAAACGGTATATAACTTTTATCAATAAACAAAACTCCAGCCTCTAAACTAATCGGGCTAATTTTAACTTCCAGAATCTTTAGACCATTGAATACTGTACCGGGCCAAGAAGAAAACGCCCTTACGGTATTAAAAATTTGTTTCGCCGTTTTGGTGAAGTCCAGGGCACCATTTTCTTTTTTTATCAGTTTACAATAAGTGGCAGAATCATGATTCTGCTCAACCGGCTTCAGGTCACCGGCAAGATACGGTAAAATTATCGAAGCTAATAGTTCTGATCCTTGAGAGGCTAATTTTGTGGACAAGGTAAAATAATTATCAGAGGAAAGAATAGGAATCATTTCTGATTGCGCCACCACTGGACCGTGATCCATTTGTTCATCAAGTTTAATAATTGTAGAAGCGGTTTCCACCTCACCACTAGCGATCGCCGCTTGGATAGGGGATGGGCCACGGAATTTTGGTAATTTAGAGGGATGTAGGTTGATCCAGCCAAGTTTTGGTAAATCAAGCAACCAAGGGGGCAAGATTTTGCCATACGCCACTACCACCCCCAAATCAAATTCTCTGCCAACAAAATCTTCTCTTACTAGATTTTCTGGAGTAATTACTAATAATCCCAACTCGGAAGCTAAATCTTTAATGGGGGATGATACCGATTTCAACCCCCGCCCCGATAGACGGGCTGGTTGTGTGAGCACTAGCCCAATTTTAATTCCCGTCATCTCTGCCAATTTTTGCAAACTCGGCACGGAAAAATTAGGCGTGCCAGCAAAGAGAATTCTATACATAATGCAAAATTTATTAACGCACCACAAAAAAACAGCTAAATAATTGAATCACTTGATTTTAAGTATCTTTTCACTTTATCAATAAACAATATCCCGTCTAGATGATCAATCTCATGTTGAAAAATTACGGAAATCAATCCACTAGCCGAAATTTCTTCAGGGTGTCCAGTTTCAGAAATAACCTCCACCACCACACTCCTATGTCTATCAACCACCCCCCATATCCCCGGCACCGATAAGCAACCTTCCTCAAACTCAATCATTTTGAATGATTTGGTTTTAATTTTGGGATTAAAATATGCTTTGATACCGGTTTTTGTTTCCACCACAATTAGGCGTTTGTTAACCCCAATTTGCGGAGCGGCTAAACCCACTCCGTGTTCTAAAACAATCGATCGTTTCATCTCGGCTACCAATTGCTTGGTGTCAGTATTGTCAATATCGGCAAGCAAAAAATCATCCGAGACCGTTCTAAGGATCGGATTGGGATCAACAATTAGTTTAAGCCGGTTTTTCATTCAGCAATCTTAGCAAATTTTGTGAGTTCTGACAACTCCGTCTTTACTAGTCTTGCGGGGTCATTAATTCCGATCAGAAAATCGGGGTACCAGGTTTGAATTAGGAGTTTAGCCTTCGCATCGGTAGCCGAAAACTGTAACTCCCTTGCCACTCTAACTGCTTCTAGTCTAGCCCGAGGTGAAGCGTGATTAAGATCTAATTCCCACAAAGCGTTAATAAATAACTGGCATTTTGGGAATCTGCTAGAGATTGGTGGTCGTTCCAGAAAAATTGAAGTGGTTAAAAGTATTTCCCAGTGTTCCGCTGGTTGTTCTGTTTTACTCCAAACCTCGATTTTCAATTGGGGGAAGAGTTTAAGCAACTCTTTTTTAAGGCTAGTTAATCCCATCCCAACCAGTTTTAATTCTTTATTTGGGCATACCACGCAACGCTCCGGCCACCACATTTCCGCTCCGCAAGCAGTGCACTTTAAATCATCGGCTCTAATAAGGGGCAATTCGCCGCATTGGCATAAAGGTAGCCAACCACATTTATTGCAACGCCAAAACTTACCCACCCCAACTCTATTCAAATAAATTATTGATCTTCCACCAGCAGCCAAATTGGCTGTCAGCTCCTCAACCGCCACCAATGAAAGCAGGTCGCCGGCTGGTGAATTAAGTGGTTGATGCAAATCAACAACTTCCGGTTCCGTGATTAATCTCACGGGCCAAACTGTGTTAGTTGAGAAACTAGGTAGCGGATCTTGTAGCCAAAGTTTGGCGCTGTGGGCAGAGGCTAATTTGGTAGCTAGCGTCACTGCGCTGTAGAATGGCGGCCTTCGTGATTCATTGTACTCATCATGCTCGGCTTGTAGTAAAAAAATATTAGTAAGCTTAGGAGGTAACCGGAAAATTGACGACCTAGTTCCAACTAGATGCTTAATTTTTCCAGTTCGCCAATCTGCCCAAAGTTGAGCTCGCATTTTCACTGGTAGGGAAGGGGAGTCAATTTTTACCCCCTTCACCCCCAAAAGCACCGCCGCTGTTCTGGTGAGCCACTCCTTAGTTGGTACCAGGATAAGCGAATGTCCCGGTTGCTTGAGGAGTCCGTAAATCACTCCCCAACCGATTTTAAAATTATCACCAACTGCAACGGTCGGCGAGTTGATCGCTAAATATTGTTTAATGTCTTGAATCTCTGCTGGAGTGAAACTAAGTTGCATTGAAGCACCGTCGCTGGGAGCAAGAAAATCATTACTAGGAATTGCTCGGTCAATAATTGGGAGTCGGTCCAGACCGGCCATAGTGAGAAGTGTATTGGGGCTGGTTAAAAGCTCGGCCCCCAAATCAGCCATCAGGCCGATCTCAGCTCTAGATAGGAATCCTTTTGCTAATACCGTTGTAACTTCTTTGGCGTTATCTGGGGCGGGACCGTTTGTTCCCACTACAATCGCCCGTAAAAAACCGCCTCTAAACGGGGCTATTACCAAATCACCAACCGCTAAATTTAACTGAGAATAATAGGTGAAAACTGAATTCTGGACGGGAAAGCGTCTAATCGGCCAGAGATCAACACCCACCATAATTATTTTAAAATCACTTATCGGGAGAGAAACGTGCAATTAGATAGGCTAATTGCGACGAGCCTTCATAACTTAGCACCTCTCCTTTAATTTGCCAACCATCCATCAACCCCAGGAGAAAACCAATCGTCCGATCAATCGCCGCTGTTGTTTCATCAGTTCTATTGTTTGCCGCGGTGAGCAGACCAGTCACATTCCCACCTTTTAATTTAGTTACAATCTCCTCACTAATCGCTAAACCAAATCCAGGCAGATTACCCACCGCCACTACCACCACCTTGCGGGCAATTTGGTCGCAAACCTCTCTTAAAATTTGACCGATATGATAGTGCTCTTTGGCGCTAGCAGTACCAATCAGCACCGGAAGAATTTTAAGGACCGGATTTTTATCAGCCAGTAATTGGTTGAGTACAATGCTAGCTTGAAGTGGCAGTTGATTGTTGGTGTTCAAGGTAACCGGCCAGTCAAACTGGCGTAACACTCTCTGCAGTTTATCAATTAATTGAAAATCAGGATGATAAGTAGCCGGTAATCCCAAATCACCTAACTCCAATAAAGAGCCAAGATAAGGATCGGCAATTTCAAAACTGATTGCCTCATCATTGTGGAGATCGCTTTGGACAATTAAAATAATCGTCTCGGGTTGGATTAATCGCAAGTCATTTTTAACTTCATTTAAATAAGCGGCCGTGGAACTAAATTCACCAAATTCCGGCAAAGCAGGAACCAAAAAACCGGCCAACAACATATTAGTTAACTGGCAAACCCAACTTGTGTACTTTTAACCCCTCTCGGGAAACCGTAACAATATTGCCAAAGTTATAGCCTAGGCTCAAAAAGGTTGCTTCAGAGGCGATCGGTCGCGCCTGTCCCTCTGAAATCACATAAACGGCCGGATCACCAGCAGTTTTAAGCAATGTCCCCTCCGGAAGTAACAGTGGCCCAATTTCTCGATACTGCTCCACTATGGAAGCGGTAGCTTGCTCCGGATTCCTCCCTGGGAATTTTAAACTAGCGATAATCGGATCAACGATTAGTTGTCTCTCACCGGCCGAGATATAGTACATACTAGTTGTGCCCGGTAGGGTCAACAAACGGTCAGCAACGCCAGCGCTGGCTTGGATTGGTCTACCAATTGAGTAATCCAAGAGGTCTTTGGCTTTTACCTGCACTAATTCATCTTCGGAATAACCGATTAATTTATAATCAGCCTCAGAAATTAATCGCAAGCTGTCATTTGCAAATAAATATCGTGTCCCAACTTCCGTAATCAAGAGTGAATAATTAGGCCAGCTAATTTTGCTTCCTTCAGGATAGGTGGCGATGGTTTGCTCAGAAACTTCAATAATGAGTTGGGGGTTATAACGGGAATGAAGCACGCTCTCGGTGGCAATCTCGCGTCGCTCTCCGTTTTTTAAAACCCAAACAATCGGATCGGTGGCGGTTTTTAATAAAGTTCCGTTGGGGTAACTTTTACCAAACCAGCCTTGCCATAACTTAGCAAAATTTTCATTCCCGTGGAGATGAGGGGTATAAGAGTACAAAGCGGCGGTAGCAGCGTTGACTGGTGTAACTTTTAGGCCGTTAACAACTACAGAAATTCCGGGGCCAAACCCACCGGAGGTGGAACCAGTATTTTTAATGTCATCCAAATATCCAGCGGTAAACTGCATCGCAGCTGAATTCACTTGCTTACCAAATCCTTGCCAGCGCGCAAGGGCGGGATCATTCATACTACAGCTATCGCAGACTCCGTATCCAGTGGCCCAATCAAGTTGTTTTTGAGTTGGTTGACTGGCGCTAATCAAACTTTGTTCTTTTTGTAGCAAGACTAATAACACTTGCGGATTAAGCCCGTTCTGTTTGGCCGAACGCCAGATAATATCGGCCGCAGTTCTAAGCCGACCCTGATAGTCAGCTGTTCGAAAACTTCCTAAATAACCCTTTTGCAAAAAATCCCTAATTTGAGCCATGTTCATGGCGCCAACATTGGTCATCTCTGCATCAGAGATAATGAAGTTTGGATCAAACGCAAACGCCGATTGCTGTACCCCAAGTAAACTAGCCAATAAACTTGTAACCACCGCCCAGTTTTGATACCTTTTCATACCACTAGATTATGAGTCTGTAGACAGTCTCATTATACCGCAATTTGAGATTTTCCCATCGATTTCACAAAAATCAGTCCACAGGCGGATAGCTTTAAACTATAGAGGGCATAAATTTGCTTTTAAAAAAATCTCAACTATAATACTTACATTATGAATTTATCTATTGGTTCCAAGGCCCCAGCGATCTGTCAGGTCATTATTGAGGTTCCTCGTGGCAGTCAGAATAAATATGAGTTTGATAAAGAGCAGGGGATAATGAGGTTGGATCGAGTATTGTTTGCCCCAATGTTCTACCCTTGTGACTACGGTTTCTTTCCTGAAACCTTGGGCGGTGATGGTGATCCGCTAGATGCTCTGGTTATGGTAACCAACCCGCTCTTTCCTGGGGTAGCGGTGGATGTTAGACCAATAGGTGTCCTCATTATGAGTGATGATAAAGGTCAAGATGAAAAAATCCTTACTGTCGCTATCAATGACCCGCGCTTCAAGCACATTAATGATCTAACTGATGTGCCAGAACATATTCGTAACGAGATCTCATTTTTCTTTGAATCTTACAAAATCCTGGAGAAGAAAATCACAACAATAGAAGGCTGGAAAGACGCCTCCGCCGCCAAGGCAATAATTGTTGAAGGAATGAATCGCGCCAAGCAGAGTTAGGAGCTCTTAAGAACAATCTGGTTATTCTTGCAGTCAATGTTAACCTTAGAATCTTCTTTGATCTCTCCACTAATCAGTTTACTCGACAACTCATCTAGCACCACCGTTTGTATTAGTCTCTTCAGTGGTCGGGCGCCGTACTGTTGGTCGTAACCTCTTTTGCCTAACCAGTTTATTGCGGCTGTAGTTACTGTAATGTGGATCCGTTTTTTGGCGTCTAGCCGTTTGGCTAGCGACGCCACTTGAATTGCCACAATTTTACACACTTCAGCTTCCGTTAACGGATCAAAAATAATTACTTCATCCACCCGATTCAAAAATTCTGGTTTAAAATATTCTTTCAATCGCTCCAGTAGGGCTTTGTTAGTGGCTTGATGATCATTCTCGTTATTATTCCCAAACCCAATTCCATTAGCCTTGCCCTTAGATAGAATCAAGTCGGAACCAATGTTACTAGTCATGATCACAATTGTGTTACTGAAGTTTACCGTTCTCCCTTTTGAATCAGTTAGCCTACCATCGTCCAATACCTGAAGCAGGGAATTGAAAACATCGGGATGTGCTTTCTCAATTTCATCCAACAGTAAAACCGAATAAGGCTGTCTCCTCACTTTCTCAGTCAGTTGCCCCGCCTCTTCATAGCCCACATATCCCGGTGGCGCGCCGATCAGTTTAGAAACCGAGTGCTTTTCCATATACTCACTCATGTCTAATCTCACCAACGCTTTTTCATCATTAAACATAAACCGCGCCAACGCTTTGGCAAGTTCTGTTTTTCCCACTCCGGTTGGCCCCATGAAAATAAAAGACCCAATCGGTTTCCGCTCTTCACTAATGCCGGCTCTTGAACGCCGCAAAGCCCGGCTCACGGCAGAGATTGCCGGCGCTTGCCCAATTACTTCTTTGCCAAGCTCCGCTTCCATTCTGGATAATTTATTTAGTTCGCCCTCTAGCATTTTGGTAACAGAAATTCGGGTCCATTTAGAAACCACTTCCGCAATCTCTTGCTCGGTAATTACCTCCTTAAGCATCCCCCGCTCAGCTTGGAATTTTCGGAGCTCCTCTTCAAGATTCTGTAGCGCTTGCCGTTTGCTAGGCAAAGTGGCGTATCTAATCTCTGCCACCGTTTGCAAGTTACCCCGCCGCTCCTCATATTCCGCTTGATTGGATAAACTATCAATCTCGGATTTCAACTGCCGAAGACCGGCAATTCTTTCTTTCTCTCCATTCCAACGCACTTCCAACTCTCCCGCGTTTTCCGATACTTCCGCTAAATCTTTTTCAATTTCTGCTAATCGTAATTTAGAATCCTTATCATCCTCTTGTAATAGAGCCTGTTTGGCAATCTGCAAACGAATTTGTTCTCTTTTCAAACGATCCAGCTCCACCGGCATTGATTCAATTTGAAGCCGCAACGCCGCCGCCGCCTCATCAATTAAATCCACCGCCTTATCCGGTAATTGACGGTCAGAAATATATCTTGAAGATAGTTCAACCGCAGAGACAATCGCGTTATCACTAATCCTCACACCATGATGAATCTCATAGCGTTCCTTCAAACCACGCAACATTGAAATCGCGTCGTCAACACTCGGTTCCACCACAAATATCGGCTGAAACCTACGCTCTAAAGCTTGATCCTTCTCAATGTGTTTTTGATATTCTCTAGTTGTGGTGGCGCCAATCACTCTTAATTCTCCCCGTGCCAAAGCCGGTTTCAATAAATTAGACGCATCCATGGGGGATTCATCGCCCTTGCCTGCACCCACCAAAGTATGCAACTCATCAATAAACAAAATATATTTTCCATCGGCTTGTTGCACCTCTCGCACCAACGCCTTCAATCTTTCTTCAAACTCACCCCTAAATTTAGTACCAGCAATCAATGCCCCCAAATCAAGCGCCACCACTTCTCGCTTAGCCAAGCTCTCCGGCACATCACCGCTCACAATTCTCTGGGCCAATCCTTCCACAATGGAAGTCTTGCCCACTCCAGCTTCACCAATCAAAACCGGATTATTTTTAGTGCGTCTTGATAAAACTTGCATCACCCGCCTAATCTCTTCTTCTCTTCCAATGGTCGGGTCCAGCTTTCCGTGCCTTGCTCGTTCCGTTAAATTTAAGGAATATTTCTCAATCGCTTGATATTTACTTTCTGGTTCCGGAGAATTCACTCTTTGATTGCCTCGCAGCGCCTTTAACGCCTCCAAAACCCGATCTTCTTTTAATTGATGATCGGCACAAAGAGACGCTAAACCCGGTTCGTTTATTAATCCCAAAAAAAGATGCTCAGTGGAAATATATTCATCGCCAAACTGACGCGCCTTGTTCAATGCTAATTGCAGTACTCCGGCCAACGCCGGCGTGAGCATCACTTGGCCTGGTCCCACCTGCCCAACGGTGGGATGTTTAGGAAGTTCAGACAAAAGGCGGTCAATATCACCTCTAATGGCCGGCAAACTAACATTTAAATGTTTCACTAAAGTCCGCACAAATCCATCCTCCTGAATGATCAATGCCGCCAAGAGATGGAGCGGTTCAACCCCTTGTTGACCATGATCATGAGCGATCAATTGCGCCTGTTGAATTGCCTCTTGCGATCGGCTCGTAAAATTATTTGGAATCATCGGCATAGCTAGCAGTCAGTATATTAGAGTGCTAATTAGAAGTCAATTCTCTAATTTTCTTTACTAATGGGGAGAATTTAGGTAATCTACACTCAGTATGAAGAGTCTAGCCAATGTTTGGCAGGGGATTTATCTCTTGCTTATTATAAACCTATTTTTATCTGGAGCACACGCCTATTATTATTGGCCCAATTTGGACTTATTTATGCACACCGCTGGCGGATTTTTATTGGCCGCCTGGGGCTGGCAGGCATGCGGTCTCCGAAATTATCCTTGGCAAATCGCCAGTCTGACCATGATCGGGATCTCTCTTTCAGTTGGTTGGGCCTATGAAGTCCTGGAATTTATGGGTGATGCCTTCTATGGTGCGGGCAGTAAGTCACTGGTACCACTTCAGGTTGGCTTGGGCGATACTTTGCTTGATTTTGCTTGTGATTTGTTAGGAGCGGTGGTTGCCTTTATTTTCTATTCCACCCGTATTGCCAGCCCGTATGAATCACCCCTTAAGTAAGTTTTCAATCTTTGATCTAGAGCTCGATAACCTCACTCCAGCGGAATTACTAAATGATTTTTCGGAGACACTCGGTCAAACAATTGAAACCATGGTTGTGATCACTCCCAATCCCGAGATGATTGTACTCGCAGAGAAAAATAAAAAGTTTAAAAAAATTATACAATCGGCTAATCGGCTACTACTTGATGGCACTGGATTACGATTCGCTCTATGGTGGCGGTATGGACCGGTTACACCAGATTGCCTCACCGGTGTGAATGCTTTGAAACTCTTAGCAACCGCTTGTGCCCACAAAAAAGTTGAATTATGTATAATTGGCGGCCCCAGTGATTATATCTTGGACGACTGTGCCAAACAGCTGGTGGCCCTCAATCCCTCGCTAAAAATTTCTTGGCAGAATCCCGGGTTGATTGACGCTATTGCCCCGCAATTACCAGAAGCCACCCTTAGGTATCTGAAGCAAGAAAAACCCAGAGCAATCGCGGTTGGCCTGGGAATGTTCAAGCAGGAAAATATAATAATTGAGCTGAAAAAATTATTTCCCACGGAGCGAATTCTAATTGGAGTGGGGGGTGCGTTTGATATTATTTCCGGTCACCTGCCAGCCGCACCAAACTGGCGTGGCCGAGATCAAATAATAAAAGCGGTGGGGGATTGGTGGTGGCGTTGGTATTTAGAACCACACCGAACCAACCGAATGTTTACAGCTTTGGTGAAGTTTCCTATACTCTTTCTATCTCAATACGGACGCACCATTAATTGGCGGTCTAGATTTCAAGATTGTGAACAAACTTTAAGGGCAAAACTACTAAAAAAATCGGCTATGTCGCAACCCAAGCAACCAATCAACAAAGTCCGAGTAAGAATCGCTCCATCACCTACCGGATTTATTCACATTGGTACCCTTAGAACCGCTTTGGTCAATTATCTTTTTGCAAAAAAACAAGGGGGAGATTTTATTATTCGGATTGAAGATACTGATGCCAAAAGATTTGTGCCCAACGCCATTGAGAGCATGCTCAAAACTCTGATGGCCTTGGGGCTAGTAGCCGATGAAGGACCAACTTTGGTGAATGATCAACTTAGTGAAAGCGGTCCCTTAGGGCCCTATCAACAATCCAAGCGCTTGCCACTCTACCTTGATGCCGCTCAAAACTTGCTCAAGAACGGCCAGGCCTACTACTGTTTCTGTTCAGAGGCAGTTTTGGAAGAATTGCATACCTCCCAAGTGTCCGCCAAACAAACTCCCAAGTATGATCGCCGTTGTTTCGCTCTCACCGGCGTGCAAGTACAGGATAAACTAGCTCGCTTGGAACCCCATGTGATTAGACTGCTAATTCCAGAAGGTGAATCAAGTTGGAACGATTTGGTAAGAGATCAAATCGTTATCAACCATAAAGATTTAGACGACCAAATTCTCATCAAATCAGACGGTTTTCCCACCTATCATTTAGCGGTGGTAGTGGATGATCACCTGATGCAGATCTCCCATGTGCTAAGAGGGGAAGAATGGATCTCTTCTACCCCCAAACATCTGATTTTATACAAGGCTTTTGGTTGGGGCTCACCAGAATTTGGACACCTTTCCCTACTTGTAAACCCTGATCGGAGCAAACTTTCTAAGCGCCAGGGGGATGTGGCAGTGGAAGAGTTTTTGAACAAAGGCTATCTCAAAGAAGCGCTAATTAATTTCATCGGCACTTTTGGTTTCAACCCCCAAGGAGACCGGGAGTTGTATTCAATTGAGGAATTACAATCGGCCTTTGATATTAGTAAATTTAAATCTAGTCCGGTGGCGTTGAATCTTCCCAAATTAGATTGGATGAACAGTCATTATCTCAAAACCTTAGGGGAGGGTGAATTATTAAACCGGTTCTCACCATTCTCCAAATTTCCGCTCACCAACCCTACGGTAGTTAGGGCGGTGTTGATGGCGCGGGCGCGGGCGGTGGTTCTCCCTGATTTGAACGCCGGCCCAGAAGCGTTGCTTGAACGGCGGGATTATGAACCTACATTGCTAATGAACAAAAACCCAAGCCCAGCGGAAACTAGAGCGGTTTTAATTTGGTTGAAACTGATCATTAGTGGTTGGTCGGATGAGACCTTCACCGCGCTTTCAATCCTAGAGAATCTATTGAAAGAGGAAATTCTAGCAACTGAAAGAAAAAATGGTCTAGTACTTTGGCCCCTCCGAGTAGCTTTAAGTGGTCAAGCCCAGTCCGCCAGTCCGTTTGAATGTCTTTGGGTCTTAGGAAAGACTGAATCATTAGCTCGTCTTGAGCTCGCCATCGCCAATTTAGATGCTATAATTTAGCCATGGCAAAACCCTTCAGGATCGCAACTCTATCAATAATCGGCGCTCTCTTGAGTTTGGTTTTAAGCATTCCGCTCGGAACTCTAGCAGCCGAGATTGATTTAGACGCTTTAAAAGACCAACTTAGATCAAAACAAGCTGAAGTTAATCTGCTAGACACCCGCTTGGCGGAATACAATCAAACCCTAAAAGAACTATCCGGAAAATCGTCAAGCTTAAGAAATGACATCAATTATTTGGATGGACAGGTGATTGCCCTAGACTTGGATATTCTCACTCTTCAATCTCAACAAGAAGAAAAAGAGTTGAGACTCCGGGTGTTAGCGCAAGAAAAAATCAAAACTGAACTGCGGTTGGTGAATCAAAAAGAATTACTCAAACGCCTACTAAAAGAGCTGAACGCTAAAGATCAAGGGAGCGATAATATGCTCACCCACGCTTTGGTAGCACCAGCATTAAACGGTTGGTTGGAAGGCATGGCCCAGTTAGAACAATTTTCTTTGAGTTTAAAAACGGTCCTTGGTGCCACCAAAGGCGCAAAGGCACAATTAGAACGAGATGCAAATACTCAAACGGTTGCCCTCAATTCACTATTGGAAATTGAACAAGAATTAATCGTTAAGCAAGATCAACTAGAGCAATCCAAAACTGCCAAAGTAATTCTCCGTTCACAAACCAAAGAATCAGAAAATCAATACACCGTTTTAGTGAGCGAGCTTCGGTCAGAACAAAGTGCGATTGAATCGGCGCTACAGGCGCTGCAAGATGAAATTCAAAACCGATTGCTGGCCGAGGATGACCAAAATGGCGGCCCCACGGTTATCACCTGGCCGGTTGACGGCATCATCACCGCTCTTTTTCATGATCCCGACTACCCCTTTAGAAATCTCTTTGAACATTCCGGATTAGACATTGCCGTTCCCCAGGGCACGGCGGTGGCTGCCGCCGCTCCCGGAGTGGTGGCTTGGGCCAAGACCGGAAAAATGTACGGGAATTACATCATGATCATCCATGCCAATGGGTTGGCCACCTTGTATGCCCATTTATCAAGACTAGATGTCAGCCAAGATCAACTAGTTAAACGCGGGCAAATCATTGGTCTGTCAGGCGGTCGCGCCGGTTCTGCGGGTGCCGGTTTCTCCACTGGTCCTCATTTGCATTTTGAGGTCCGCCAAGACGGCATCCCTTCCAATCCACTCTCATTTTTACCCTGAAGCCCGGATGAGGTTATGTTATAATCAGCTCATGACTGATCGTGGCGTTTTAGATTTAGAAACCCTCACCACTCCAATTCCGTCCGAGTCGGATTCGTTTGAAGTTGGTGAAATAATCACTCCGGATAGTCCAATTACCGCCGGTGAATCGATTGGTCCCGACCACTCCAGTGCAACCGCGCCCTTTGATTCCGCCACCGCGTCTATCGGAAAACTAGACACAGAAACAATGCAACCCCCTCCTGTCATAGGCCAACCCCGCTCCGTCTCCTTAGACACACCCACTGATCGCCACAAAAACCTCATATCTGCTTTTTGCCTTGAGCGCTACAAAACCCTTTATGAACAGTTAGATCCTCCCACTAAAAATAGTTTCAACCAAGCGGGCGATCAGTTTGTCGCTTGGGTGCTGGCCCATCCCAGCGCCAGCCCCTATCAACTAGAAATGGAAATTCTTAGGTGGCTTCAGACTGCCAACATCACTGATCCCAACTGGCTCCATCTAGAACAAGTAAACCTAGCCACGGAGATTATCGCCCTCAACACCGCCAAGACAAAAGAGCAAAC
>CALRGN010000003.1 GCA_943357745.1 Candidatus Uhrbacteria bacterium
TTGTCAGAGGATGCTTGGAGTGATTGGCAATCTCTAACGCGTCGCTTAG
Organism: Candidatus Uhrbacteria bacterium; assembly: GCA_943357745.1. Lineage (GTDB taxonomy): Bacteria > Patescibacteriota > Patescibacteriia > UBA9934 > UBA9934 > JAGORL01. Next base: position 50 of record CALRGN010000003.1, read on the forward strand.
GCGGGGATCTAATGTTAGTCGGCGACGACCTCTTTGTTACTCAAGCCGACCGTTTACAGCGGGGCATTGAACTCGGGGTTGGCAACGCCGTTCTGATTAAGCCCAACCAAGTTGGTACCCTCTCGGAAACCATGGACACCATCCTCATGGCCCAAGCCAATCGTTATAAAGTGATCATCTCTCACCGTTCCGGTGAAACCACGGACACCTTTATTGCCGATCTTGCTGTGGCCATCAACGCCCAATACATAAAATCCGGCGCTCCCGCTAGATCAGAACGGCTCTGTAAATACAACCGACTGTTGGAAATTGAGGAAGAACTTTAGCAACCCAAGTATTTTAGTGATTTTTAAAAAAGGCGATCTTAATCCTCGTGATCATAATGCCAACCACTCACCCGTTCTTTAAAAACGGTACACAAAGTACTCAACCTTTGCCAACTACCGGTTCCGAATTTAGCACTTACTTTGTCCAGAGCTAGTAGGGTATTTTTCTTTTTCTGATCTTTTTTAAGTAAAGGTTCGGCGGTATCAAGTTGAATTAGATCGCTAACACTAATACCGAGCTGTCTAACCGCTAACTCAAATGACATCGCTCCCGGTTTGGTATTGATCGTTCCCGATCGTAGGCGGGGGAGGATCATGCTCCAGCCGACATCGGTTAATTCGCGACCGTCATAGATTGGGTCTTTAATCGCCCTGCTCCCACTCCAACCAGAAAAACTATCCCATCGTACAAATACTGAAATTTTTTTGGCAGCCAAACCTTGTTTGCGCAACCGCCAAGCCACTCTATCAGCCAAAGCCAATAAATTGGTCTTAACCTCCAGTTCATTACTTAAATTGTACGGAAAAGTATAAGACTGACCAATTGAAAGGGGATCAGCTTGATCATCTTCTAAATAATCAGGACCGATCCCTCGGGAGGCCTGATATAAAAATAAGCCGTACTGTTTAAACTCTCTCAACAAAATCGGCAACGCCACTTTTTTCAGGGTCGCTATTGAAGTTACGCCCATCGCGCCTAATCTACTTTCTAATCTCGGGCCAATTCCACAAACATCGGCCAAAGATCGACCTAACACAAATTCTTCCACCGCTTCCGGAGTAATCACCGTCAAGCCATTTGGTTTCACCGATTCCGATGCCAATTTAGCCACTAATTTATTAGGACCAACGCCAATAGAAACGGTCGCCACTTCACCGCAATCATCCCGTACTTGATTTCTTATCCTTTCTGCTAATAAGGTTGCGCCCAAATAATCACCACCAGAGGCAGTGGTGATATTAGCAAACGCTTCATCGGTGCTAAATTGTTCCACTTCATCACAATTACTCCGCAGGATTTGTAAAAACCGTTTGGTGATCTGGGCATATTTTCTAGGATCACCAGGGATAATAATTAGATCGGGACATATTTTTAATGCTTCCCAAGTGGCCATTGCTGTTTTTACGCCAGATCGTTTTGCTTGTCTGGAGGCGGTGGTAATTACCGATCGTTTAAATCGTTCCGGATTTAACCCATTCACCGTTACTCTGCCAAAGCCACCCTGCAAATTTTCTCTACCCTTGCCAGCGATGCCAATCGGCTTCCCTCGTAAAAACGGATTGGCCTGTTGTTCTACGGAAGCAAAATAAGTATTAAAATCTAAGTGCAAAATAATTTTTCCCGATGTAGCCGTCATACATAAACAAACTATGGCACAAATGATTCAATCAACCGCCACTCTAAGTTTTTACAATTTAACCTTAACTGCATAAAACTATCTCGACTTGAAACCGAGAAAAAGAACACTTTATCCAAGCCCTCTCTAGCGGAATGCACCAAATTAAGTTTATCCACCACAAAAACCGTTCTACCCCAAATAACCTTAATCGGTCTCACTCGCCGTCCCGAGAATAGTACGGTTACATCCACCGGTTCATCTAAATATTGATGTTGCATATTCTCAAAACTGTCTTAACACCGCTCGCACCACCCCCTGTATATTCAAATCCCCCTTAATAATAATCGGCTTCATACTTTTATTAGCCGGTTGCAATCTAATTTGTCCCTTCTCTCGATAGAATCGTTTTAGAGTTGCATATGCATTATCAAGCAGTGCTACCACGATGTCACCATTTTTAGGCGAGGGGTTTCTTTCAATCACCACATAATCACCATTTAAAATCCCATCTTCAATCATTGATTCTCCTTTAACTTTGAGCACATAAGAATTAATTGGATCCATCACAAAGTTGGCTGGTACGGCCATGGTCTCCTTCTCTTCCACCGCTTCAATAGGCGCACCGGCCGTAATTAATCCTGCGAGCGGTAACATGATGGCGAGCGCTGACAGCGGACTAGCCTCCACCACTTCAATTGATCGCGCCGTGCCGTGCTCACCGGTATTGATTACCCCTTTATCACAGAGTGCTTGAATATGTTGGTGAACAGTGGCGGGGGAGGATAAACCCAAGTTTTCAGCGATCTCTCGGTAAGAAGGGGTATAGCCATGTTTTCTAACAAACTTTTCCACGCAATCTAACACCGCACGTTGCTTCTTGGTTAATGGGGGGAGCATATTTTTTATCAACCATTTTTATCGACCAATTGTTGAAACCGGTCGCTTTATTTTATATCCCCATCATACCCGAACAAAACCCGAACACAACCACCGGCTGTGGATAAAAGTAAGTCTGTTCAATTTTGCGCCAATGGTCTACTCTAGAAGCCAGTCGCAAAATAAAACCAATTATGCGTGCCCTTGCCAATAAACTCTCCAAAGAAGATGCTCAAGCTAAAGTAGCTTTGGAGCCGTTTGGTCGTAAAACTTTATCTTTTTATAGATATATTGAAATTGACTCTCCCGTGGATTTAAGAGACAAACTTTATGTGGCTTGGGAGAAACTAGGGATACTCGGTCGAATCTATTTAGCCGAGGAGGGGATTAATGCGCAAATATCCGTGCCTATACCTAAGCTAGAAGAATTTACAGAGGATCTTAACTCCGTCGCCGAACTTAATCCGGTCGCCACTCCTCAACCGATCAGACTCAACTTTGCACTAGATCAAAGCGCGCCCTCATTTTGGAAGTTGATCATCAAAATTCGCTCTCAGGTGGTGGCGGATAATTTACCCAAGGGTAGTTACGATCTTAAACAGGTCGGAGAGCATCTCTCTCCCCAAGAATTTAATCAAGCGCTTGAAAATGGTGGGGTGGTGGTGGATATGCGCAATCAGTATGAGAGTGTGATTGGAAAATTTGCTAACGCGATTACTCCACACTCCCAAACCTTCAGCGAGGAATTAAGAGAGGTAGCAGAACTTTTCAAAGAAAAAAAATCAGAGCCTCTGCTTCTGTATTGCACCGGCGGAATTAGATGTGAAAAAGCCAGTGCATTTTTGTTGGCTCAAGGCTTTACCAAAGTTAAACAACTTGAGGGCGGGATTATCAATTACGCTCAAGCCGTAAAAACTACCGGTCTAGAAAGTAAATTCCACGGCAAAAACTTTGTCTTTGACGCTCGGTTGGCCGAGGCGGTAACGGCAGAAATTATTGGCAAATGTTACACTTGCCAAACTCCGGCCGATACTTACGATAATTGCAAAAATGATACTTGCCATAATTTAATTATTCAGTGCGATCAATGTCGGGTCAACACCCTTGGCACTTGTACTCTTGCTTGCCAAAAAATCGTCGCGCTCCCAATGGAGGAACAAATACAAATCAGAAAAGGGCATAAAGCCCTTTTCAACCGACCAGTCAACCGACCAGTCAACCGACCAGTTAATTTCTCTTAATCTCTTACAAACGATCGTTACCGTTTTGGTTCAAATCTATAGCCCGGTTGATCATCTTCATCATTTGTGATCGGCCGTGAAGAGCGTGGTGGGAACTGTCTCCCGGTTGAGCCAGCAGATAGTCGGCCGATCGGTCGGCTTGTTGTTCGGCTTGATGCGCTACTAAGCGGTCGGCTAGTTGGTGACCTAAGTGGTCTACTAGTTGGTCGGCTTGTTGATTTACCAGCCAACACACTCATTGGTCTATGAGGGGGCGGTAAGGTACTCGGTCTGACTGGAACCGGCACTCTGGCCGTTGGTTTGGAGTCATATCGCACCTCTTCCGCCCGGTGTCTACTGGGCGCCGAGGCCGGCATTGAAATCATATTCGCCCCCCCGCGGAAGCTCTTGGTTGGCAAAACAATTTTAATTAACCGTTCAATTTCTTTTACTTGGCGTCTTTGATCTGGGGTAATGAAAGTGATTGCTTTTCCCGATTCACCGGCTCGGCCAGTCCGGCCGATTCGGTGCACGTAATCATCCACCTGATCCGGTGGATCAAAATTTATCACCACTCCAATTGATTTAACATCAATTCCACGAGCGGCAATGTCTGTAGCCACCAATACTTTAGTACGGCCTAATTTGAAATCAGACAAGGCGCGCTTTCTCTGAGCTAAACTTCTATCAGAATGGATCTCGCCGGCATTAATACCACCTTTCTCCAAAAATAAGCGCAATTTACCAGCCAAGAATTTTGTTCTGGTAAAGACCAACGCTGTTCCAGTTTCCGCTTTTAAGATTTCAAGCAAAGCATCACGCTTATGATCTTTATTGAGAAGAATAATTTCTTGGGCCACATTGGCAGCGGCCGTTCCGGAAGGAGCGATCTCAATCTTAACCGGTCGTTTCATATGTTTGGCGACCGCGTTTCTAATTTCACTCGGCATCGTGGCGGAGAATAACATTGTCTGTCTGTCTTCCGGCACCAACGCTAAGATCTCGGAAATCTGAGGCCAGAATCCCATATCAAGCATTCGGTCGGCCTCATCTAAAATTAAAATCTTCACTTGATCTAGGCGCACCAAGCGTTGCTTGGCAAGATCAATTAATCTGCCCGGAGTGGCAATGATCAAGTGCGGTTTGGCGCGCAATTGACGCTCTTGCCACAATTGTTTTTCTCCGCCAATGATCACCGCTGTTCGCAATCCTAGCCCTTTACCAATCTTCATCAGCTCCTCCTCAATCTGAAGCGCTAGCTCTCGGGTTGGCGCCAAAATTAAAGACTGGCATTTAAGTTTGCCCATTCTCTCTAACATTGGCAAACCAAACGCCAGCGTTTTACCGGTCCCAGTTTGGGCAATGCCCACCACATCTTGCCCTAGCAATCCCGGTGGGATCGCCTGCGCCTGAATGGGGGAGGGGATAGTAAAGTTTTTCCCGGCTAACAACTCAACCAGTTTAGGATGCAATCCTAAATCACTAAAAGTTAACTCTGCCATAAAAATTGGTTAGACTCGCGCCTCGGGCTGAAGATCTAGTCTAAAGCGTCGCGTCTACGCAAGTGGCAGAGCGGAGGAGAGAGATTAAAGATTTTGCCTAATCTCTGACAAAAATCAATTCAACTATAGCATAGATCAGATAATTTGCCAAGGGTTAGTTCGGTCGGGAATTTAGTTTTGACCAAAAAGCGCTTCAATTATCAGAAAACTACTCAGTAAACATTGACTTTTATTAGCAATTTAGCTAGTATTTAGTTGATCGATCAACCTTGATCATCGCTTCACCCACAGGAGTTCGACATGTCAAACCGGAGACTTTTCAGTGTAAGAAGTCTAGCTCACTGCGTGCGTTCGGAGCAGTTCTGGATAGTGGTTTTCGGAATGGTGGTAGCGATCATCGCCGCCACTTGCCTGATTGTTAGTTATCAGGCGCTGCCCGGTTAAAAGGTGAATGTCTGCTCTCTGGTCCATACCGCGGTGTGGTCTGTACCATATTTCGAGTCGTTCACTTTCTTCGTCCCTCCGCCCGCTCAAAGCGCCGGAGGGATTTATAATTCTTATTGATGTTCTTGACTTAGGTCTATTAATTTTGTACGGTTGTTGCTATGCAAGTTAGTCAACCATTTTTCGGTCTCTATATTCTAGAACCAACCGTTTATCAAGATGATCGCGGTTATTTTTACGAATCTTATAATTTTGATAAGCTTTCGGCCCAAGGTCTAGCGGTCGCCTTTATTCAAGACAATCACACCTTTTCTAAAAAAGGAGTTTTGCGCGGGCTTCACTTTCAACTCCCCCCCAAAGGGATGGGCAAGCTGGTACGGTGCATTAGCGGAAAAATCTGGGATGTGGCCGTTGATTTACGGGCAGATTCAATTACTTATAAACATTGGTTTGGCATTGAGCTTTCGGGAGAAAATAGGCGTCAACTTTATCTCCCTCCGGGATTCGCTCATGGCTTTTACACCATTGAAGACGCGGAAGTCCTGTACAAATGTACCGCCACTTTTTCTAAAGAATTAGAGGGGGCGGTGATTTGGAATGATCAGGAGTTAAAAATTAATTGGCCAGTGACGGATCAGTCGGTTCCATTACTCTCTCAAAAAGACCGAGAGGCCCCGCTACTTGCTCAATTAAACTTGCCCGCCAAGTGGGAATAAATTCATGTGAAAATCCTATGTCATTAGAAGGACCAATTTTGCTAACCGGTGCAAGGGGGAGTTTAGGAGAGCAGATTCAAAAGATTTGGTCCGCCGCCGGAATTAAAATTATTGCCACTGATCGCGCTGAGCTAGACATCACCAATTTAGAGCTGGTGGACAAGTTGGTAGGTGAGCTAAAACCGACAGTCATCGTAAATGCCGCCGCCTACAATAATGTTGATGGCGCCGAGGATCCCGCCCTTTACCAAATCGCGCTCGCGGTTAACGCCACTGGTCCAACCAATCTCGCCCTCACTGCCAAAAAATACGGTGCCAAATTTATTCATCTAAGCACCGATTATGTTTTCTCTGGGGTTAGCAACCCCGTCACGGTTGGGGAGATCGCCACGATCGGTTATAAAGAAACAGCCAATCCCCACCCCATTAACGCCTACGCCAGAACAAAATTTTTAGGAGAAGAAGCGGTAAGGGAGGTCGGCGGGGAATATTATTTAGTTAGAAGTTCGCGCCTTTTTGGTCCCCTCGGTTCATCACCCGATGTCAAGGAAAGTTTTGTGCATTTAATGTTGCGAGTAGCCAGAGAGCGACCGTTATTGAAACTGGTGAACGATGAATGGGGTTGTCCCACTTACACCCCTCACTTAGCAACCGCCCTTTTATCACTCCTCACCAAACCGTACCCCTTCGGAATTTACCACCTTGTTAATGCCGGCGGCGGTCTCACTTGGTATGACTTTGCAAAAAAAATCTTTGCGCTCGCCGGAATCACCACCCCGATTGAATCAGTCCCTGGCACGGTCTATTCCCGTCCTGCGCGCCGTCCAGGCAATGTCACTTTAATACAAACCCGCGGACCAAAACTCCCGTCATTAGATCAAGGACTTTCAGAATTTATCCATCTGTTACCAAATCCCTCCAGTGATTAATTGGCGATGAAACGGTTTTACCCAGACCGTGTCTTGCAACGATCTCCTAATAAAGTTGGTAGCTCACTCCGGTTGTCAGCTTGTGATAAGGATTGATTAGATAGAGATCTTTGTTTTCAATCAATAATCTCCAACCTTGATTTATTTCTGAATTCCCAAGTTCAAGCGCTGGCAGATCAGTTAATTCAATCGTTTTAACTGCAGTATTTTGGTTATACGCCCAGACCCCATTCTCTTGAAATGAATAAATCCAGTCTCCGGTTTCATCCGTGGTGAGAGCGAGAATCGGTACTCCTGGTCTTGCAACCAACCAAGAAGATTGATTAGTTAGATTAAAGAGATTTATCTCCACCCCATCCGACCAATATAGCAACTCTTCATCTATATTCCAATCGTAAATTATTCCGGTTTTTGGTAGAACCAAATTATCATTACCTATCAAGGAGACAAAAAGCAGGTGATTCTGATAGGTGCTAATCAGGATCCAATTTGGGGATATTTCCAGAAGCTCATATTGTCCTTCTGGCAATAGGGCCAAAATATTATCAGGGGTGGTGTTGAAACTAACCGCTACTTGAGAATCAGCCACCGTGCTAAATAAAACTGAATCATCGGTAAGTTTTTTAGCTGGCGATTCCGTGAAAGTTCTAGAAAGTAACTCGGTTAATTCTGGTTGAGCCACATTCTGCCAGACGGAATGCTTGATGAGCTTATGTTCAATCAGATTAGTCTCTCCCGAAGTTAAGTTTACTCTTTCTTCAACCGTTAAAAACCCGTCTCGGTTGATTATAAGTTTATACTCTCCCGCTCCCAGCTGATTGATGATTGTAGGTGAGAGCTCTAGTTGCGGTGTTCCATTTAAGAGCAGGCTAGCACCCCGAGGTTGCGTGCTAACGGCAATCGCCGCTGTCAAACTTATTTTTTGATTTTTGGGATTGATCCTATACCCCAGTGTGTATAACAAAACTATGGGGGTTATGAGCAAAAATGCCCCAACAAACCCCAAAAAAATAAGATTTCTAATCCAATACGGCATAGCGCCAATCATATCAGATTGCCGGATCAATGGCTAGCATGCTAAACTGAGCTCTATCTATGGTGAAAAATAAAAATGGTGCGCCATTCCGGGCACCCCTCTTGATTTTAGTTAGTTTGATTTTAGTTGCGACTGGGTTTTTGGGAGGGTTTGCCTATGGAGAGGGTTGGGAAGCGTTATTTAAAAATCCCGCCGGTGGGAGTTGGGTCTCTGGCGGTAAGGGTCGTTACACCACCATTCCGGATTTTATACATGAGGAAGTTGATTTTGAGAATTTCTGGACCGTTTGGAACTTGATTAGAGGAGATTATTACGACCAAACCATTAATGACACGGAGCTGTATTACGGTGCCCTTCAAGGTTTGGTGTGGGGATTGGGAGATCCGTATTCTGTATACTTCACGCCCACCATGGCAGAGGAATTCACCCAAGAGTTGGAAGGTAAGTTTTTCGGCATTGGTGCCGAGATCGGGTTAGATGAGTTTGGTCGGATCGTAGTAATCTCTCCTCTAGAAGGCACGCCCGCTTTTATAGCAGGGCTTCAACCCGGTGATTTAATTATCGGTATCAATGATCTGGTCACCGAGGGAATATCAGTCAATGAGGCGGTTTTTAATATTCGCGGTGAATTAGGTACCATCGTTACCTTAATGATTGTGCGTGGAGAAAACCCGCCTCTGTTGATTCCCATTGAAAGAGCGGAAATTAAAGTAAATAGCGTGAAGTATGAATTAAGGTCAGACAATATCGGGCTAATAGAACTAAATCTATTCAATGAAGAAACTCCGGCATTATTTGCCCAGATTGTTGCCCAAGTTTTGAAAGATAAACCAACGGGAATCATATTAGACCTTAGAAATAATCCCGGCGGAATTTTAGAAGCGGCGATTGATCTGGCCGGTTACTGGGTTGGAACCGCTCCGGTGGTGATTGAAGACTTTGGAGAAGCTGAAGATGTTTTAAACGGGCACGGTTCGGCTACCCTCAAAGATTTCTCCACTATCGTTTTACTCAATCAAGGCTCCGCCTCTGCTTCAGAAATTTTGGCCGGCGCTCTCCGTGATCATGGTCTTGCCAAAATTGTGGGAGAACAAAGCTTTGGCAAGGGTTCGGTGCAGGAGTATCACAACCTAGAGGACGGCAGTGCGGTGAAACTTACCGTTGCAAAATGGCTCACTCCCAATCGGTCCATTATTGACCAGGTTGGCGTTACTCCAGACTATCTAATTCAAATGACTATTGAAGATGTACATGCAAAACTCGACCCCCAACTTTCCAAAGCCTTGGAGCTCCTCAAATAAATCGGCGGTAAAAACAAGCGCTAGTCATTCGCAAAATCCGTCCCGCCTCTCTGGATTAAATAAAAAATCAAAGCACAGAACTGAAGTTTCTGCTGGTGGCTTGGTATTAAGGCGCACCGTTACTGGTCTTGATTTTGCCATGGTGATGGACTCATATGGTAAGTGGGCTTTTCCTAAAGGACATGTAAAACCGGGGGAGAAATTCCGTGACGCCGCCATTAGAGAAATTCATGAAGAGCTTGGATTAGACCAAATTAATTTCATCTCTCGTCTTGGATCGATTGATATTTGGTTCAAGGATAAATATCACTTCCGTGGGCAAATAATTCACAAGTACATTCATTATTTTCTCTTTGAAACCGCCGTTGATTCTGAACTCATCATTCCGGTAGGTATTGAAGGCGGTGAAACTATTAGAGGTGTTGCCTGGGTTCCGGCTAACGAACTCTTGCGGAGATCAAGCTACAAGGATATGATCGGAATAATTAAGAAGGGCTTAAGACTATGCTCGTCACTCTCTTAGAAGATCTCCCCGCTTTAGGAACAAAAGGAGCGATTGTAACCGTTCCGGATCTCTATGCTACCAGTTTTTTATTTCCCCAGTTTTTGGCAGTAAGATCAACCGAGCGGGAAAAGATTGAACAACTTACCCCCATCGTCGCTGAAACTGGCGCCGTCCCTCCAGAGATCAAAGTCGCGCAAACACTGATGAGTGAACTTGACGGCTTAGAAGTAAATATTCCGGTGCTTGTAAAAAACGGAGAAATCAAAACCCCAGTGGGCGCCACAGAAATCAGATCGGCGCTAAAAGAGTTGGGAATTAAAATCTCAAAATCTATTCTTGGTGTAGTTAAGTTAACCGAACTTGGCGCCCATGATGTAAAGCTTAGCCTACCCGCCGGTTTTGAAGCCTTACTTAGAGTTAATTTAGAACCACAAACATAAAGTTTTTTTGTCCATCAGATTTGCGTTCAGCCAAACAGGACCAGCCACCTTATATCAGTCTATCCTCAGCAAACCATTGAATATTATATGCCAACTAACCCCAGAAATTTTAATCATATTTTAGTTACCGGTGGCGCCGGTTTTATAGGTTCTAATTTTATTAGGTATTTGTTGACCACTTACCCCAATATCTTCGTCACTAATTACGATCTCTTAACTTACGCAGGCAATCCGGCCTCTTTGACTGATTTAGCTATCAATCCCCGTTACCGCTTTATTCAAGGAGACATCCGCGACCAGGTCGGGGTTACCACCGCTCTCAATTCCGAAACCGACCGTCCCACCGCCGTTGACCTTCCCGCCGTTGACCTTCCCGCCGTTGACCTTCCCGCCGTTGACCTTGTAGTCAACTTTGCCGCCGAGAGCCATGTTGATCGCTCAATCACCGGTCCGGTGACCTTTTTTGAAACCAATGTCTTAGGTACCATCACTTTGCTTGAAGCCTGTCGCCTCGCCGATATTCCTTTCCACCAAGTTTCCACCGATGAAGTCTACGGTTCGCTTTCTCCCACTGATCCCTCCGCCAATGAAGGCACCCCTTACAATCCGCGCAGTCCATATAGCGCCAGCAAAGCCGCCGCCGATCATGCCGTTAAGGCTTGGCACCACACTTACGGTTTGCCGGTGACGATTTCCAACTGCTCCAACAACTACGGCCCATACTGTTTTCCAGAAAAATTTATCCCCCTTGCCATTACTAATTTAATAGATTATCAGCTCGTGCCCCTTTACGGAGCGGGGGAGAATATCCGCGACTGGCTCTTTGTCACCGATCACTGCCGAGCCATCGACCTGATTATTCGTACCGGTACTTACGGCGAGACCTATTGTGTGGGCGGCGACAACCAAGAGAGTAATCTCCAGATCCTTCATAGACTGCTAGCGATCCTTAATAAACCAGAATCGCTAATCACTTTAGTCACTGATCGTTTAGGCCACGACCTTCGCTACGATCTCAATTACAGCAAACTAACATCAGAGCTTGGTTGGACTCCAACTTTAGACCTCACCACCGGACTAGCAGCAACAGTCCGCTGGTACCAAGAAAATGAGAGCTGGTGGCGACCGCTGAAATCTGCCGACCGTTTTAAAACCTATTACGGTCAGCATTATGGTCAAACTGGGGTTAGGTCGGGAATGTAGAATTTGCTAGCACGAGCTCAGGCCGTGAATGTGGAATTGCCATTTTTAGGTGGTTGAATTAAGCTGGAGCTAGTATGAAAAAGATGAAAGGGGTGATTTTAGCGGGGGGGAGTGGCACCCGGCTTTTTCCCAACACCAAGGTCACCAACAAACACCTCCTGCCGGTCTATAATCAACCGATGATTTACTATCCAATTCAGACCTTATTGAAGGCCGGCATTGATGAGATTTTGATTCTACCCGGTAAAGATCATGCCGGAGATTTTGCTAAATTATTGGGTTCGGGGCAAGATTTTAACGCCCAATTTTCCTTCAAGGTTCAAGATCATGCTGGCGGGCTAGCATACGCCGTTGGCCTGGCCGAGAACTTTGTTGGTGATGACAATTTTGTAGTTTTATTTGGGGACAATATTTTAGAGGATAATATCATTCAAGATGTCCAAGATTTTAAAAGTGGTGCCAAGATTTTTCTTAAGCAAGTATCAGATCCAGAACGATTTGGAATTGCCGAGTTGGTGGGTGACAAGGTGATCAACATTGTAGAGAAACCAAAAGAACCAAAAAGTAATTGGGCATCAATCGGCGTCTACATCTACGACTCATCGGCCTTTCAACACATCAAAACGCTCCAACCATCAGAACGAGGGGAGCTTGAAATTACTGACCTGAACAATCGCTATGTCCGTGCCGGTGAAATGTCGGCTGGCTTTGTGCGTGGCTTCTGGTTTGATGCTGGTACCCATGAAAGTCTGGTGGACGCCGCCTATGCCTTAAAGAACCATAACAAACCATTAGAACCGCTTAGGTTAGAAAATAAAGATCTTCCGGTAGTAGCGATTGGAATTTTACTCTATGACACGCCCGATAAAAAATATACCACCTCCCGTTATCTTCATCACTTTTTAAATTCGCTAATCGCTCAAGATTATCCCAAGCATACCTTTTATTTTGTTGATAATTCCCCGGAGGAGGATAATGACAATATCAAAATCCTCACCGAGCACGGTCTATTGGCTAACATTATCCGTCCCGGGCGCAATGTAGGCTTTGGCGCCGGCCACAATTTGATTATTAGGCAAGCGTTAGTTGATAAGGCCGATTTTTATTTTGCCCTCAATCCAGACATGATTTTAGAGCCAAATGTGATTACAGAATTAGTGAATACCGTGATGAAATCACCGCAAATTGCCTCAGTCACCGGTAAAATTCGTCGTTGGAATTTTCAAGAGGCGGATCGCTCCGATGCCGGAAAATCTAACTTTATTGACAGTGTTGGAATCTCTCTAACTAAAGGTCATCGCTTTTTAGATATCGGTCAGGGTGAAATAGATTACGGTCAATATGATCTTAGTCGTGAGATATTCGGCCCTTCCGGTGCCGCCGCTCTGTACCGGATGTCCGCCCTTGATGATGTTGCGTTTATCACCGAAAACGGTCTTCAAGAGTTTTTTGATGAGCTGATGTTCATGTATAAAGAAGATATTGATCTCGCCTACCGCCTTCAGCTGGCTGGTTACAAATCTCTTTATACTCCCAATGCTGTTATTTATCACGATCGCACCGTTATCTCCATCGGTCGTGGACTATTTGCCACCATCCAGGGTCGTAAACACAAAACCGCCGGCGTTAAAGATTGGTCCTGGTTAAATCACCACATTATTTTACAAAAACTCTTTGCCTTTCGCTGGACTAGCTCAGTTTTTTGGGGAACGATTTGGTATGAACTCAAAAGCTTTATTTACATTTTATTTTTTGAACGCCGTTTAATCCTCCAGATTCCCAAGCTCCTCGCTCTTCGTGGCCAAATTAAACGGAGAAGTGCTCAAACTAAACGCCGCGTTAATCCCGCCAAACAGTTGCAAGATTTAATCATTGATTAGCGGTATGGACTTATCCATTATCATTGTAAGCTGGAATGTACGGGAGATTTTACGGGAGAACCTACGCCTTACTCTCTCCGCCACCGCCGGTCTATCATCGGAAGTGATCGTAATTGATAACGCTTCCATTGATGGTTCAGCGGCGATGGTGGCGAGCGAATTTCCCACTGTTAAGTTAATCGCCAATGCGGAGAATCTGGGGTTTGCCCAAGCTAATAACCAAGGATTAACCTTAGCGACCGGTCGCTACTTATTGCTGTTTAATCCTGATATGCAGCCCAACCCATCCACCTTCACCGATCTTATCCAATGGTGCGACCAAAACCCGGGCGCTGGTGTGGTGGGCGTTCGTTTGGTGGGTGAACACGGTGAATTGGTGAAGCATGTTCGCCGTCTGCCAACGCTTTTTGATCAGCTGGCGATCGTACTTAAACTGCCACACCTTTGGCAGGGCCTACTCAATCACTATCTAAGAGTAGATTTCAACTACACCCACGCTTCGGTTGTTGATTCGGTGCGTGGTTCTTTTTTTACTATTCGGCGAGAAGTCTATGAACGGCTCGGCGGGCTAGATGCCCGCTACTTTGTTTGGTTTGAAGAGGTGGATTATTGTCGTCAGGTCGGCACCATCGGTTGGTCGGTAATGTACACCCCCACTGTAACCTGTACTGATCTGGTTGGAAAATCTTTTTCCCAATTACCTCGGGGCCGAAGCCAGCAATTTTTTCAAGATTCAATGCTAAAATATTTTGCTAAATGGCATCCCGCTTGGCAAGCAGTCGTTCTCCGTTACGCTTGGTCGCTCGGAAGTAGAATTGCTAGGACGGGGGAGTGGTTGGGAATTAACACTCGTGCTAAGACCTAAAGCGATCTATGCCTAAAGTAGGAGTCATTCTAGTTAATTATAAAACTTACGCTAATCGATTTCTAGAGGAGTGTCGTGACACTTTGCGGACACAGGATTTTCCGTCGACTGACCTTAGGGTCTACATTGTGGATAACGCCGCCAGTCCAGAAACTGACGCCTACCTCCGCGCAACTTACCCGGAAGCGGTCATCATCCCCCGCGCTGACGGCAACTATTCCGCCGCCAACAACGCCGGTATCGCTCGGGCTCGCTCAGACGGCGCTACTCATTTGGTGATTGCCAACATGGACACTCATTTCACCACCAGTTGGTTGAGAGAACTAGTTCACGCCCTAGATTCCGACCCTGCTCTCGGCATTGTTCAATCCAAAGTTTTGCTCTATCCGCAAACTCCAGCTGAATGGTCGGCACCAAAAATCAATACTCTCGGGAACATCATGCACTATCTTGGTTTCGGGTTTACTTCTCATTATCAAGAACTAGAGCGTCCGGATAGCTCGTTCACCCACCACCTCATTCCCATTGACGGCTACGCCAGCGGTTGTTCTCTCATCATTCGTGACAACACATTAGATAGAATCGGCGGTTATGATGAGGAGTATTATATGTATCATGATGATGTGGAACTTTCTTGGCGAGCAAAGCTAGCCGGATACAAACTGGCCCTCGCTCCCAAATCAGTGCTCTATCATAAGTACGAATTCGGTCGGAGTATAATGATGCTTTATTATATGGAGCGGAACCGTTATTTGGTGATGTTGACTTATTACAAGCCCCAAACTTTGTTATTACTTTCCCCGGCCATTATTGGGATGGAGCTTGGGATGTGGTACGCCGCCATTACCGGTGGTTGGGTTAATACTAAATGGCGCGTCACTAAATATTTCCTCACGCCATTAGTTTGGAAACAAATCCTTGCCAAGCGCGGTGAGGTAACCAAGCTCCGCACCGTTTCGGAGCATGCTGTGCTAAAAACATTTGTGGGTGAAGTGCTTTTTCAAGAGATCATGAGTCCATTACTAAAGTATCTGGTCAACCCCTGTTTTAATTTCTACTGGCGACTGGTTTTACCCCTAATCCGTTGGTAGTAATTATGCCAAAGCTCAACATCACGATTGTAAATTACAAAATGGTGAAAGACATTCGTCTACTTTTGCCATCTCTATTAGCAGACCTTGGCAGTTCCGTGGAGGCGGTAATTCAGATCATTGATAATTCTAATAATTGCGATGGCATCAAAGAGGTGCTGGCCCAAGAATTTCCAACCGTGCGCTATTTGGATGCGCTTGGCAATATCGGGTTTGGCAAGGCGCAAAATTTGGGGATGGCCACCGTTCCAGCCGACTTTTACCTTGTGCTCAATCCGGATATTATTTTCCCCGCTGGTCAACCGGCTGGTCAACCGGCTGGTCAACCGGCTGGTCAAACAGTAATCAAGACCCTCCTAGATTATCTAGAAGCAAATCCCACGGTGGGAATTGTCGCCCCCAGACTCACTAACACCGATGGTTCATTGCAACCATCCTGTCTCCGTTTTAATGGGCTTTTAGATCAGATCGCTCGTAGATTAGAATGGGGTAAATACAGCCGATATATTCAAAACCGGGTTAATCGGTTTTTAATGACCGATTATGATCATCAAAGCACCCAGCCGGTTGACTGGTTAACCGGCGCCTTTCTCTTGGTGCGCGGTGAGACCATGCGCGCCCTTGGTGGATTTGACCAACGATTTTTTATGTACTTAGAAGACTGTGATCTTTGCCGACGCTCTTGGTTGCTAGGTCAGGCAGTTCATTATTTCCCCGCACTTTTTATTACTCACGGCCATCGGCGCGGTTCTTTCGGACAATCAGCTTGGCGATTAGTACTTTACAACAAAGTTACGAGAATTCATCTCAAAAGTTGGTTGAAATATTTTGCTAAATGGGGCTTGCGTGCTCCGCATTACGGTCGCTAATAAAACCTATGAAAAAACCGTGCTATCTCTTTGTGGTGGGAGGGGTGATGAGCGGAGTGGGAAAAGGTACCGCTGTGGCCGCTCTTGGTCAAACCCTAAAAGCTCGTGGTTTCACAATCACGGCGTTAAAGATTGACCCCTATGTCAATGTTGATGCCGGTACCATGAACCCATTAGAACATGGTGAAGTATTTGTCACCAAAGATGGTGATGAAACCGACCAAGACATTGGCACTTACGAGCGGTTTTTGGGGTTAGAAATTACCAAAATAAATTACATGACCACCGGTAGAGTTTATCAGGCCGTAATTGATCGTGAGCGCGCGTTGGGATATGGCGGTAAATGTGTAGAGGTGGTGCCTCATGTGCCAGAAGAGGTAATTAGAAGGATTGAAGCCGCCACCAAACTGGCAAAGGCGGAGATCGCCATTATTGAAATTGGGGGCACAGTGGGGGAGTATCAGAATATTCTCTTTTTGGAGGCGGCAAGAATGATGCAGGTTAGGCATAGGGGGAGAGTCAAAATAATTTTGGTCAGCTATCTGCCGGTACCAGGATCAATTGGGGAAATGAAAACCAAGCCCACTCAAACCGCGGTTAGAACTTTAAATGCCACCGGTCTAAGTCCAGATTTTGTTGTAGCCCGAGGTCCGGTTAGTATTGACCGACCGCGTCAACAAAAGATCGCCGATTTTTGCCAAGTACCTTGGGATCATATTATTGCCGCGCCAGATGTAAAAAGTATTTATGATGTGCCAGAACTTTTTGAAAAACAAAACTTCTCCAAAAAAGTCTTAACCTCATTAAAGTTGCCCCTCCGTCCGCTCGCCAAGCCGTTATGGCGGAGCTACTTAAAACAAAAAGCGGCCGCATCCGGTACGGTGGTGGTCGGGGTAGTAGGAAAATATTTCTCAACTGGAGATTTTATTCTATCGGATGTTTATCTCTCGGTGATTGAGGCAATCAAACATGCGGCCGTAGCCAATGGGGTGGGATTAGAGTTGCGGTGGTTGAATCCAGAGGCTTACGAGAAATCTTCGGGCGCAATAAACGAACTCAAAGAAGTAGACGCTCTAATTGTTCCCGGCGGTTTTGGTAATAGAGGCGTAGAAGGAAAATTGAAAGCAATCAGATTTGCCAGAGAAAACAAGTTGCCTTTTTTGGGATTATGTTACGGTATGCAAGCGGCCGTGATTGAGTTCTCACGCAATGTTGCTAAATTAAAATTTGCCAACACCACGGAAATTATGCCTAACACCCCCCAACCGGTGATTGATTTATTAGCCGGTCAGCATAGCAATCTCCAGAACGGTAGATTAGGAGGGACGCTTCGGCTCGGTGAATATCCCTGTGAGTTAAGTCCCAACTCCCTAGCCGCCAAACTTTATGGCACCAATAAAATCAAAGAGCGACACCGGCATCGGTATGAGTTTAATGTGGATTATGCTGACAAGCTCCAAGGGGTCGGGATGGTTCTCTCCGGTACTTCTCCCGATGGCAAGCTAGTAGAAATAATTGAATTACCAGAACACCCATTTTTTATCGGGGTCCAGTTTCATCCCGAATTCCTCTCCAAACCGCTCGCCCCCCACCCGCTCTTCAACGGACTCATCACCGCCGCCAAAAAAACCAGCCAATCCCGATAAACTGTTAACTACTCTCATTCAAAAAAAAACACCAATCTTTTCAGACTAGTGGTTTTTTTTGGAAGGAGTAGGAAGAAGATACCGCTAGACCACTTTGGCGTAAGTCCGCATTACCAGCTTACCGGTAAAGTTATGAACGCGCTTTTTGGTGAATTTTACAATTCCGTCTTTCATGGCAAACAGAGTAAAATCTTTTCCCGCGCTCACATTCAGGGCGGGGTGAATTACCGTGCCTCTTTGGCGGGTAATAATCTGACCAGTTTTAATTCTCTGACCATCGGCAATCTTAACACCAAGATATTTTGGTTGGGAATCTCTGCCGTTTCTTGTGGATCCTTGGGCTAGCTTATGGGCCATAATGGAATTTAATTAGTAGGTAGTGTAATCTTAACTGGGGTAGATAGTCAAGTACAGTTAATCACTTCTTGGGTTAACTCCCAAATATTCAGGCAAAACCAGTACTTTAGCCGGGCATTTCAACCAATTTTTATGGAAACCTCACTTTTAGAAGATAAAATCAAAGTAGAACTGGCGCGAATCTCTTTGATGTTACAAGGGCATGCCGGTGGCGTGGAGCTGGCCATTTGGGAACCCAGCACTGCCACCGTAACCGTAAAACTATTGGGAAACTGCTCCCACTGTGCCTTATCGGCGCTTACTCTATCGCAGGGGGTCGGAGCCGCCCTAAAAAGAGCGTTTCCCCAAATTAGAACCGTACGAGCGCTTTAATGTCATTTAACCTGCTCCAACTCAAATACGGTATAATGAGTCGGTAATTCCGCTATAATAGCATCTGTAACTCATGCTAAAAAAATCATCATTCTCCCTCACTCGGACCCTGGCAAAATTGCCGGCAAGTCTAAATGCAAAAACGACTACTAGCAAAAGTAGTAAATTGTGGTGGCTGGGACTAGCCTTCTATCTTGGCGCCGGTTTAATGCTTTTTCTAGTAATCATTCCTAGAATTTACGGCCTTCAAGCAATCCCGATTCATTACAATGTTCATATTGGCGTTGATCAGATTGCCGCCTGGTGGATGCCGGTGGTGTGGTGGCTGATCTGGGGATTATTATTACTGATCAATTTCTTGCTCTACCGCCGCTTCCACCGCGAGCAGGATGCCTTTTTACAGACAGCGATTCTTAGCTTCACAATTATCGGCTCAATTCTTGCTCTCACGGCCGGATTTTTCCAAGCGGTGATTATTTTCACCTATGTTTGATTTTTTTGTGGTCACCAAAATTCTTCTTCTCTCCACCCTCGCTTTTATATTAGCCTTGATTTGGACTCCGGCTTTAACCCACTTGTTGTATAAATATAAATTAGGGAAATCTATCCGGAGTGCTGTGCAGGCGCCAATGTTTGCTGAGCTCCACAAAAAGAAGGCCGGAGTACCCACGCTGGGTGGAGTATTGATGTGGGGGACCGCTTTGTTTATTGCTCTGCTGTTTTGGGCGATCAGTGTAGTTGCCCCTAACTCACCACTGGCAGAATTAAACTTCCTCTCTCGTTCTCAAACCTGGCTTCCGCTTGCGGCCTTAGTTTTAGCTGGTATCTTGGGAGCGATTGATGATTTTTGCAACATTTATAAAATCGGCCCTCATGGCGGGGGAATCGGCAGTAAACAACGCCTACTTGTTCACACTATGGTGGCCGCGCTTGGTGCTTGGTGGTTTTATGCCAAACTTGGTTGGGACTTTTTGCATGTTCCTCTCCTTGGCGACATTAATCTTGGTATTTGGTACATCCCCTTCTTCATCTTAGTAATCGTTGGCACTTCATTTGCTGTTAATCAAACTGATGGCCTAGATGGTTTAGCTGGCGGTACCTTGGCCTCCTCTTTTGCAGCGATGGCGGTGATTGCATTAATCCAAGGTAGAGGTGATTTAGCGGTATTTTGCGGAGTGATAGTGGGGGTTCTACTGGCTTTCCTTTGGTTTAATATTTACCCGGCTCGTTTTATTATGGGAGATACCGGTGCCATGAGTTTAGGTGTTACTTTGGGGGTGGTGGCAATGCTCACTAATTCCGCTTTGTTATTACCAATCATCGGTGGGGTATTTGTGCTAGAGGCAGTTACTACTTTTATTCAACTTACTTCCAAGCGGTTAAGAGGAAAAAAAATCTTCCTAATCGCACCCATTCACCATCACTTTGAAGCACTCGGCTGGCCCGAACCAAAAGTAGTAATGCGATTTTGGGTGTTGAGTTGGATTGGTGCCGGATTGGGTCTTATCATCGCCTTGCTAGACGCCGCCACTTTCTCTTAGTATGTCCCTTCTTCGGCCCACCCGCTGGGCGATATTTTCCGGAGGCGACACCAATTATCTGATTTTGACCGCCCTCATTTTATTTTGTGGACTTTTTTTCCTTGGGTCGGCCGCATGGCCATTGGGATACGACCGTTTTGGAAACGGTTATTATTTTTTAATTCATCAATTAATTTTTGGCCTGCTACCTGGTGTGATGGCTTTTATTACCGCCACTCAAATTCCCACCGGTTTTTATTCAAGGTGGGCGGGACTGGCCTATTTAATCACCATCGCCTTACTCTTTGCTGTTTTTATTCCTGGATTAGGCGCGGACTTTGGCTCCTCAAAGAGTTGGATCTCACTGGGATCATTATCTTTTCAACCGTCAGAGCTGGTGAAACTAACTTTCCTCATCTATTTGGGCGCTTGGCTTTCTAGCAGAACCTTAAATGAGCGCGCAAGTTGGCGGTTTGGTTTTTGGCCGTTTGCAATTGCGATTGGCACCGTGATGTTGGCTTTGTTTCTTCAGCCCGATACCGGCACGATGGTGATCTTGGGATTGATCGGGATCACCGTCTATTTCTTAGCCGGTGGCCCGATAAAATATTTTTTTATGACCATCTTGCTAGGTATCTTCGCCATTTGGATTTTGCTTACCGTGGTTCCAAAATATTCTGATAGTATTCCATTGCTCACAAAATTAGAATATCGCACCGAGCGTTTCACCACCTTCCTTCATCCAGAACTTGATCCGTTGGGTCAGGGGTATCATATCAATCAAGCACTGTTAGCGGTTGGTACCGGTGGTTGGTTTGGCCGGGGGTTTGGTCACTCCTTACAAAAATTTTCCTATTTACCAGAGGTGGCCGGAGATTCAATCTTCGCCGTCATTGCAGAGGAATTAGGTTTCATTATCACCTCACTTTTTCTTATTGTGTATGCCTTTTGGGTGCGGCGCGCTTTTCAAATTGCCTCACTTGCTAAAACTGATTTTTCGCGCTATGTGGGTTGCGGGATTGCAGTTGGGATTGGCCTCCAATCACTGATAAACATTGGGGCCATGTTAGGGCTTCTGCCCATCACCGGCGTCCCTTGGCCGTTAATCAGTTATGGTGGCACGGCGCTAATGGTATCATTATTCAGTGTTGGGTTAATTTGGCGAATTTCTTTAGAAAATAATCCGCGCGCCCCAATTTTATGAGTCAATCTTCTAGCGCTATGGTTCCAAATAAAACCGTTCTATTTTGCGGTGGCGGTACTTTAGGGCCGGTTACTCCGTTACTCGCGGTCGCTAAAACTTTGCAAACCATTAGTCCCGATCGGGAACAGAATTGGATCACCACTCCCGCCGGCCCAGAAAACCAACTCCTAAGAGAATATAGCTTTAATCCAATTTCATTTTCCGCTCCCAAACTTCAGCGCAATAAATTGTATCTTCTGCCGTTCGTAATAATTCAACTACTAATTGCCCTTGTAAACGCTAGAAAATTAGTCAAACAAATTAACCCAGGCCTGGTGGTGATTGCCGGAGGCTATGTGGGTGTGCCGTTAGCACTGATCGCCTGGTGGTTCAAAATCCCGATCATTGTTCATCAGTTAGATTTACAAATCGGATTAGCCAATCAGCTGATTATTCCTTTAGCCTCAAGTGTTACCACAAGTTGGCCCCAAACCGCGGATAAATTAAAAAAAAATCAAGCAAAATATCTCGGTACGATTGTTAGATCAGATCTCAATGCCGGTAGAGCAGAATTGGCCCAAGAAAGATTTGGATTGCGACCAAATTTTCCTACTGTTCTCATACTCGGTGGCGGTACCGGCGCCCTATCAATTAATGAAAAAATTCTCTCCATTGCCTCCCAACTACTACCACATTGTAATCTCCTCCATGTAGTTGGGCGCGGAAAACTAGTTACTGGCCTTACCACTTTGGGCGCCGGCTATCATGCTGTTGAATATCTGGGCGCCGGTCTTGCTGACGCTTACGCGGTGGCCGATCTAGTGGTCTCTCGGGCCGGCATGGGAACAATTATGGAACTAAGCGTGTTAGCCAAACCCACTATCTTGGTACCATTAGCCGGCCCGCAGACAATAAACGCCACCGCATGTTCTATTGGTGAAGCGGTGCAATTACCACCGCTCGATACCGCCCAATCATTAGCCCAGACTATCTTGCATCTCCTTCAGGATGAGCATCAGAGATTTAAACTAAAAACCAATTTACATGAGTTGTTCATTCATGGCGGAGAAGTAGCCTTAGCTAAGATTATTGTGGACCAGTTGCGCTAAATAAACACCCCCCATACCCAATAAAATCGCCAAATTTCTTTAGTGCTGATTCCTTCCGAATGTAACTCTAATGCCCGAATTTTAAATTCATAGGTATAGTTCATGCACCGTTCCGAACAGTTAAAAACAGAGGGATTTTTTAATAGATTAGCTCGCTCCGTCTCAGAAAAGATCGTTCGCATATCATTAAGGTTAAGTCATTGCTTAAATTAAACCATAAAACAAAAGCAGACACCGTTGAGTGTCTACTTTATTGGGTACAGATCATTGGTGCGCCGGGTGGGAATCGAACCCACGACCACAGGCTTAAAAGGCCTTTGCTCTACCCCTGAGCTACCAGCGCATGACCGGTATTCTAGCAGAATCCTACCAATCTGCAAATATCAATCGTGAGACCAAAGCAGAAGGCAATCAAGGGTAATGGTTAGGGTATAAATTACTGCGTGGTTGGATTATCGGTCAACCATTCAAAATCTAACTCATATGGTATTATATCTTAGCTATGGATCTATCCTTAAAGGACAATTTTCAGGACGCCGTAGTTACCGTGATCGGCCTAGGAAAATATGAGCATTCAGGCGGATTTGATACGGTAAAATGGCTTCTTTCTCACGGCGCCCAAGTGGTAATTACTGATCTAAAGGATAATCAGGCCATGCGGGAAAGTGTGGATGGGTTGATGCACTGGTTTGATCAATATCAAGCCGCTCACAGCTCTAAAACTCTTTATCCGCCCGTCTTTGCTTTGGGTGAACATCGTCCCGACGATTTCACAGAGGTGGACTGCGTCATTCAGAGTCCTGGGGTGCCAAGCGAGCGGTCGTATCAAAAACTGGCGCTTGAAAACGGCATTGCGTTAGAATCAGATGTCTCATTATTTTTCCGATACTATCCACAACCAATTATCGCTGTTACCGGCACTCGCGGGAAAACCACCGTCTCTTTGGCGCTCCAACAAATGCTTACCGGAATCCATCCCACCCCGCTCCTCGTGGGTAACATAAAAACTCCGCCGCTCTCCGTTCTAGATGACTTGATTGCTAGAAACTCCGCGCAACCGGTGGTTATAGAACTTTCCTCATGGTTATTAGAAAGTCTGCCCCGCGCTTTTTTGGATCTGGGGAAAGGTCCGGAGATCAGCATCCTTACTAACATCTATCCCGATCATTTAAAGCTCTATCCAGATATAGAATCATACACGCGCTCCAAAGAAATTATAATCGGGTTTCAACAACCGGATCAATGGGCGGTAATGAATTATGATCAACCGGCGGTTAGAGCTTTAGAATCTCGTGCCACCGGAAAAATCTGTTGGTTTTCTAAAACTGCAGAATTAGAGATTGCAAGTTCCACCGCAAGTACAGCCGCAAATTCGGCTAGTTGTTTTGTTAGAGCGGGGGAGATAATTTTTAAACGAGATGGGGGGGAGTGGAACTTAGGAACAGTAGACAGCATTGCCCTAAAGGGGGTGAGTAATCTAGAAAACTTACTGGCCGCCACCGCCGCAGCAATGCTCCGCGGGGCTCCGGTAGAATCTATCACTCGCACCCTAAAAGAGTTTGTTGGTCTACCCGATCATCAGGAGGTAATTAGGGAGGTAAGGGAAATCTCGTTTGTGAATGATACCGCCGCCACCTCACTTGTTGCCACTATCTCCGCCGTAGATAAATTTGCTTCATTAGAGCATCTGATTTTAATTTTCCAAGGCACATCAGATTTAGCTAGTCAGGTTAAAAAACTAAATTGGTCACAACAATTAAAGCTAGTCATTATTTTAACTAGTTCCGCCACGCCTGAAGTAATGTCCGCCTTAAACGGTGTGGTGAGAGTAGCCCAAGTGCCAGATTTGGCGGCGGCGGTAGCTTTAGCGGCATTGCAGGCTAGATCCGGAGACACGGTGCTGTATTCTCCCGGAGCACCAGCAAAAGAAGGTGAAACCACTTTTTACCGTGGGGAAGTGTATAGAGAGGAGGTCAGAAAATTATGACCACCCTCGCCAAAATGAAATGTTTGATTCCTTTTGGTTTTATGGCCAAATACCATTATTGTTTAGCTTGGTTGGCGGCTCTCTGGTATCACTTTCCAGCCAATCAAATGATTGTAATTGGCGTTACCGGAACTAGTGGCAAGTCATCCACGGTTCAATATATCTATGATCTTCTCCGCGCTTTGAATCAATCGGTTGGCTATACCTCTACTATTGGCTTTGCCATTAATGGGGAATATGAGGAAAATAAAAGTAAGATGACCATGCTGGGGCGTTTTTTCCTCTCCGGCATGCTTAGGAAAATGGTGAGCTCAGGATGTCAATATGCCGTGATTGAAACCAGCTCTCAGGGTATTAGTCAACATAGACATCAAGGTATCAATTATGATCTAGTGGTCTTTACCAATCTCTCCCCAGAACATATTGAAGCCCACGGTGGTTACATAAATTATCGCGCCGCCAAGGGTAAACTTTTTTCCCATCTCGCCCACAGCCCGATCAAAATTTTTAACGGTAAAACCCTACAAAAAATAGTCGTACTAAATGGTGATGACCGAGAAGTAGAATTTTTTTCTAGCTTTCCCGTAAAAAAAATTGTAAAGTTCGGATGGGGGAGTGGACAACTGGATATTCAAGCACAGTCTGTGGGCGCAAATATCACCGTCAACCACCACCCTGTGCACTGGCAATTGCCCGCCGAATTTTCAAGAAAAAATGCCTTGGCAGCCGTGGCCACTGTTACCGCTTTGGGATTCCCGTTACAAGAAGTTTTGGTTGCCAGTGAAAAACTGGGGTCGGTGCCAGGAAGATTTCAGTTTATTTGTGCCGGTCAACCATTTATAGTTATTATTGATTATGCTTTTGAGCCGGGTGCTCTCACCGCTTTGTTTAAGGCGGTTCATAGCTTACATCCGGTCGCAATTATTGGTGTTCATGGTTCCGCCGGTGGGGGTAGAGATTTGGCGCGTCGGAAAATGATTGGAGAAATTGCCGGCAAGGAGGAGCGCTTGGTGGTGGTTACCAATGAAGATCCGTATGATGATAATCCAGAGGACATTATAAAAGATGTCGCCGCTGGGGCACAGGCGGTGGGAAAGCGAGTGGGAGTGGATTTAAAGTTGATACTAGATCGCGCCACGGCAATCAAGGTGGCCATCCATGCCGCCCTTCCCGGGGAAGCGGTGATTATTACGGGGAAGGGATCAGAACCGGTAATGGCGGTGGCCAATGGTCAGAAAATTCCTTGGTCTGACGCCCAAGCGGCTCTAAACGCGCTAGCCGATTTAGGTTACACTGTTTAGGTTAACAAACCATCAAACCCAAGCAATGAAATCCTTATGTCATATCGCTTGCTAGCAATTGTGATTCTCCTCATCCTCCTACTCTTTCTAGGAATCGGAGTTTTTAGAGAATATGGTCAAGGACGGGCGGTGGCATCAGAGATTGAGCGGCTACAGGCAGAAGAACTTAGATTGGTGGGGGAGAAGGCGGAGGCGCTATCACTGATTGCCAAACTCTCTTCTGAGTATTACCTAGAAAGTCAGGCCAGAACAAAAGAGAATCTTGGACTTCCGGGGGAGCAGGCAATTTTAGTGGTTGACGCTCAAAATTCCGCTGTCATCCCGATTGCGGAAAATTATCAGCCCAAGCGGCGCCATCATTTAGCGGACTGGTGGGAATATTTCTTTGGCGCCCGCTAGTTATGGTTTTAAAAATATTTTTAAAGCGCACCGTCTTAGTTGTGGGGCTGTACCTTCTGTGGGTACAGTTATTTTTTATTTTTCAACCCACCGGAAAACTAGGACAATTATTTGGTTTCACCATTGCGCCTCCCGTGGCGGTGGTAGATAATACTTTGATTTGGTATCCCCAGGTGGTTGCGAGGGCCAGTTGGCTTGATGATTCCAAACACAAATTTAAATCTGCCTTAGGATCGGTGATAGAAACAACCGTAATGAAAAATCTCGCCAAGGGATACGGTTGGCAAGGTACGGAACTTAGAGATTTTAGTCGATCATTAGCTAGTAATCAAGCCGCCGTTCAGAAATTAAATCTAGCGATCAGGTTTGATCACACCCAACAATCATCGGCTTGGGGGGAGATAATTGACCTACAAAATCGCCTTAACCAAGGGCTAATGCTTGGTGATCTGGCGGTTACTTTTTCTGAACACCCCACCGCCAGCGGTCGTGGTTATTTAGGAATCATTTCTGCGGATGCCATGCCACCGTGGCTACTCCCCGCTATTAATCTCCCGCTTTACACCTCCTCGGAGATCCTCTCTTCCGAAGAAGCGTTTTGGATTGTGGAACTTAATGCCTTTTATGCCTCCGACTCAAACCCCGCCTATGAATTTAGCGGTTTAGCAATTTATAAAAAAGGATTGAGCAAGATTGTGAGCAAGCAGTTAGAATTACGCCCACCCTTTGTGTTGGTGTGGTAATGTGCCTAAGTGATAAATATATTACCAAACATGTCCATTGAACTTCGTTGTTAAATATCAAAAAGTGTTTAGGAACGGGTGGTGATGGTTCCGGGACATGGATTCGAACCACGGTTAACGGCTTCAGAGGCCGCTGTCCTGCCGCTAGACGATCCCGGAATAAATTTTCTCTCCCACTGAAGTAGACTCAATACCCAAGCCATTATCCTCCAAATTAGGAATTAATTCAAGTTGCTCAATCAACTCAACCTCCGTTACTGCTTTCATTAAAGCATCTCGCCGTGGTCGGATATTTGGTAATCCTTTTAAGTACCAGCTCATATGTTTCCTAAAAGTTGGCACGGCGCCGGGGCCATATTGCTCCAGATGATACTTCAAATGGCGTTTCATTACCTCAAGTCGCTCGGTCCAACTAATCACTCCCACCTCTCGCCCCGCCAATGCGTCATTGATCTGAGTAAAAATCCACGGGTTGCCCAAAGCTCCGCGGGCAATCAACAGCCCATCGCAAAGAGACTCTGCGAGCGCCACCTCTGCTCGGTCGGCCGTATGAATATCCCCATTACACAACACCGGAATTTTCACTCTTCGTTTGGCCGCCCCCACCGCTCGCCAATCGGCCACACCGGAGTAACCTTGCGTTTTAGTTCTCCCATGAATTGTAACCAAGTCCGCACCAGCCTGTTCAAGCATCGCAATAAAATCCAAACACTCATTAGGATCAACCCAGCCCAAACGGATCTTAACTGAAAGCGGTACTGAGATCACCTTTTTCATCTGGCGCACAATCGCTTCCGCTAACTCCGGCTCACGCATCAAAGATGCTCCGTTGAATTGGTGCACAATTTTATAAACCGGACAGCCCATATTAATATCAAACCCTTCCGGCTGATGTTCGGCGGCAATTTTCGCTGCAGCCAAGGCCATAGTTTCAGGATTAGAACCAAAAATCTGTTGCACCAACGGGCGCTCCGCCGGATGAATTGCCGTCATATCAAGCGTCTTCTCATTACCGCGCACCACTGCTTCAGCAGAAACCATCTCCCTAAACATAATCAAGCCGATCTTAGGATCAGTTACTTCTTTCACCACCCGACAAAAAGCCGAATCGGTCATGTCCGCCATGGGGGAGAGAGCGATAATCGGGCGGTGGGCTAGATGCCAAATTGTAGGATCATTTTGCGACACAAGATTTCCAAAATAAAAAGCGCTGGAACTATACACAGGTTTAGCACAAAAATCAAGTCTATCTGTTAAACTGATCCCGTATGAAACTCACCTTTTATGGAGCCACGGAGGAGGTAACCGGTTCCTGTTTTTTATTGGATACCGGGGAATATAAACTTCTGATTGATTGTGGGATGATTCAGGGAGAGCGAATGTGTAGTGCTGAGGTTCATAAACCACTCATTTTTGACCCCACTATTTTAGACGCGGTGGTGGTTACACACGCACATTTTGATCATGTGGGGAGGCTCCCAATGCTTTACAAACAAGGTTACACTGGTAAAATATTTTCCACTGAACCCACCAAAGCGGTGGCCAATATTATTCTGGACGACTCTTTAAAAATCATGCGAGAGAATGCCGAGCGTTGTGAAGATGCGGTGCCTTATGATCCCGAAGATAAAGAGCAAGCCATGAATCACTGGACCGGAGTTGGTTATCATACTGAACTTAAACTCTCGCCGTTATTGAGCGTGATGTTTCATGACGCCGGCCATATTTTAGGATCTTCTTATATCACCGTGGATGTGCGCTCCTCGCCGGACAGTCCCGCCACTCGCTTGGTTTTTAGTGGTGATCTTGGCAATGAAAAAATCCCTATCTTACCAGAAACAGAACCACTCCATGCCGCCAATTACGCCATCTGTGAGTCAACTTATGGCGACAAACTGCATGAACCGCCAGCCGCTCGACGCGTCAAACTATTGGAATATGTAAAGCGCGTCATTGGCAGAGGCGGCACGCTCATGGTGCCCACTTTTTCGGTGGAACGAACTCAAGAATTATTATTTGAATTGGATCAGATTTTTGAGCGTGATGAAGCGCCACAAGTGCCAGTTTATCTGGATAGCCCGTTGGCAATTAGAGCCACCTCCCTTTACCGCCACTATTCTTCTTATTTAAATTTTGATCATCCGGCCGTTAGCAAGGACGGCGATTTCTTTTCCTTCCCATCCTTGCGTGAGACCTTAACCGTACCGGAATCAAAATTAATTAATGAAGATAATCGACCAAAAATAATCGTCGCTGGCAATGGCATGTTGAGCGGGGGGAGAATTATGCATCACGCCCTTCAACATCTCTCTGATCCTAAGTCAGCTTTGATGATCATTGGCTACCAAGCTAGAGGCACGCTTGGTCGGCGATTATTAGATGGTGCTAAATCGGTCAAAATATTTGGCAACAATATTGCCGTTAAAGCCGAGATTTTAACAATTCAAGCTTTCTCCGCCCATGCCGATCAAGATAAACTTACTCGCTGGCTTTCCGCTCCCGCCGTTCCAGTGCAAAAAATCTTCCTTGTTCACGGCGATCCGGAAACTAAACTAAAATTTAAAGAGCATTTGAATAAGACCTTGAGTGCGGAAATTTTGATTCCCAAAATGGGGGAGAGCTTTGAATTATGACTTTAGGTTTCACCAAAAATGCTACACCCACCGTTTTATCCGGTCTAATTATCTTGTTATTATTCACCGCCTTGATCGCCAGAAATTTGGGCTATGAATGGGCCGGCGGGGGCGGGCGTTTAACGCACTGCGTGCTATCGCTCTCGTCCCCAATCACCACCTCGACCCCTCCCTCGACCACTCCCTCGATCACTCCGTCCACCACCATATCGACCACTCAGCCTTCAGGTTCTCGCGGCTCGTATTTTAACAGCTGGGTTACTGACCCAATCGGAATTAAAACCTGCAACGGTTATCAGTTGAGACCTTGGGTACGCACCGAACTCAGATACCTAGCCGGACTTCCAAATCAACCGGAAGAGTTTGAACTGATCCAAGGAACCTTGGAGGTTTCCCACAACGTTCCGGTAGCGATCACTAGTCCGCTAACCATCCGCGCTGGTCAAGCGAGCGTGGTCGTGAATATGCTCACTACATCCATCACCTCCACCACCGGAATCCTAGACCACGGTTGTTTGCTGGTGCACTATAGTTGGAAGTATCTTCTCACCGCTCGGGGGGAAAGTTGTGAGAATGGAGACTGGGATACTCAAACCGGGGTTAAGCGTTAATTTAGTTTGGAATTATAAAAACTATGGCCCTTCAAGAATACTTTGGCGATACTTGTCCGCACTGCGTAAAAATGCACCCAATCGTAACTAAACTAGAGCAGGAACTAGGTCTCACGGTGGAGAAATATGAAGTTTGGAGCAATGAGGAGAATGCAAAAAAACTGGCCATTGTTGACCAGGGTCTTTGCGGGGGTGTGCCATTTTTTTACAACACGGAGACTAAAAAATTTATTTGCGGGGGTAGGGGAGAAGATGATCTGCGAGCTTGGATGAAAGGGGCGTAACCGTCTTGTGTTTCAATTAGGTTGGTTTTTATTTTAGCTCAACTGGTCCACCCAACGGCTATCAACTTCTACCGCTAATTCCAAATAATATTTTTTTCCACTAACCGCTTCCAGTTCATTGCGGGTTGATTGACCGATTTCTTTTAAGCCTTGACCACCTTTGCCTATAATCATTGGTTTGTAACGATTAGAACTGGTAATGATCCGCGCCTTAACATACACCACGCCATTGGCACGAGTTGTAATCTCATCCACCACCACATGCACGGAATAGGGAACCTCTTCCCGTAATCTTAGAAAAATCTTCTCCCTAATTAACTCTGCCATCCACTGTTCATTGGAAATATTAGTCACCTGTCCCTCGGGGTACATTGGTTCACCTTCTGGTAGATGATCAAAAATCCAGCGTTCCACTAAATCAATATTTTTACCATCCAAGGCAGAAATCTCCACATAATTTTCAAACCGATCTTTCATGTCTCTATAAAAATCAACAAAATGTCTTGCCTCCGGCTTATCCATCTTGTTAATTACCATGAGCTTGGGCAGTTTGCTCTCTTCTATTAATTTCAAGGTTTGCTTCTCTTCATCACCAATCAATCGGCTGGCGTCCGCCACATAAATGATCGCATCAACCCCATGGAGACTTTCCTTGGCTAACTGCAACAATCGGCTCGTCAGCTGATCGCGCGCCTTTTGCATTATTCCCGGGGTATCAACTATCACCGCTTGTCCTTCCGGTCGATTCAAGATTCCCGTAACCGGCAAGCGCGTTGTTTGTGGTTTTGGAGTTGTGATTGCTAACTTAGTGCCGGCTAGGGCATTAAGCAAGGTGGACTTACCTACATTTGATCGACCAATAATTGTCACCATTCCTGATTTTGCCATAATTTAATTTTTCGTAAATTCAAGTTTATCAACAATTGATCTAAATTGCAAATCTTAATTTGAAGAATGCTCTGCTATACTACTGCCATATGTCTAGCCCAAAAGTTACCGTCGGTTCCCTTTGGCAGTCTGGTTGGGAGCTAACCAAGAAATCCGGGTTGAAGCTGTTGAGCCATGGGCTATTATTATCCATAGCTTATGCCCTGATTACATCTGGAGTTTTAGTATTTTTCGCCATCATCAATCCGGCCAGTAATGGAATGGTCGGTTTGAGCGCAATTTTATTTGCAGAGCAAACCGGATCCCCAGTTCTGCAATTTGTGAGTCAAATGTTCCACTTATTTACCGGTCTATTATTCGCCATTTACACCATTAGAATCACGATCTGGATCACACAAGGTAAGAAATATAATGTAAAGACCCTACTTAAGCTTTCGGGTAAACAATTGATCACCATTGCTCTAGGCTACCTTCTGCTCTGCCTCATCTTATTATTCGGCTTCATTCTATTTGTCATCCCTGGAATCATTTTATTGTTTGGATTGATTTTCACCGAATTCCTGTTAATTGAAGGGAGTCGTAACGCCATTGAAGCAATTAAAGAGTCGTGGAAAATGACTAAAGGGATTAAATGGATCCTGTTTTTATTTAGCTTAACTTTGGTAGCCGCCGTCCTGTTGCCCCTAATCATCACCGTTGTTCTTTTTTCCCTTGGCGGTTTCATCAATCAGGAGTCGGCGGCAATCGCCGTCAGTATCATCCTTTCTTTGTTGGGGGCGGCGGCAATCGTTTGCACCCTCCTATCAGCAATCCTCGTTGGGTTGATCTCCAACTTTGCCATTACTAAACTTTATTTAACCCTTAAGAAAAGTTAATCCAACTTATGAAAAACAATCATCAACGCTCTCACGTTCACCTCAACTTGGCCACCGTATTGGCTTTACTAGCTTTGAGTATGTCCACTGTTACGATGTTATTAGTTCTGGATTAATTTAAGTTATTTGATCCGTTCCAATTTAACTATTACTTCCACATGCGGAGTGTGGGGGAACATATCGATCGCCACCAGCTCTGCAACTTTGTATTTAGTTTTAAGTTCCACCAGCTCTCGCGCTAGATTTTTGTAATTACAAGATACATAGATCAGTTTGTTTGGTCCCTTTGGTCCGATAATTTCCGCCAAGGTATTTGGATGCAAGCCACTTCTTGGAGGGTCAAGAATCACTGTGTCCGCACCAATTCCTAACCAATCAAATTGTTCAGTGGGGGAGGCATGGTAGGTAATTTTGTTTGTGAGATTATTTAGTTCAGCATTAATGTTGGCGTCTTTTATGGCCGTTTCATTTATTTCAACCCCAATCATTTGCTTACAATCAGAAGCTAAAGCGATTGAAAATAAACCAGTACCACAATACAAATCAAGCACGGTTTTATCACTACAGTCGCCCATAAACTCCCGCACCACCTTGATCAATTCTGGAGCGCAATGGGGATTGGTTTGAAAAAAAGCATTTGGAGAGATTCG
The DNA here is from genome assembly GCA_943357745.1 of Candidatus Uhrbacteria bacterium. Taxonomy (GTDB): domain Bacteria; phylum Patescibacteriota; class Patescibacteriia; order UBA9934; family UBA9934; genus JAGORL01. The sequence goes on from CALRGN010000003.1 coordinate 33,151, forward strand.
ATACAGCTTGCCGAGTAACTCTTCGGCAATATATCCGGGGCCAAAAATTATCCGCTCTTCATCTCCATAAGAAACATCAGAGATGGTGTGATTGATGGACCAAATTAGCGTTGTTAAAGCGGGTATTGTTTTAAGTTGTTCCAAAGCGGTGACGATCATTTTAGATTCCGTGTCATCGCTCGGAGCGCTAGTTACAACAATCAACATCGTTTCACCAATTGTGCTTGATCTGATCACGGCGTATCGTAACAAGCCGGAACTGGCTTTACGGTCATAAAAACTTAAGCCCGCGCTTGTGACCCAATTTCGTACTTTATAAAACAAGCCATCAATCTTCTCATCCGCTAAAAAACAAGGATGATTATCAATTACTCGCCACCACTTGCCTTTTTCTCGGAGACCCACCTTGCCTTGAAAGTCAATTACAAAATCCATCCGATTTCTATAATGATCCTGCAGCGGAGAAGGAATAATTCGTTCCACCCGAAAACCCAACTGCTTAATCTTAAAAGAACCATTGATATCACCTAGCTTTTGCTCCAACTGTTTAGGGTAGGGAATATGCGACCAGCCACAAGATCCGCATTGCTCCGGATTGGGACACAAACTGGGGTCAGGTAGTATTGGTTTTCCCGTACCGATTTGGGAGCTAGAATTGAATACTGGTGCGGGAATAGGGTTATTTTTCATATTGATGGATAGATTGGGAATGCTATACTAACAGAGATATCAATCATAAACAATCCTAGGACAGTATGATCAAGCGACTCCTGCAAGCGAGCGACTCCGTTTTTAGTGCCGCCGTATTAGTGGGGTTGCTTTCAGTACTCTCCCGCGTGGTGGGATTATTAAGAGATCGCTGGCTTTCTAGTCAATTTGGGGCGGGGGATGAATTGGATATTTTCTTTGCCGCCTTTAGAGTACCGGA
>CALRGN010000004.1 GCA_943357745.1 Candidatus Uhrbacteria bacterium
CCCACACCGCTTACTACTTCTACGCTCCAACAAGAGGCAAATACTAGATTAGGATTTGGTGCCAAGCAGACCATGACAATTGCGCAACACCTTTATGAAACCGGTTTGATTTCTTACATGAGAACGGATTCAATGACGCTTGCTGAAGAATTTTTATCAGCCGCTCAAACTTTTATTAAGAAGAACTACGGAGCAGAATACGCTCTGGGAGCTAAACGGTATCACACTAATAAACCCGGTGCCCAAGAAGCCCATGAAGCAATCCGTCCCACTGATCCAGCGCTAACTCCGGAGCTCATGAAAGCAAAGTTGGATAGTGGCGAAGCGAGATTGTACAATTTGATCTGGAAACGAACCATGGCTTCACAGCTCCCACCAGCGGTGCTATCAAGACAGACCGTTGATCTGTTGGGTGAAAGACTAGTATTTAGAGCGGTGGGAAGCAAAGTGCTATTTCCGGGATATATGCGCATCTGGCTTGCTAGCGAAGATAAGATTCTGCCAAAAATGGCGGTGGGTGATGGAGTGGGTTCACCGGTAGTTAAAGCGGAGCAACATTTCACCGAACCATCGGCTAGATATTCAGACGCTACTTTGGTGAAAATTTTAGAAGAACATGGCATTGGTAGACCGTCAACTTACGCCCCCACTATCAGCACGATTATTGATCGGGGATATGTAGAACGGGATGATAATAAAAAACTTTTCCCTACGGAGATTGCCATGATTGTAACTGATTTATTGACCGAGCATTTTCCTAATGTTGTGGATTATAATTTTACGGCGGAGGTGGAAAAAGATTTAGATGCGGTGGCAGACGGTGAGAAAAAATGGGAAAAAGTGATAAAGGAATTCTATCAGCCGTTTCATAAAAATTTGCTTGAGAAAACCGCCCATTTAACGCGAGCGGAGGTGATGAAGGAAACGGTGATTGGTACCGACCCCAAGACTGGACTCACAATCATCGCGAGAACGGGAAGATTTGGACCGTATGTACAGGTGGGTGAAGTATCAGATGAAAATCCAAAACCACACCGAGCCTCATTAGAAAAAAATCAGTTGATACAAACTTTAAAGCTTGAGCAAGCGTTAAAACTATTGGCGTTGCCTAAAAGTTTAGGGGTGATGAAATCCGGCGAAGAATTGGTGGTGGCCAAGGGCCCGTTTGGATTGTACTTAAAAGGTGGGAGCGTAAATGTATCATTGCCGGAGGGAGTTGATCCTCACAGTTTGAGCTTAATGGAGGGAGAGAGATTGTTTATGGCGGGAATGTCGGAAAAAGCGGAGCGATTAAAACCATTGGCCGAACTTGGCGTGGATCCCACAAGTAAAGCGATAATTACCGTGAAAGATGGTCGGTTTGGTGCCTATGTAACTGATGGTGTTATCAACGCCACCGTACCCAAAAAACGGGATCCGTTAACAATTACATTAGAAGAAGGTTTGGCCTTTCTGGAGAAAAAGCGGAAAGCGCCAAAACGCGCTTGGGGAAAACGCCGCTCAATTACCTTATGATTTTGGTTCTTCAAAATAACCTCCGTTCATGAGTTGAGCTTGTGTCAGTGGCTCTCCGGCACTGGTTGTAAAATTTACGTGCCATTTGTTATCAAAAGCTTTAATTGGAGAAATGTGAATTGATCCGATTGCCTTGGCACTCAACCAAACATTTAGCAACTGGTCGGTTTTGGCCATCTCCTTGGCTAATCTAATAATTTGTTGATCCCTAATACTGGTATCCGCGCTAACTGTTAGCCCATACTGGCTTGGATTTTTATTGATCACTCTCACCAAAACTTGAGTAATGCCATCTCCCCGACTCACAACCTTAGCATTAACCATCGCTTCCGGCACGGTGATGATGCCAGCTTGATCCGGAACTGGCGAATCGTCCACCACACCGGTGGTAGTGGTGGGAGTAGTTTCTGGCGGAGTAATTACTGTTGCAACATCATCTTCAGCTTCATCGGTATCAACCGCATCGTCACTCAAACCAGGATCCCCTGGTTCATACACAGAAGCCACGTGCTCAAGGGTTTGATTAATATTTTCCCCAGAATCCGGACCTTCAGTAATTCTATTCTCCACCCCAGCGCCGGCTGCGACAACGAGTCCGATCATCTTTGCACCCCGCACTAAGGCCTGGCGCTGCTCTCTTAATGCCTGTTTGGTTCTTCCACCGCCTAAAGTGAGCGCGCCCCAATACTTTGTAAAGCCGGCTTTGATTCTAGTGCCGATCCCCTGCTCGGCTCTTTTCTTATCTCCGGTTTGTTTGGTCTCGGTGGCCAATCGACCAGTCAAGTAACCGCCCAACCAACCAACCGGTTGTAACGCGCCGATCCAAGTATTCTTACCGAACAATTCAAAAATTTGATTGCCCAAAACGATTGCTGAATTACCGGATTCGGCGCTAACTTCGGGGCGATTGAGTCTTGGTTCCAATACCTTGGTGAAGACCTGCATGGAAGTGGTTAAGAAAGATTCCCCATTTACAGTTTGAGTTCTTAAATATTCTTCAACATGCCTAGCTAAAGACTGCTCTAACTCCGTTTTGACCACTTGGTCCACCTGGAGATTGGCGATTTTATTTTTAATTACTGCCGTCTCCTCCTCAATAATATCCATCAGTTGCCCTCTAGCCTCAATTAAAAGTTCGTCTTCATCATCCGCTATCTCATCCCTGATCTCCTCAAGCCGGTTGATAGTATGATTAAGAGTATTTTCAAGAATGGCCAGTTCGCTATAAAACTTCTTGGCCTCCGAACCCTGCATTTTTTTGGCGAAATTTTTGGCGAGTTCAATTCCTAGCTGTACCCCGCCATAAGTTGCCAATCCTTGCGTGGCGGCAGAAGCCAGACCGAATACGAGATTTCCAGCTACCCTCCGTTTAGAGACTTCGGGTTTTGTTTCGGTGCCATATCCATTGGGGTGGATTAGTTCCGGAGCCGCGCTTGATGGGGATGGGCGTGATTTTGAATAACCGAAAATACGCCGTGATGTTCTACTGAGCATCCCCCATAACCCACCAACCACCGCACCACCGGCCATCTTTACTACCTCCGGATGGGGGTCGGGATGGAATGAGTCACCTTCACGACCATTCCAATCCCTCGGGTTAGTCGCCCAAGTGGACTCATCATCGGAATCCTCGTCTAATCTTTCAATTACCACCGCTTCAAGCGGTTCATCCGGTTTATCCGGTTCAATCGGTTCAATCGGTTCATCAGGAAGTTCCTCAATATTGGCATCATCAATAAATGGGACGCCGATATTTTCCGCTCGCTGATTCTCAATTTCTGCATGAGCCGTTATGGTATTCCGATAAAATACCCCGATCGAATCAACATCTTCATCTAGCGCCGTTTGTTGAACAGCGTTTAAACTGCCCTTAGAGTTTTTGAGTGCGACTTGAAGTTCCCTAAAACGTGCAGTCGCTGTATTTTTCAACCTCTGGACTTCGCTTTCGGCAGGATGCTCACCAGCTACTAGTCTCTGAACAATCGCATCAAAATCGGTGATCGCTGCACTAGTTTTGTCAACTAATGCATTCAACTCCGTAAGTGGTGATTCAACGCCGGAATCTGCATTCTCGACCGCTGGCAATGTGCCCTCACCGGCTGGTTCACCATCCACAGTTTTGACCGATGCCACAACACCAAGTGCTCTTAGGTCTCTCTGTTTTCTAGCGGCTAGTATTTGGTTGATTTGTCTTTGTTGAGCGGCAAGTAACGGTTTTAATCGATTCAATTCTTGAGTGAGCGGAGTTTTGAGTGAGCGTTGCGCGGGCGGGAATTTCACTTGTAAGGCTTCAGTAGCTTCTGAGAACAGTTCATTATTGGCTCCGAACTCTTGGTTGTAATCCAACTTGTACAAATCTTCACCATTGTAAAAAACTTTACCATCGTTTAGTTGTTTAATAAATTCAGCGAATTTAGCAGAATTGTTGCCAATCGTCCGCAACAGATCCTTGATGCGACCGCAGTGCGCAGCACATTCAGTCGGAGTTAGTGTAGTAGTGGTGACTTTTTCAATTGTTGGTGCTGGTTCGGGTGCTGGTGCTGGTTCGGGGGTTGGTTCTGGGCTGAGCACGGGAACGAGTGAAGACACACTACCAGTGAGCGATCTTTTCATGTCCTTAGCGGTGAACAACAGCCCTGCAATTGGCGGATCATGCCTAAAATCGCGATTAGTTTTAATAAAATTATTAATTAGTACCAAAAGAGCATCGGCGCGGATTTGATTGCTGGGATCAGTTGGTAATAATTCACACAAAGCTAAATGATTGCTGACCTGTAGTTCAAGATCTGATAATTCATTATTTAATCTCCGAATAAGGTCTTTGCGCTCAAATTCAGCCTGGAGATGTTTGGATCGTTCAACTGAATCCCGCCTCGCTTCAACCGCTCTGGCTAAGTTACGAGCAAGTCCATCTAATCTGGTTTCAAACGGTTTTTGCATATCAGATGATGATTTTAGGATTCAATTGGCTCGGAGAATGAACTGATCTTTGGTAGCATTTCCTCAATCCCATTTAGAAGCTGCCTCACCGCTTCTGGGATTGAACCAAGATTCACCTCCATGCGAGCTAAAACTTCAAACGGCTCAATATGAGCAGCAAGCAAAGCACCTCTACCAGCGAGTAGACGGTTAGTGGTTAATAATTGATCCCGATAAAGCTCAAATTGCCTAAAGTCTAGATCTGATTGGGGCGTGGCCGGATTATCAGTAGATGCTTGCAGACGAACTAACCAATCTTGACCCGCCTTTTCCAATCCATCAATATTAGGCAACACGGTCTCTAACGCCTTGAGATGTTCAAAAACTTCGCCCGTGCTAAGAATGTCAGTGGTAAATCTAGCATCGCTAGCCAACTGCTGGAGTTCAAAGTATCTAGGTAATCGGTCACGACCGGCTTGATATAGTTCCTCAAAAACTTGATTAAGGTTATGCCGACGAGTTTGAGCGTTATTGTCCGAACCTAGGATAGACGCCACGGTTTGTTTTTTAACACGATTATAATCCGCAATCAAAGCGTCGCTATAAACTCTCTGACGATTGGAGACAAAATGGAATGAATTGGGGTCTATCAGACTCCGGAAAAACTTTGTAACGACCAGCTTTAAAGCCTGATTATTAGAAGGTAGAAATCTTAAAATTTCTTGCTGCAGCGGTAAAAGTTCGGCAAGAATCAAGTTCATTTCTGCCTTGATGGCCTTGTTTAATCCTTCAACAATTTCAGCTTTAGAAAGCTCTGGTAGCCGCTGACTTTCAGGCTTAACTTTCAATGATTTCTTTAGTTCATCTTTTGCTAACTGGAACGCAGAAACCCCTGTTTGTGCTGGCACTATTTCTGGTTGAGGCAACGATGGAGATGAAACTAGCACGAGGCTTTCGGGGGCGGGGGTGCGGTGGGGGGCGGAGGCAATTTCTACTCCCCCTCTTTCATAGCGACTTATAGCGCCGGTGAGTTGAATTCGACCTTCCGAATCTTTTTTCTGAGTATAAGAAGCTAAGATTTGCTCCAATAGGAGCTTTCTACTGGCCTTGATTGACTTCCTAATGGAGTCCGTTTTAGTGGTCTTAATTATTTCGTTTAGTTCCATTAATTGGTCCAGCAATAGTTGGAATTTTTTTATGGCTTTTTCTCTAGCTGATCCGGCTGTTTGGAACTGAGCTGGAAGATGGGCTAGGAGATAGTCGGGGAGAGCCGAAGGGGTAACGAGTGCATTCTCTACTGTGGTTAAGCGATCTTGTTCTTGATCTGCAACCACCGACCCAACGGCTACTGCGGAAGCAGGGTCAGTGGCGGAATCGGGGGTGGCGGGAGCGGAATCTGGGACAGTGGCAAGGTCGGGGGCGGTATTGGTTTTAGGTTTCTCAATGTCAGCTGCTTCCGGTTGCTTATAAAATTCACGAGTAATCGTTTCTAATACATTCAAAAATTCTGCGGTTTTTTCTGGAATTACGAAGGATAATAGCTCTTCTTTTTCTGGGGTTTCTAAAGTTTCTAGATATGCCATTATTTTGCCTAGCATTTGATCAGAGCTAAGTTTTGCTTTTCCGTCCGGTGTAGTATCTACATATTCAAAGGCAGAGATTCGTTCTGAATGATTTTCAAAAGCGGCAAACTTATTAAACTCTTTAAATACTTTCTTCAGTTCTGCCAGGTTTATTGGTCTAATAACTTCAAGGCCGGGTTTAAGTTCTGGAGTTCCTGAATCAATGAGCATGCCGACTGATGCATCTTTTTCTAACATAGATTAGGTTTTAGAAAACTGATTGATCTTTTTTCTCAGTTCTTTAAGAGCGTTTTCAAATTGGATGGTGGCGGCGTGGCGTTTTAAAGCAAAAGCATTGGCATAGCTCGCGATGGTTAGGCGGAGACCTTCGGTCTGTTTTAGGGCTTGGCGTTTGGTATTGGCTTGGAGCAATCGGTCCAACTTTTGAAGTTGCACAAAACTCATTTGTGGGACCATTTCTCCCAATAAGACCTTGATATCTTCAGGATAGTCGGCAATCTTTAGCGATCGAGCGAGGTGAATGCCGTGCTGGTTTGCTAATTTGTAGATTCGGTCTAAAGTAGCTTTCTTGGAAGCAATGGGCATAATATAGAGTATTGTACTACAGTAGGGTGATGAGAGTTGTGTTAAACTAGGAAAGTTGGTGATAACTATGGCTTTAACATTTCACGATCTAATGACCTGTTTGGATGCCCGATACACCGCGGATGATTTGGCGTTGCTCAAGCGCGCGTATGAATTTGCCGCCACTGCTCATGCCGGTCAATTTAGACTAACGGGGGACCCTTATGTGGTGCATGAATTGGAGGTGGCTAAAAAATTGGCCAAGCTAAAATTACCGGTAGAGATTATTGCCGCTGGCCTCTTACACGATATTTCTGAAGACACGGCCGTAACGATTGAGGATTTGGAGCGAGAATTTGGGGCCGATATTGCCGGAATGGTGAGTTCGGTTACCAAGCTCAAAAAAATTAAATATAGAGGGGTGGACCGGTACGTGGAAAATCTGCGGAAAATGTTTATTGCGATGGCGCAAGATGTGAGAGTAATTTTCATAAAGTTTGCCGATAGAATGCATAATCTTGAAACTTTGTACGCTCAACCAGAAGCAAAACGGATTAGAATTGCTCAAGAGGTGATGGAGATTTATGCGCCCATCGCCGGACGATTGGGTATGGGTGACTACCGTGGTAATTTTGAGGATTTTGCCTTTAAGTATTTGCATCCTAAAGAATATGCCTGGACAGAACACTTACTGCAAGAGCGGGTAAAAAAGTTTGGACCAGCTTTGCAGAGAGCGTTAAAAAATGTTGAGTTTGAGGCCAGAAAAAATGGAATCAGCCAGATTACCATTCATGGACGATTGAAACATTGTTATAGCTTGCACCGAAAGTTGGTGAAATATAAAAATGACATTAGCAAAATTTATGATCTGGTGGCCTTGCGAATTGTGGTGCCGGATGTTCCCTCTTGTTACGCCATCCTTGGAATCTTGCATGGAATGTATAATCCTCTACCGGGAAGAATTAAGGATTATATTGCCCAACCAAAACCGAATGGCTATCAATCACTTCACACCACTGTTTTTGATGAGCAAGGTTCCATTTTAGAATTTCAGATTAGAACGGAGACGATGCATGAGGAAAATGAATTTGGAGTGGCGGCGCACTGGAAATACAAGGGAACGGATAAGCATAAAGATCGGCATGTAAAATGGCTCTCTGAATTGGCGCAGATCCAAAAAGAACTTTCCACCAGTGACTTCATGCAACATTTGAATGAGTTAAAGTTGGATATGTTTAAGGATCGGATTTTTGTCTTCACCCCGCAAGGAGATGTGATTGATCTTCCAGAGGATTCAACTCCAATTGATTTAGCTTATTCAATTCACTCAGAGATTGGTAATAAAGCGGTGCAAACTAGAGTCAACGGAGAGATCGCCACTTTGGATAAGCCCCTAAAATCTGGCGATATGTGTGAGATTATTACGGATAAAAACCGCACCGCTCCAAACGAGCAATGGTTGAAATCGGTAAAAACAAGACACGCTAGAGAGAAAATTAAAGACGCACTAAGAGGTACCAAAACCGGATTGTGGACCAGTTTAATGAAACGAGTGCGTTAGCGGGTGCGTTAGCGAGCGCGTTATCGGGTGCGTTAGCGAGCGCGGAGGTTTTTTAAAAGTTCTTGCAGATCTTCTGACGAGTAATAGAAAACGGAAATTTTGCCTGTTTTTAGATTGCCTTCAACTTTAACTTTGGTGGAGAACAACTGACGGAGATTGTTTTCTAGTTCTTGAATATTGGGGTCTTGAGCACGCGAGCGCGGGGTTTTGGTGCGGAGTTTTTGTTCTGCCATGCGCACACTCCCCCCTGATTTGAGCAATTCTAAAAAGATCGTTTGACGACGGGCGAGATTGGTTTCACTCAAGAGGGCGCGAGCATGACCGGCAGAAATGTCACCTCTCACGATCGCAGCTAGAATTTCTGGATCCAGCTCTAGCAATCTAATTGAATTGGTAATGGTAGAGCGCGCCTTCCCCACCCGGCCGGCGATCTCCAACTGGGTTAGTGAGAATTCTTCAGACAATACTTGGTACGCTAGTGCCTCCTCCACCGCGTTTAAGTCAGCGCGTTGAATATTTTCTATCAGAGCTAGCTCCAATTTGGTTTGATCTGAGGTGGGTGGTCTAACAATAACTGGAACGGTGGCCAGTCCAAGATCAAGGCTAGCTCTTAAACGGCGCTCACCAGCAATGAGTTCATAGCGAGGTTGGTGAGTAGTGCCATTTGCTCCCAAGGTGGTGACCACTAATGGTTGCAAAAGACCGTGCTCCAAAATGCTGGCCTTCAAATCTGAAAGTGCCTCCGGATCAAAATATTTTCTTGGTTGCCGAGGATTAATTTCAATGATGTGAGGATCAAGGTGTTGGAAAGAGATCCCGTCAGTCGCTAGTGACTGATGGGGCTGGTGGACAAAATTAGAACCGGATTGAGCCGAACTGACCGTTGATGCCACTGGGGTTGGGCTCGATACAAAATCTGAACTTGAGAGCAGTGCCCCAAGTCCTCGGCCTAATCCTCCTTTAGGTTTGTTCATATTGCTCTTTCTGTGGTCTGATCCGTTTCTTTGGTCTGATCTAATTCTTTATCTAAAAATTCTCGTGCCAAACGCTCATAGGCTTTGGCCGCCTTAGAGGCTGGATCATAATGCATTATAGACTGTCCGTAGCTAGGCGCTTCAGCCAAGCGGATACTTCTGGGGATTACTGACCGAAATATTTTTCCGGGAAAGTGTTTGTACAATTCTTGTAAAACTTGATTGGAGAGATTGTTCCTAGGATCAAACATAGTAATCACCGCACCTTTGATTTCTAGCTGGGGTTGTAAATGTTGTTTAACCAAAGTAACGGTTTTCATGAGCTGACCCAGCCCTTCTAGGGCGTAATATTCGGCTTGCACCGGCACAAGCACAGAATCACTGGCGGTGAGACCGTTAATGGTTAGCAGTCCTAGCGAAGGTGGGTTGTCAATCAGGATGTAATCATAATCAGCTCTGACGAGTGAGAGGGTGGTGGCCAAACGCCGTTCCCGATTGATTTCACCCACCAATTCAACCTGCGCTCCCGCCAGATCGGCACCACCGGCGAGAATTTTTAAAGTGGGATGGGCGGTGGTTTGAATTAGCGCCGCCACCTCTGATGGCTCGCCCTGCAAGGCCTGATAAGTCCCCGGAGTATTGTTTGAATCCAAGCCCAATCCGCTAGTGGCGTTACCCTGGGGATCAAGGTCAACAATCAAAACTTTTTGACCAAGTTCAGATAGAAACGCGCCCAAATTCATGGTGGTGGTGGTTTTGCCCACTCCCCCTTTTTGGTTTACGACCGAAATGATTTGTCCCATAGCTTTGCTAATTCTAACACGGCTTGACTCGGTGGGAAAATGAACAGTCCACCGGCATAAATATTTACCGGCAGATTTGCAGAGTCCGGTGAATACTGGTACAATTGCCACGGTTATTTACTGGTAGGTGATCCACCGATTACTACTCGTTAAAAGGATTTATTAGCCGGGATGGCGGAATGGTATACGCGACGGACTCAAAATCCGTTTCTAGTGATAGATTGAGGGTTCGAGTCCCTCTCCCGGTACCAGTAATCTCTACGGATCACAGATTGTTAATTTTACCTTTGGGTGAGTTTAATAGCTTGGCTGGGTAGCTCAGTTGGTTAGAGCGAGGGACTCATAAGCCCTAGGTCGGCGGTTCGATCCCGCCCTCAGCCACCATGATCATTTTTTTTACAGATCTGCTGTTGATTATTAGATGTTGATTTATGTTTAGCTGAATGCTGACCGGCCGATTATTCTACTTCTGACAGCTGGGACAATAATGTGTGCCTCTGCCTCCAAGGCGGATTTTTTTAATTGGAGTGGCGCAAGTTTGGCACGGTTGATTGGTATGACCAAAGACGGCTAAATAATTGTAGTTATAGCCAGCCTCACCGGTACCATCCACAAAGTCTTTGAAAGTTGTACCGCGATTTTTGACCGCTTGCGTGATCACCGTATTGATAGCGGAAAAAAGTCGCTGTTGTTGGACGAGGGTAATGGTAGTAACAATCTTGGTGGGTAAAACACCGGCCGTAAAACAGACCTCATCCACATAGATATTACCAAGACCAGCAATTAGTTTTTGATTCAATAAAAATGCTTTTAGATTGGTTCGACGACCGCGAAAAAGAGGTAAGAAATTTTCTAAAGTGAAGTTGGGGGTGAGCGGTTCAATCCCAAATGTTTTCTCTAAATAATCTGATAGAGTTTTTTGGTCCACCAATTTTAAGTAACCAAACCGCCGCAAATCATTGAAACGGAGTAATGAGCTGTTTTTAAAAGTTATGATGACTCTGGTAAAGCGTTCCGACCAATCATCTTGATTGCCATGGGAATGACCGCCAGCGACCGGTGTTGACTGGTTTGTAAGATAAATTAATTGCCCGGTCATCTTGAGATGAATGATTAAATGACCGCCGGAGGACAGGTCCATTATTAGTAATTTGCCGCGGCGGCGGACGGCAGTGATGGTTTGGCCGGGGAGTTGAGTGGTGAGATCAGGGGAGGCTCGCTCATTATCTAGGATAAAAACTGTGGCAATGGTTTGATTCATGAGCACCGGTTCCAAATCACGACGAATGGTTTCTACCTCGGGGAGTTCTGGCATATCAGCCAATATTATAAAGTTTAAAAAATTGCCTATTTGACGACAGATCCATAATAGCAGGGGAAATTATTGAAGTCTAGAAAAGTTGATCAAATGAAATGACCGCCATCACCTCATCCTTCAGCTGCATGGAAGACACAGGAGGTTGCAAGAGGGTTTTGGTGATGGCGGTCACGAAACGGTGGGCGCGCGAACGACCTAAGGGGTCGGTCGCGACGCCGATTGGGGCCGGGCGAGCGGAGTGGCGGGTCGGAAAACCCGATAGGCCGGCCAGAGGGCCAGACCACCGAGCCCGATCACCACCGTAGCCTGCATTAGCAGGCTGGCACCAAGGAATGCTCCTCGGGCCATGGTGGCCAGCACCGCCAGAGCGATGCCGGCGGCGGCGATCCGACCGGCGGCGGACTTCAGCTCACCGGAATCGAGCATATGCCCAATTCCATAGCCCGCGATCGCCGGAATGGCGACCGCACCACCGATCGAGGCCAAAGGGGCTCCGAGAACGGTGGCAAGCCCGAGGGCGGCGAAAATTGCAATGACGGGAAAATTCCCGCCAGTTTTTTTCTGACTCATGGTGTCTCCTAAGTGACCGTTTAATGATATCATTTTTTGATGGAAAAGTCAAGGTTTAGAGGCTATTTATTGGGTAAATCGTAATATTTCTGAATATCGGCCATAAAATGACCATCACAATGGACCACAAAATAAGCAGTAATCGGATTAATCAAAAAACCTCATCCGAAGATGAGGTTTTTTGGTTGCAGGGGTAGGATTTGAACCTACAACCTCCGGGTTATGAGCCCGGCGAGCTGCCTGGCTGCTCTACCTTGCGTTAATTTGGTCTATCACTAAACGGCTTCTAGCTAAACTTTCTTATTGACGGCAGTATAATAACCTGGCTATCATGGGTCTGTCGCCAAATAGGCAATTATTTAAACTTTATAATTTTGGCTATAATCATCTTAAAATTTTTCAGCTTAGCCCAGCTAAACCTCTAAATTTATAAGTTGATTCTATCGCAAAATTCTAAGGTTTACCTTAAATTGCTATTTGGCGACAGACCCATTATAATAGCGTGAATTATGACCTTAACTTTTCATGTTGTTTCAGGAGCGGCTCTAGGAACGGTGATTGGGAATCCGGTGGCCGGTTTTTTGTTGGGAATTGCCTCGCATTTACTACTTGATATCATCCCCCACGGTGATACCGGTATGGCCAATAAGTACGAAAATAAAACAAACAAAACCGCTCAAAGTGTTGCCAAAGCTTACGTTTCAATTGATGCCGCGATTGGGATCATGGTATTAGCCATTCTCTCCGCCATACTACCGCCGGCTCTCACCGATCTAGCCTATTCCCTCACCATCATGGGTGCAATTTTGCCGGATCTGTTGGTGGGGTTGGCGGAATTATTTAAACGATCAGTGGTATTAAGAAAAATCAAAACGGGCCACTTTGTTTTTCACAACTTAATTTCTAAAAGATTTGGCGATATTCCCCTCTCGCTTGGTTTGAGTTTACAGCTGGTAGCGATGATCATTATTTTTGATCGAATATTGTTCTAGGTCACAAAATAATCCTAGCCGCACTGCCCATGCCCGTTAAAGTGCGATTATTCCCAGCCCGATCGCCACAATTAAACTAGCGCTTAAAGAGAGACCGATCAAGGCGCTTAAGGCTGACCCTTTCCATGGCAGTTTAAGAGCACTCGCCACTAGTGCGGCCGACCAAATCCCCGTTAAAGGTAACGGTATAAAAACGAAAATTGCTAAACCTAAATAGCCGTAAGCATTGTAATGTTTTTCTACGACCAACTGTTTTTTGGCGATCCATTGGTCAAACTTAATGAGTAAGATGGGGTGAGCTAGTAAGGCCAATGCCCGAAGTTTATTAAAGCCAAAATAAAGGGGGAGAAAGGGCGTGAAACTGCCCAGAATCGCACCGAGAAGAATCACCTGCCAAGACTCGGGCCAGCTAATTAAACCAAACGGGATGCTCCCCCGCCATTCAATGATCGGCAAGAGGGAGATGCTATAAATTCGCCAGAAAATTTCCAGGGATGATAACTCAAGGCCAGATAAAGGAGTCATAAGCCCAATCGGCTAATAATAAAGAGTCTTCAAACCGGCTCGGCTTTGAATCAGCGCCCAGCACCACCACTAAAATCTCGTGATCGTCTTTTACAAACTGACTCACAAAACAATAGCCAGCCGCCGGAATATATCCGGTCTTCCCCCCTTCAATCGCAAAGTCTCTCAGTTGATAGTTGTGACGATAGATCTCATTGGTGCTGTTAACGGTGATTGGTGAACGAGTGGAGGTGAGGGTCCACTGGTTGGCGGCCAAATACGGACGAAGAATCGGCTCTCGACTCACCTGATAATACGCCCAAGCTACATCTCTGGCGCTGGCTTTATTGTCAGCGCTCAAACCGGTAAGATCGGTAAAATGGGAGTCATTAAGCCCAAGCTCAGAGGCTAAGTTATTCATTCGCTCCACATATTCTGTTTCAGTTAGGCCCACTAATTTGGCGAGCGCATTGGTGGCGGTGTTATCTGACCCCACCAAACTAGCGGCCAGAACATCTTTGGAAGAAATATTTTGGTACAACGGAAGATAATTTTTACCATTATAATCTTGGTCCACTTCTTTAATCATCACCGTACCGGTTAGTTCTGGATTTAATCTAACAAACACTAAGCCCGCCACTAATTTAGTGATACTGCCGATTGGTGCTGGCGTGCCACCGTCTTTAGCATACAACGCGTAGCCACTGGAGAGATCAAAAATAACGGCGTGCTTTGATGAAATGAAAGGACCAAAGTTAGCATCTTTCACCTTGGTTGGAATGATGATTTCTGCAGGGATGGTAGTTGCCGATGAACGGTCAGCAGTTTGGTCAACCTGGAGATCCATTTGATTACCAGCTAACACTGATTTGGGAAAATGATGCACGCCGCTAATTGCCGCTGGGGGAAAATTTCTGAGACCGGCTTTATATTCATAATATGCAGGATCAATCGGAAGAAGTTCCAAAGATAAAATGCTGAGAAAACTTTGAATTAGAATTTGAAGCATGTTATGGTTGGCTAATTGTGCCGGTTATCATAAACCGCTCTGCATGATACTCATTGTAGTCTGGGAGATCAGTGATTGCAGATAAACCTAGTAAAGTTAAGGCCTCAATGGTAAGACTAAAGTGTGGGATCGCCAACTCCCCCACCGGCTCTTCTTTGATCAATCCCCTGATCATTAGATTCCTCAAACTCAAAGCGCAGTTAACACCACGGAGGGATTCTAGTTCTGCCTTGGTAACTGTTGAAAGATAAGCCACGGCGGTAAGGGTTTCTAGGGCGGGACGCGTTAGCTCTGCTTTCACCGATCGTTCGGTGAGATTAGCAACCGCCACCCTGGCTTCTGGCGCAATCACCAATTGCCATTCTGTCCGGTCGGTTACCAAGCGCCAACCGCTATCCGAGGCGATTAGTTCTTGTTCCCAAACCGATAACGCTTCTTCCACTAAGGCGGGAGTGCTCTCACAGGCTTGAGCTAATTGATTGCTACTGACCGGTTCTGATTGAGTAAGTAGACAAGCTTGTATTAATGAGATTAGCTTCATATGATTCAGGATTGAGAAAGTGAAATCTCACCAAATTGCTCCGATTGATTCACCACGATCTCTCCCCGGCGCCATAATTCCAAAACTGAAAGGAAGTGAACAACTAAATCTCCCTTGCTCGCAAAATCTCCACAAAATTCCGTAAAAGAAAAGGCTTTGAGACGAGCGAGGTGACTAGTTAACCGCGCCACTCCTTCTGCTAAGGATATTTTATTTACCGCATGCAAAGTGGCGCGCGGTTTGAGCCACAAACTTATTCCCTGATAAAGGTTGAGCCATAGTGCATGAATGATTGAAACACTAATGCCAAGCTCGGCGGCGGAGAGATTGAGCGGAACCGTGGGGGTGAACTTAGTAGTTGGTACACCAACTATCACTCCAAGTTCTGCAATTTTTTGGAGGCGATTTGCCGCCGCTACTAAGGCTTGATATCTAGCCAGGCGATCCTCTAATTCTCCCGCCATTAATTCTTCTTCTATTTGAGGGTTAGGAAGCAAGTGGCGGGTCTTTAGATAGACCAACCGAGCAGCGATCCAAAGAAATTCTGCCACATCTTCATAATTAATCGCCTCTAGCTTGGCTAGATAAGCCAAATAATCATCACAGAGATTGGCGAGATTTAGCTCCAGAATGGTGAGCTTAGATTTTTGAACTAAAGAGAGCAGAAGTTCTAGTGGTCCCTTAAAATTAGTGGCGTTAACTTCAAAGGACATAGCTAAACTTGTGGGTATTAAATCAACTTAATATGAAGATCTCTTAAGGCCTGATCTGATAAGGGTGATGGCGCCTTCAACATATGATCGTTGGCGTTGCCATCTTTGGGGAAGGCCATCACCTCTCTAATGTTGGGCTCATTGGCTAACAGCATCACAATCCGATCAATTCCTGGAGCAATGCCACCGTGGGGAGGGGCGCCAAAATCAAGGGCCTCCAGCATATGACCAAATCGCCGATTGATATTTTCTTCATCTAATCCCATTATTTCTAAAACCGCTTTTAGGGCGGGGGCTTGATGGTTGCGAATGCTACCGCCACCAATCTCATAGCCATTGAGAACGATATCATATTGGGTGGTCATGATGTTGTTGATGTTCTGTTTGGCCATTAAGTCTGCAAGAAATTCTGACTTCGGAGCGGAGAATGGGTTGTGAGTAAATGTCCAGCCGCCGGTTTCTGTTTTTTCAAAGAATGGGAAATCAAGCACCCAGCAGAAGGCCAAAAGATTGGGGTCAGCTTTATCTTCCCGTAGATCTGGTTTGTCGTTACCATATTTAGCCATTGATTCTTGATAGGAAAGACGAGGAAAGGGAATTTGTTGGATCTTCTTTTCTGGGGTGCAGTGTTTTACCATAGCAATCATCATCGCTTCAACAAGTTGGAGCACATCTTCTCGCTCCACAAAGGAGATTTCAAGATCAAGTTGCGTGAAATCTGGCTGACGGTCCCCACGCTGATCTTCATCTCTAAAACAGCGGGCAATCTGGAAGTAGCGCTCAAAACCGGCCACCATCAGCAATTGCTTAAATTGCTGAGGTGATTGGGGAAGGGCGTAAAAATTACCGGGGTGAAGCCGGGATGGCACCACAAATTCTCTGGCACCGGTCTCACCCGTACTCTTAGTGAGTAGTGGCGTTTCAATTTCTACAAACTTTTCGGCGTGCAAATATTCTCTGAAGAAAGTTACCACCTGATCTCTTAATCTAATATTTTTTTGCAAGCGTTCAGACCTAAGGTCAAGATAGCGGTATTGCAATCTAGTCTCTTCATTGATCTGTCTGGTATCTTGGTCTAATTCAAACGGAGGAGTTTTGGCTTGATTCAAAACGGTAATAGAGGAAGCTAATAGTTCCACGGTTCCGGTGGAGATTTTATCATTAATTTGTTTTGCACCTCTAGCCTGAACGGTGCCGGTAAAAGTTACCACCCATTCTGAGCGCAATTTTTGGGCAAGCTCTGCACCTTCTCCAAGTTCCGCTGGCACCGCCACAATCTGAAGGATTCCGGAGGCATCTCGCAAATCAAAAAAAGCAACCTTTCCCATATCTCTACGAGCGTGAATCCAGCCTGATACTATGACCTGCTCCCCCACCTTGGCCACACATTCGCTCACCAAAATTCGGTTTGACATAAAGTTTAAATTCTTTTAATCAGGTAAAGTCTGCTTTCCCAACCTGATCCCTAACTGACACCAACATATTACATCACGGCACCACTTGGTGACAAATCCACCGTACCTAAAATACCCTGCCAATACTCTTGATTTAAGTACCCGGGAACATGATAGCGCCACAAGTCATGAACGCATAAAGTAAAATCGGTAACATGCTTGGCCTCTAGAGACGGCTTAAGCCAATCGGTATAGGTGGATTTTTGACTTAGAAGTAACAGTGAATAAATCTCGGCCTCTAGCGGTTTAGATCCTTGAACGGCATTAGCATTGGTGAGTAAACAACTGGTGCAAATTAAACCCCCTCGCCCCTCATGCCATCTGATTGCTAAGGGATGAAGGGACGCCTGACAAGAGAGACAACGGGTGAGTTCAATGCTGTAACCTAGAGTGGTTAATAGTTTCATTAAAAATCCGCCTAGGATGAAGGTTTGTCTAGTTGGTCCACCAACTGAAGTCCGGTTTAAAAACCCAAGCCACTCGCGCCAGATTTCATATAGTTCCGGCTCACCAGATTCTGTTCTAGTAACCTGATCAATCACTCCGGCGAGAGTTAGTGCTAAAATTCGTTTAGACAGTTCTTGGCGTAAATCTGGATAAGCAGCCAATTTTTCCACGCCAATAATTGACCATCCAGCGCGACCCTTGATTAGCTCTAGTTTTAGCAAAGAAAATGGTTCTAAATGAGGGGATAATTTTGCCTTAATTTTAGCGGCGCCACGGCCAAGGACTTCTAGTTTGCCAAAATCCTTGGTGAGGATACTGTAGAGCCGATCCGCCTCTCGCCACGGTTTATCGGCAATAATGATTCCTTCGGTTTTGACATTGGTCCACATAACTTATTTATTATCATGGTGCTGACCGATGGCGCCGTCATGGTGCTGACCGATGGCGCCGTCATGGTGCTGACCGATGGCGCCGTCATGGTGCTGATCGGGATCAGCCGCCCGCTCACCATCTAAAAATGCTTGGAGGATAATCATGGCGGCAAGAGCGTCTTCAGAAACTTTAGAGCCCAGTTCCGATTGAATCCGTTTTGCCTCAGCGGAACTAAACTGTTCATTGATAAAGATCACCGGTAGAGCCGATTGCGCTTCTAACGCCCGGGCAAATAAGACGGTTTTATCCAGCTGACTAACTCCCTGTTGAGAATCAGTGGGAATTGGTAGTCCAACCACCAGTTGATCAATCCGTTCTTCCTTGATGAGGCTGCAAAGTCTTAACACCAAATCCTCTCCGCCCGGAATCAAACCCCAAGGAACAGCGGTGGCAGAATCCGCATCGCCAATGGCGAGGCCGACCTTTTTTAATCCGTAATCAATTCCTAATAGTTTCACAGCTTTGTTGATCAATCTAAACCGGGCACAACTGGTTCTGGCGTGATTAAAAGTGGCCCATCTGGAGTGATAGCAATGGTAACCTCAAAATGTGCAGACCAACTTTGATCTTTGGTGAGAATGCTCCAGCCATCGGGCCCAAGAGTTACTTCTGAAGTTCCTAGAGTGAACATTGGTTCTAGCGCTAAACACATCCCAGCTTTAAGGGGAATTTTAGTACCAGCACTGGTGGGATAGTTGGGAACATTAGGAGGCTCATGAACGGCATGGCCAACGCCGTGTCCCACCAATGACCTAACTACACCGTAATTTTCTGATAAAGCGCTCACCGCTACGCCAATGTGATTGATATTGTTGCCAATCGTGGCGGCAGTGACTCCAGCACGGAGTGCGGCCCGGGTGGCGATGAGGAGGGCAAGATGGGCGGGGGTGATTTTACCAACGGGGACGGTAACGGCCATATCGGTGCACAGCCCCTCATACCAGCAACCGATATCTAAGCCAACAATATCGCCATCTTCTAGTTTGATTTTTCTGGTGCCAATCCCGTGAACTACTTCTTCATTTCTTGAAATGCAAAGCGTGGCCGGAAAGGGAATTGAAGCACCGGAACGATAACCCCTAAAAGAGGGGCTGCCACCAGCCTGTTCAATGACTGATGTGGCGATTTGATCCAGGTCGGCCATAGTTACGCCGGGACGAACGGCATTGACGGCGGATTGAAGGGCGGCAGTTAGAATCGCTCCCCCTCTGACCATGGATTGAATTTCTGCCGGAGTTTTTATTAAGGACATACAGTTTATCTAAATAGCGCGGCGATTTGGGCCTCTACTTCTGGAATTGGCCCTGAACCGTCAATCTCCCTTACCAAGCCTCGGCTCCGATACATTTCAATCACTGGGACGGTTTCTTTATAAAATATTTGAAGCCGATGTTTAATAATGACTAAATTATCGTCTTCTCTACCCTCTAGCACCGCCCGCTTTAAAAGCCTAGCAATGGATTCCTCTTGACTGATCTTAATATAGATCACTAGCGTGGGCTGAATAGTCTTATCGAAGGCCAAAAACTGTCCGATCTCTCTTGGGAAACCATCTAAAATAAAACCGGTGTGGGTGTCTGATTGACTGAGTCGATCTCCTAAAACCTTCATAGCGATCTCGTCTGCAACTAAATTTCCGCCTGCAATTATTTTGGCGATCTCTTGACCGGGATCTTGCTTGACAATTTGACGGAGCAGGTAACCCATGGAGAACTGTGGAATGCCAAGCCGTCTGGATAAAAGAGCGGCTTGAGTTCCTTTACCACACCCTTGAGGACCGTGAATTAAAATTTGATGCATAACACCGATCCATTATACCGCTATCTACCTAAACATCGTAAGCGCGCATGGAAAGTTGGGCTTGAGTTTGCTTAATGAGATCAACTACCACAGAGACAATAATGATTACAGAGGCACCGCCCACAACCAGGTTGGTATTGCCTGTGAAACCCTGAACGACTATCGGTAGCACGGCCACACTGGCCAAGAAAAAGGCACCAGCAAGAAGAATGCGATTAACCACCCAAGTGAGATAAAGAGCGGTTTGTTTCCCGGGCCTAATGCCCGGAATAAAGCCACCTTGCTTTTGCAAATTCTCGGAGATCTGTTCTGGTCGGAAAACTACCGAGGCATAGAAGAAGGTGAAGATACCGACCAGTAGGAAATAAGCGATTCCGTAAAAAAGTTGATTGGCGAATAATTCCGAAATGAAGATTGCGATCTCTTTGACCGCCTCAGTGCGAGCGGCCACAAAGAATTGAGCAATGAGCGGGGGCAGAGACATTAAAGACAAAGCAAAAAGGATAGGGATCATACCACCCAAGTTAACTCTTAGCGGAAGGTTTGACATCACTTTACCGGACGCTCCCCCGCCACCACGAGCATATTGTACTGGTAAGTTGCGTTGAGCTTCATTGATCGCTACTACGGCCCCAATGGTAACTACAGTTAATCCAAGAAATACCAACACTTCAATCAGATCCGCCCGAGTATAGGTGGCGGCATAATTAGCCACAAAGGAAGGGACACCGGCGATGATACCAGCAAAGATTAGTAAACTAATACCGTTACCTAACTTTCTCTCTGAAATCAATTCTCCAAGCCACATCAAAAATACTGTGCCAGCGGTGAGAGATATAAGAGCGAAAAAGAGATTCAGACCGACAATCGCTAATCCGGCTTGTTGATTTACTAAAGCTACTAAGCTGAATCCTTGAAAGATGGCTAAAGGGATGGTGGCTAGTCTGGTGTAGGCATTCATCTTTTGGCGTCCTTGTTCATCTTTCTGTAACTCTTCTACGCTAGGGAAGATCATGCCCAATAGCTGAAATACAACCGATGCCGTGATGTATGGTGCTAGGCCTAGAGCTACAATGGAAAAGCTCTCTAAAGTTCCTCCGGAAAAAAGGTTCAATAGACCAAGGAATTGGTTGCCATTGATGAGACTTTCTAAACTGCCAGAATCGATTCCCGGAACGGGGATATGAGCCGCCAACCGAAAGATAGTTACCAGACCAATGATGATTAAAAACCCGTTCCGTAACTCCTTAGAACGAAGGATTAATTTTATGGTTTCCATATTTTCAGTAGACCGTTACTTATTTTCAGTGGATCGTTGACTAGAAGCTTCCGCCAGCGGCGATAATCTTAGCCTTAGCGGATTCTGATGTGGCACAGTTTTTAATTTTTAGAGCGACCGTGATCTCACCTTTACTCAAAAGCTTTACGGGAGCGTTGGCGTCCTTGATTAATCCCTTGGCAAGTAAAGTTCTGGGTGTAACAATTTCTCCAGCTATAAAACGCTTAGATAATTGAACCAGATTCACTACTTGTGACTTGTCATTAAGAGAGGTGAAACCACGGCTCTTTGGAGTGGCTAGCAACATGTGGCGCATACCAAGTCGCTTCAAACCACCTACTCCAGAGCGAGAGCTTTGACCTTTCTGTCCTCTACCGGCGGTGGTTCCTTTAGAGCCCAATCCTCGGCCAACCCGTTTTTTATCTTTTCGGGCTCCGGCCCGGGGCCCAAGTTGTGATAATGTAATTGCCATATATTTTTTTTATTCTGTAATTAACGCTTGGGTGCAATTGATCGTAAAGCTAGAAAAGTGGCTTTGGCGTTATTGATTTTGTTCTTAGAACCCATGATCTTACTAACGGCATTGGGAACTCCGGCTAATTCTAGGACAAGTCTGGTGGGTCCGCCACACTTAAGTCCGCTACCGATTGGAGCGGGTTTGATCATTACAATCGCCGCTGCAAATTTAGCATGGACATCATGAGCAATAGACTCATTGACCAATTCTAGTTTGATCATATTTTTCTTGGCTTGGCGGAAAGCTTTTTCAATAGACATCGCTACATCAGCTCCTTTAGCAACACCAAATCCCACTCTACCCTTACGATCGCCAATCACTAAACTAGCGCGGAAACGCATTCTTTTACCGCCTTTGGTTACTCGGGTAACCCGAGCTAATTCTAAAAGCTTTTGTTCAAATTCTTTGGGTTCACGACCACGATTATCGCCACCTCCGCGGGAATGGCCACGGCTAGGGCGCTTATCGTCTGAAGACGCTCCAGACTCACCGCGTTTGCGGCTCCGTCCGACTACCAATCGTGAGGTGTTAGCGCCACTAGGGGCGTGTGTATTTGGTTTGCCAATTTGCATAGTTTTATTTGAGGGATCTAGAATTTAATACCGCCCGCTCTAGCGGCTTCTGCCAAGGCCTTCACTCTACCATGAAACAGGTAGGAACCCCGATCAAAAATTACGGTATCAATCCCTTTAGCTAAAGCTCTTTCTGCGATTAGCTTTCCCACCGCGGCAGCGCGATCTGATGGTTTGCCAGTAAGTTTATCGGCTAGATCCCCAGCGGAAAGAAGCGTGCGACCGGTTTGATCGTCAATAAACTGAGCACTAATGTGTTTGATTGATCTAAAAACAGAGAGACGAGGTCTCGCGGGGGTGCCAACTATTTTGGCTCTGACTCTTTTAGCACGACGCTCGGCTTGAGCGCGTTTAGCAATGATTTCACTTCTTTTCATATAGATTATTTTCACCTTTACTTTTCACCTTTAGCGGCTTTACCAGCTTTGCGGCGAACAATCTCATCAATGTATCTAAACCCCTTCCCCTTATAGGGCTCTGGTTTTTTAAGTGCTCTGATTTCAGAAGCAACGGCGCCCACTGATTGCGCGCTGTTTGAGCTTAGAATCAAAAGGTTGTTCTCTATTTTGGCACTTACATCTGCCGGCAATTGATAAACCACCTCATGGGAAAACCCTAGAGCCATGGTGAGTTTCTGACCTTGTAAATTCATTTTGAAACCAACACCGTTTAACTCTAAAGTTTTTGAATATCCGATTGTACACCCAAGCACTGCTTGCGCTAAAAGCGCCCGCATTGTTCCCCAAATTGCCTTATCTTCATCTTCAGGAGAAAGTACACTCACTGAAAGAGTGTTGGCTCCATCTACCGTTTCCATAGTCACAGAGGCATGTGGGTGCAAAGAGACGGTTAAACTGCCCAGAGGGCCAGTAAAAACTACCTCATTTGAAGCAATAAGCGCGGTTACTTGAGCAGGTAGGCTGATAGGTTTTCTTCCAATACGAGACATATATGTTCAGTTAATTGACCTTAGTAAACTTCACAAATCAACTCACCACCAAGGCTCCGTTTGCGAGCTTCCTTAGCGGTCATTAAACCATTGGGGGTGGAGATAATTGCGATCCCAAATCCAGATCTAACCGGTCTGAGATCAGTAGCCTTCTTGTAGACCCTAAGACCAGGCTTGCTGATCCTAGTAATTGCCTGAATCTTTGGAATACCCGCATCCCCTACAGCGAACTTTGCTTTAAGAAGTTTGCGTGGGCCCACTTCAACAATATGAACATTATCTAAAAATCCCTCGGTCTCTAGGATTTTCGCCAAAGCAAATTTTAGCTTTGAGCCGGGGAGCTCAATTTGTTTATGCCCCGCCATAATGGCGTTCCGTAGGCGAGTTAACATGTCTGAGATTGGGTCGGTCATCATATAATTTACCAGCTAGCTTTACGAATTCCAGGAATTTCTCCTACATTGGCCAATTCTCTGAAGCAGATTCTACAAAGACCAAAGTCTCTCATGAAGAATCGCTTTCTGCCACAGCGCCAGCACCGGAGTACTAGCCTGGTCATGAACTTAGGAATCTTTTTGGATTTTGCGATTTGATTAGTGGTTGCCATATTTATTTAGTTTTTTTGGTGACGATTGGGAAGCCCAAACCCCTGAAAATGGCGAGACCAACCGGCCGGCTGTGGGCGGTGGTGGTGATGGTTACTTGAACCCCATGGAGAGACTCAATTTCATCGGGAGCAATCTCTGGAAAAGCGGTGTGCTCTGTGAAGCCAAAATTAAAGTTGCCATCTTTATCAACCACTGTATCTGGCAAGCCTTGAAAATCTCTAACCCGAGCAAAAGCGACATTAGCAAGCTTGTCTAGGAAGCTCCACATTTTCTCTCCACGCAAGGTTACAAAAGCCCCAACAATAGAACCCTCTCTTAGTTTGAAACCAGCAATAGACTTTCTTGCCTTGGTTTTAACTGGTTCTTGTCCAGAAATTCTCCTGAGAGTGGTTACAATGGTTTCAATAAATTTAGGGTCTCTACCCTTACCAATCCCAACATTGATGGTTACCTTGGTAATGCCAGGAAGGGCGAGTTTATTTTTGTACCCAAAATCCGCTTGGAGTTTGGGAGCAACAACTTTGATCATTTTATCTTTGACGATTGACATAAAAGGTATTTAGGTGACTATGGTGAGATTTTCACTCCGGAGCGGCGCATCAAAAGTGATTTTTTGGCCGGCATTCTGACCACGCTTTTTGAGATGCTTGGTGCGTTTGTTGATTCCTTCAACCACCACTAAACCAAGCCGAGGAAAAACCTGACTAACTTTCCCCTGCTTGCCTCTTTGGCTACCACTTATGACTTTAACGGTATCACCGGTTTTAATTTGCATATTAGATAACCTTATTAAACCACCTCTGGGGCGAGGGAGATAATTTTAGTAAACCCGGCGGCGCGGAGCTCTCTTGCAACTGGGCCAAAGATTCTAGTCCCGCGGGGATCTTTAGTGGCGCGGTTGATTAATACTCCAGCGTTCTCATCAAATCTAATGTAAGAACCATCCGCTCTTCTAACTTCTTTTCTGGTTCTAACGATAACTACATGAACCACATCGCTCTTTTTCACCTGATTATGGGGAACGGCGATTTTTACTACGGCCGTAACCACATCGCCAAGCCGAGCATAGCGCTTTTTATAGCCACCATGAACTCTAATTACTTGGAGCTTTTTGGCACCGGTATTGTCGGCCACCATTATCATTGATCGATGTTGCAACATATTATAGAGAGGCTACGCCTGCTTTGATTTCAACCACGCGCCAACGCTTGAGGGCAGACATTGGTCTGGTTTCTTCTATTACAACTGAGTCCCCTGGCTTAGCGGCGCTAGCTTCATCATGAGCTAAATATTTAGCACTCTTGGTATAGCGCTTGCCATATTTAGGATGAACCACGGTGCGATCAACCTTAACCGAGACCGTTTTGGTCATTTTGTTAGAGATCACAACGCCGCGTAGCTGGCGTCTGGTGGAGATTTGTTGATTGATAGACATATTGTTTTGACTTTGGGGCTCAAGTTTTTAGGCTCTAAAGTTAGGTTACTGATTGACCAAGACCTAGTTCTCGGAGGAGGTTAGCGATCCGTTTTCTGGTTTCTCTTACAGCTCTCACATCTGGCTGTTGGTTGAGACGAATTCTTGTTCTAAGATGACTAAGAGCGATCTGCTCATCTCTTAAAAGACCAGTGAGTTCTGTTTTGGTTTTTTGGTTTAGGTCTTGCATAGATGAAAATCAAGGAATGGTTATACACTAAAAGATTAGTCTTTGCAAATTATCTTGGTCTTCACCGGCAATTTGTGGGAGGCGAGTCTAAAGGCCTCCGCGGCTACTTCACTGGTAACACCGTCCATTTCAAAAAGCACAGTGCCGGCTCTCACGGGAGTCATGTAGTAATCTACTCCTCCTTTTCCTTTACCCATTGGTGCTTCCGCACCATGGTTGGTGACCGGATGATCAGGGAAAATTCTGATCCAAACCTTGCCACCACGCTTGATGGCTCGGGTCATAGCCCTACGCGCGGCTTCAATTTGACGAGCGGTGATCCAAGACTCCGTAATCGCTTTGAGACCAAAGGCGCCAAAAGAGACGGTGGTTTTCTGGGTGGCAACGCGGTCCCCTTGAGTGTGCCGCTTATGCCACTTACGGTATTTCATTTTCTTTGGTAGCAACATATATTTTGCTTAATTTTTGGCTCTAACTATTCTTGATTTATCGGCCAGTTGAGAAACAGTCTCCTCATCATCATGGGCGGGCTTGTTGGTGGTTGTGAAAATTTCGCCACGGTAAATCCAGACTTTAATACCGATCACGCCATAAACGGTGTTAGCTCTAACGCGGGCGAGATCAACATCAGCGCGTAAGTTGTGGAGCGGAATTGAACCTTGTGAAAGGGTTTCTGTTCTAGCTATCTCTGCTCCGTTTAATCTCCCTGATAAAGTGATCTTAATTCCTTTGGCACCAGCTTTCATAACACGCTCAATGGCCATCTTCATTGAACGACGGAAAGGTAAACGCTTCTCAATGTCTAAGGCAATCTGTTGACCGACTACTTCTGAAGCGAGGTTTGGTTTGGCTAATTCTTTTACATTGATATTTAAAGTTACCCGTCGTCCTTGATAAAACTTTTTCAAAAGTTTCTTTTTCAACTCTTCTACGCCGGCACCGGAACGGCCGATTACTACACCCGGCTTAGCAACATGTAAAGTGACGACGAGATTTTTTGGAGTGCGCTCAATTTCAACCGAATTAAGACCAGCCTCTTTTAGGAGGGGGCGCAAAAACTCTCGCAACTCAACATCTTCTTGGAGCGCGCTAACAAATTGTTTGCCTCGTCTAAACCACTTGGAATCCCAAGTATAAATAGTGGCAAGCCGGAAAACTTTTGGATGGACTTTATGACCCATAGGTTAGGATTGAATTGAGTTAGCGACCTGTTTCTCAGCGACTGCCTTAGCGACCTGTTTCTCAGCGACTGCCAAAGTAATATGGCAGGTTCTAAGTCTAATGGGGGTAGCTCGGCCCATTGCTTTGGGGGTGGAGCGCTTTAACTTAGGACCCTCATCAACTTTAACAATGGCAACATAGAGCTTCTCGGCCGTTAACCCGTGGTTGTTGGTGGCATTGGCTACGGCGGAGTTAAGCGCTTTGAGCATTGGGTTAGCAGCATTCTTAACAGAAAGAGTGAGCTGAGTGCGAGCTTCAACGATATTCTTGCCTCTAATTAACCCGGCCAAAAGCCGAGCCTTCCTAGGAGCAATCGGGATAAATTTAGCACGACAGTATACTTCCATATTATCGGGTTAGTTTTTTGGCGGGAGCGGCGGCGGCCGGTTTGGCGCTGGGAGCGGCGGCGGCGGCAGCGGCGGCAGCGGTTTTACCAGCGTGTCTCACAAACTTTCTGGTAGGAGAAAATTCTCCCAGTCTGTGGCCCACCATATTTTCTACAGCACGCACTTGAATAAAGTCTTTTCCGTTATGAACACCAAAGGTAAACCCAACCATCTCGGGAGTGATGGTTGAAGCTCTAGACCAGGTTTTGACCACGGTCTTATCTCCTGGTCTCAACTTAGCCACCTTTTTTAAGAGGTGGTCGGCCACGAATGGACCTTTTTTTAAACTTCTAGTCATAAAATAAATTAGCCTTGTTTCTTATAATTCCGGTGACGAACAATGAATTTATTGGAGCGCATATTCCTTCTGGTCTTAACGCCATGAGCGTGCTTACCAGTGGGGGTTTTAGCGTACTTCAAACCGATTGGGTTTCTAGCTTCACCACCGCCGTGAGGATGGTCAACCGGGTTCATAGCCTTACCTCTAACGGTGGGTCTGATGCCGCGGTGGCGCATTCTGCCGGCTTTTCCCCAACGGACAAGGTGCCAATCAGGATTGGAAACGATACCAATCGTAGCCATGCAGGTTGCAAGAATTTGTCTTACTTCTCCGGAAGGTAGCTTTAAAGAAGCGTAGTGGTTTTCTAGAGCCACCAATTCTGCCACGGTTCCGGCACCTCTAACCATCTGACCGCCTTTACCGGGTTGAAGTTCTACATTGTGTACTTGGGTGCCAACGGGAATGTGAGCCAATTGAAAACGATTGCCAATGTTTGGATCCCCTTTCTTTAAAGATGAAATTATTTTATCACCAACCTTTAGAGTTGCCGGAGCGAGAATATAACTCTTGGAGCCATCAGCGTAATTTAACAAGGCAATTCTTGCGCCGCGATTAGGATCATATTCAATCGTAGCGATTCGTGCTGGAATATCAAATTGGGTACGCTTCCAATCAATGGCGCGCAAATGAGTTTTAGCGCCACCGCCACGATGCCGAACAGTAATTTTACCCATGTATCCCCTACCGGCTTGCTGTTTGCGAGCTTTCAATAAAGATTTATGAGGCTTGTTGGTGCTGAGGTCGGCAAAAGACTGAACGCTGGAATGGCGTTGACCGGCAGTAGTTGGTTTATAGACTCTAATGGGCATAATTATTTAGTAGTTTTCTCAAATAAATCAACCCGCTCGCCAGCGTTTAAGTAAACGATTGCTCGTTTCAGGTCTGGTCGGCGGGAGATAGCTCTGCCAAAGCGGTGTTCCTTGCCATGAGTGATGAGCATGTTTACTCTTTTTGGTGTGAGCCCGTAAATATTTTTAAAGGCTTGAGCGACTGATACTTTGGTGGCATGTTTAGGGACCACAAAAACATAGGCGCCGGTTTGAGCCAAATTGGCACTCTTCTCCGTAATCACCGGAGTGAGCGGAGTGGCGATAGTATTTGCACTGATGGTTTTAGTTTGAGCCATAAAAATTAGAGAACGAAAGTCTCCGCCATAACCTCAATTGCTCGCTTGGAGAATACCAGGTGGGACGCTTTAAGGAGATCAGTTACATTCAAGCTGTGAGCGTTGATCACCGCGGTTCTCACAAGATTTTTAGCGGACTGCTTTAATGTCTTATCTTCAGTGGTAGCCACAAATAAAACCGAACCGGTGCCAACTAGTGCTTGTTTTAACACCGAGGCAAACTTTGTTTTGGCCTCTGGGAAATCAAAGTTCTCTACTGCTGAAGCCGTGCCGTGATTTAGTTTGTCTGTTAGTACCATGGCCAGTGCGGTGCGTTTGAGTTTCTTATTTACTTTAACGGAGAAGTTAGTGGTATTTCTAGGACCGTGAGTAACACCTCCACCCACCCAAATTGGTGAACGCGAAGATCCATGACGAGCTCTACCGGTACCTTTTTGTTTCCAAGGCTTTTTTCCGCCACCTCGCACCTCACTTCTATCTTTACTATGAGCAATGTTGTCTCTAGAGTTAGCAGATTGTCCAACCATTACTTCATGTATAACCGCCGCTTTTGGTTTAATATTAAAAAGCTCATTTGGAACCGGTAATGTTCCAATCTCCACTCCCTGATTAGAATATAATTTTAATTCAGCCATACATTTCCACCAAAGGGAGTTAAGATGATTTGTCCGCCCCGAGCTCCCGGAAGCGCACCCTTAATAGCAAGGAGATTCTTTTCTACATCAACAGCCATCACTACCAGATTCTTAACGGAAACTTTATCATTTCCCATTCTGCCAGCCATTCTCATACCCTTGAAAACTCTTTGAACACCACCAGCGCCAATAGAACCTGATTTTCTCACCTGATCTTTGTGTCCGTGAGTGGTTGGATGACCATGAAAACCATGACGCTTTACTACTCCCTGGAAACCTCTACCCTTACTTACTCCAGCGGCCATCACTAAATCTCCAACCTGAAAAGCGGAGGCGTCCCAACTATCGCCAACGGCTGGTGTTTCTCCAGATTTTATTGGAACTTGGGTGATAGTGCCACCATCTTTCAGTTCAGGATAGGCGATTGATTGCGGTTTGTTGGCCTTGGTTTTATCTTTTGATAAAACTAAAACCACCGGTTGGCCGGCGGAATCGGTTTGAATACTCAAAACACTATGAGGAGTTACTTCCACATAAGTGACAGGAGTGACTTCACCGCTAGCGGCGAAGACCTGAGCCATTGCTAATTTTTTTCCAACTAAGTACTTCATAATAATTGTTCATGTTTGCAAACAGAGGAACGCAAGTAAATAAGAGGAACGGGAGTAATTGGATATTTGGTGCCCTGATAAAAGAAAAAACCAGAATCCGACTGGTGTCAGAATTCTAGCCAAAAGAAAGACAACATCTAAACTTTTGGAATTTTTAACTTTTAATAGTCACTCCTTTTAGATATTAGCCCAGAAAGCGTCGGAGAGGTTTTCCGCCCGAGGGTGGATCTTTCTTTCCGGTTCTTGTACTAATCAGTTGGCTCTTTAGGGACCTCTACAAAAAGCGATCTTTGTCTTTTTGAGAGGTTCCTTAGCAACTGTCCTAGATACTTTCTCCAGTGGGAGACAGTAACGGAGACAGCTGCTAAAGAACCGTTAAAATTACATTTTAATTTCTAGATCAACGCCGGCGGGAAGGTTCAAACTCATTAAGGCGTCAATTGTTCTTTCATTGGAATTAACGATGTCTACTAATCGCTTGTGAACTCGCATCTCGTACTGATCTCTAGAGGTCTTATCAATAAAGGTGGCTCTGTTCACAGTGTAGCGCCTGATCTCAGTGGGAAGTGGGATTGGACCAACCGCATCGGCTCCACTTCTCTCCACTGTTTTAATAATAGTGGTGCAAGCGGAATCAATCAGCTTATGATCGTAGGCCCGAATCTTAATTCTGATCCGTTGCTTTACTTCTACCACCAGCTTAGCCTTTGAATCTGGCTTAGCTTTAGGCTCTGTTTTTACCTTAGGCTCTGGGCTATCTTTGAGCTCTGGTTTGATTTTGGCGGTGGGCATATAAAGGACAAAAAGATCAGATGGTGGGTTCAGCGGATTTTATCCAGCTGAACCCAGGGTACTTATTCATGAATCTTAACCACCACACCAGCACCAACCGTGCGACCACCTTCTCTAAGAGCGAAGCGCTGTTTCTCTTCTAGAGCGACTGGGCTCATCAGCGTTACTGTGCAATTAGTGGTATCTCCGGGCATCACCATCTCAACTCCTTCCGGAAGGGTGATTTCACCGGTAACATCAGTGGTTCTCATGTAGAATTGGGGTTTGTAACCTTTGAAGAACGGCTTGTGTCTACCACCTTCATCTTTGGTGAGAGCGTAAAGCTCGGCCTCAAACTTGGTGTGTGGGGTAACGGTATTTGGTTTTGCTAGAACTTGACCGCGCTCAACATCTTCCTTTTTAACACCGCGCAAAAGAATACCAGCGTTATCACCGGCGATTCCCCTATCCAACGATTTGTTGAACATTTCAATACCGGTTACGATTGATTTAGCGGTGTCTCTTAAACCAACAATAGCAATTTCATCATTGATGTTGATTGTGCCGCGTTCAATTCTACCAGTTACCACGGTGCCTCTGCCTTCAATCGAGAAAACATCTTCTACTGGCATTAGGAATGGCTTGTCGGTATCTCTTATTGGATCAGGAATAAAGGAATCCAAAGCATTCATTAGTTCAATTATCGGCTTAGCGGCGGCCTCATCGCTAGGATTAGCAAGAGCGGCGGAAGCAGATCCTTTGATGATTGGGGTGGTGTCACCAGGATATTGATATTTGTTGAGGAGATCTCTGATTTCTTGTTCCACCAAATCTAGCAGTTCTGGATCATCCACTAAGTCAACTTTATTTAAGAAAACCACAATAAATGGTACACCCACCTGACGAGCGAGCAAAATGTGCTCACGAGTTTGAGGCATAGGGCCGTCGGCGGCCGATACAACTAAAATTGCTCCGTCCATTTGAGCAGCACCAGTGATCATGTTCTTTACATAATCAGCGTGACCCGGACAATCAACGTGAGCATAATGCCGCTTCTCAGATGAATACTCAACATGAGAGGTGGCGATAGTAACTATTTTGGAAGAATCTCTAACCGTACCGCCTTTAGCGATATCAGCGTATTCCTTCCGCTTTCCCATGCCACGAGCAGCCGCAACAGCGGTAAGCGCGGCCGTTAAAGTGGTCTTACCATGGTCAACGTGGCCAATTGTACCAACGTTTACATGTAGCTTCTCACGATTAAATTGCTCGGCCATAAAAGTTTATAAATTATAGGTGGCAGTAGTATAGCAAAGCCCAATAAATCATGCAAGGGCAATGGTGTACAACTTTGATCTTGAAGGATTTAGAGTTTGATTAGAGAAAATACCGTTATAAATAAAACTGCTCTTCTGCCCTCCCTTTAGCCACTAAATCTTGATTTTCTTGGGGTTTTCTCTTAATTAATTTTCGATCAGCTGGCAATCTTAGATCTATTGCCGGCGGGATGGCACTATTCAAATTATCCATCAACTCCCCCATCTGTTCAAAATCAACTTCGGCCTCGGGGGGATCAATCTGATCAGTGGGGGCGAGGTCGATTGGATCGATCGTGACCAGGTCTGGATTGTTTTGATCGTAACTACTATCACCCTGGGTTAGTGGTTGATAGGTTGGGGATACTGATTCTAATGGGGAAATTTGCTGGACCAAATTAACTGACCCATTATTGCTGGACAAAACTTCAAACTGCGCCAAAGTTAAGAGAATGATCGGCTCGGCTACGGTTCCATCCCAAATCACCACTCTTTCCCCGTTTTTAGCTAACTTGATTAGTCGATCAAAATTTCTGTCCGCCATATATTGGGTAGCTTAGGGGGAGCAAGGACGGGAGTCAAGGGAGTATTCAAAAATGTACTTAACAAATAAAGTTAGAGTGCGGGGAGAAATGTGAACTGGACAATTCTTATAAAAAATGGTACTTTGCGCGGTCCGGAATGATCTGGATCCAACATTCTATTTACTGCCGTTGCGGTCTTTGATAATTTGTTCTGAGACATGGCGGGGGACTTCTTGATACTCGCCAAATTCCATGGAATAGCTGGCGCGGCCCTGTGAGAGTGAACGAACGTTGGTAGCGTAGCCAAACATTTCTGCTAGTGGGACGATCGCTCTAACGGTTTTGATATTGCCTCGCTCCCCCATTTCTTGAATTTGACCGCGCTTAGAATTTAGGTCGCCAACAATTGTACCCATAAATTCTTCCGGAGTTACTACCTCAACTTTCATCACCGGCTCTAATAACACCGGCTTAGCTAAACGCACCGCCGCTTGGAAAGCCATTGAACCGGCCATTTTGAAAGCGGCTTCATTGGAGTCAACATCATGGTAGGAACCGTCATACACGGTGACTTTAGCATTGATGATTGGGTAACCAGCCAAGACACCACGATCACAGGCTTCTCGAGCGCCCTTGTTGATTGGGGTAATGTATTCTCTAGGAATTGAGCCGCCTTTAATTTCATCAAAGAATTGATAGCCAGTATTTTCTGGATCTTCATTCATCTCAACTCTCAACCAACAATGACCGTACTGACCACGACCACCGGACTGTTTGATGTATCTTCCCTCCCCCTCGGCCATACCTCTGATTGCTTCTCGGTAAGAAACTTGTGGCTTACCAACCGTTACTTCTACTCCGTATTCCCGCTTCATCCGATCAACCATAATTTCTAAATGCAGTTCTCCCATTCCGGCGATGATGGTTTGATTAGTTTCAGTATCCGTATGCACCTTGAAAGTAGGATCCTCTTCCATGAGTTTACTCAAGGCTACGCCCATCTTTTCTTGATCAGCTTTGGTTTTAGGTTCAATCGCTTGAGAGATAACTGGCTGGGCAAATTTAATTTCTTCCAGAACAATTGGATGTTCCGGATCACACAAAGTGTTACCGGTGGCGGTACCTTTTAATCCCACGGCGGCGGCAATCTCACCTGCGAAAACTTGGTCCACCTCTTCTCTTGAATTAGCATGCAAGCGGACGATTCTGGAGATGCGCTCCTTTTCACCGGTGGTGGCATTGAGTACATAGGTTCCTGCCTTGAGGAAGCCAGAATAAACCCTAAAGAAAGCAAGTTTACCTACAAAGGGATCACTCGCAATTTTAAACGCTAAGGCGGCAAAGGGGGCGTCATCTTTTGGCTCACTCGTAAGCACGATTTCTGGATTGGCGGGATTGAAACCTTGAACCGGCGGTCTATCTAGCGGAGAAGGAAGGTAATCAACCACGGCATCAAGCATCAT
>CALRGN010000005.1 GCA_943357745.1 Candidatus Uhrbacteria bacterium
CGTTAGCGTTAAGAATGGGAGCGGGGTTGAGTTTACTTTATATGGGACTGGTGGATAAATTGTTGAATTTGCCGATGGCGATGAATGTTGTGGTGGGGTCGGGATTAACGCGCTACCCGCCATATGATGCTGGGATCTGGATTGTGGGAGCGGGATTTTTAGAAGTAATTCTTGGGGTTTTGCTTATTATTGGACTTAAAACCAGGGGCACGGCCACGGTGGGATTATTGGGGCTGGCATTGGGGACGATTTATTTTAAAGAGATTTTATCATTCCACTTGCCACTGGCAGTGGCTTTGATTGGGATAATTATTTTGGGAGCGGGGGTTAAATCACTAGATCAACATTATGGAAAAGGATAAAGTTTTAATGTTAGTTGCCAGTGGACTAGCTCTGATTGGATTCATAGATTCCGCCTATTTAACTACTACCCATTATTTTGGAGTACCGATTATTTGTGGAATAACTGAAGGGTGTGAAGCGGTGACAACCTCAGTTTACGCCTACATTTTTGGAGTGCCGACCGCCTTGTTTGGCACGATGTATTATGGATTAGCAGTGTTAGGTTGGTTTGCGAGTTTTCTGGGAGGATCAACGGGGTTGTTGAGATTTATGGCCTGGTTTGCAGTGATTGGCGTGGGCGTCTCGGCTTGGCTAGTTTTTGTGCAAGCGTTTTTATTGAAACAGTGGTGCCAATGGTGCTTAATCTCGGCGGCATGTTCAGTGTTGATTTTTGGGCTCGCGATTTATTTAAATCGCAAGGGTCATAATATAAGCATCGAACATAGACCTGACCTAAGCCCCTAAAATCTTCGATCTTTGCCGGTCACCAGCCTAAGCCGGCCGGGGAGTACTTGAAAAATTAATTGATCGGCGGTGAGGGATTCTTCTGAATCCAAAATGACCGTCATTTTTTTATCTGAAGTTAATAAAAAGCTCCCGGCGCGAAGGTGGGTTAAATATTCTTCTTTTCTAAACCAGCGGCGTTTTAGCTGGGAAGCAAAAAAGTCCAAGGCGCCATCAGTAGGATCAATTTCAAACTTCCCCACTGACAATGCTAAATTAATAATTTGAAAATCAGCCCAACCGGACCAGATCATTTCTGATTGTTGCAAAGATAATTTGGGAGAATGGAATGTACCGGCGGCGGCATGTAAATATGGTCGACCATTTACCTCACCTAAGTCAATCTCTTGTACCAATCGCGCCGATAATGTATCACAGGCGCTTGAACCGGCATCAATCCCCAACAATGGCCCGAGAACTCCCCCTTTCACCACGGGAATAAACCCAACCACCACCTGACTCTCCCCCGATTGCCGACAATTTGGGAGAACCGCCTCTAAAACCCGCCTTAAGGTTCCATCATCCCCCACTGCCACCACGGTGCGGGCGCCGTCAGCGATCTCATTTTTTACCACGGCCACCGGATCTCTAAACAAGGCCAATCTCGTGACCTTCCCCATGATCCCAAGGTCGGTAAGCCTGGTCTCGATGACACCCACTTCCCGCTCATACCGCTTGTCCTCTAAAAATTCGTCGTATAGATATGAGTACACAATTTAGCGACTACCTAAAGATTATTTACTCATCCCCTTAAAATTATTCGCTGATCCCGACTCCCATTCTAATAGTGCCATTGATAGTGGCCCCACCAGCGACAGATAAAACTCCAGCAGTAATATCTCCGGTGATCTCCGCCGTTTCCAAGATCTCTAATTTCTCCGCAATCTCCACAGTTCCCCGTAAGACACCAGCCACAATGGCATTCTTAGCTTGAAGATTGGCCTCAATCTTTGCTTCTGAGCCGATATTCAAATCACCTTGACTAATCACCGTTCCTTTAACATCGCCGTCAATAAAAATATTTCCGTCCACTCTCAACTCACCATTCATTTCTACTCCCTTGGCGATGATCGTATCGGCACCAGATCCCTTTGCCATATTTTACATTTGTTTAATAGTCTCAATCCCTAAGCATTGTAACGCATTTGTGAGAGTGATGTGAATAGCCCTTAAGAGATCAAGCCTGGCGCCCTCTAAAGTGGGGTTTGAATCACCAATTATGGGGACTTCTTCATAATATCTGCCAAACTGCTGAGCGAGAGTGAAGGCAAAATGAGCCAAGAGCGAAGGATCAGCCTTGAGAGCGCTGGCGGCCACTAGATCTGGGAATTGAGCGATTGTTCTGATTAAGGAGTGTTCTAAGGGATGCACTAAGAGATTGGGGTTAGATTCTGGGGCGAGGGTTGATTTGGTGAGAATGGAACTAATTCTAACCAAAGCATACATCACATAGGGCCCGCTAAAACCTTCATATGCAGTGGCCTCGGAGAGATCAAAAACGATCGGCTTGGCTTGGGTTTGCCGGAGCATGAAAAATTTAATACTAGCCAAGGTGAGTTTTTTGGCGGTAGTCACGATTTTTTTGGGGGACCATTCCGGATGATGAGCGGCAACCTTAGCTTTGATGTCAGAGAGTAACTCCGTCTCCAGATCGGTCCATCTTACAATCGTGCCCAACCGAGAACTCATCGCTCCCTCGGGGAGAGTTACAAAATCATAGCCCAGGTGCACCAAGTCTTGGTTGAAGCCTAGATGGCGTAAAGTGAGAAATAATTGAGTGAGAGCCAGGGATTGACGATTATCTACCACATAAAAAGAACGGTCGGGATGATAGTCTTCTTGCTTTTGATAAGCCAGCGCCAGATCTTTGGCGTTATATAAGAGGGTGTTGTCGGTTTTTCTAAGGAGATTAATCCCGGCCGATTCTGCCGTAAGATCCACAATCACCGCCCCTTCACTTTTTACGGCAATCCCCTCGGTTAGCATCCGGCTCACAATTGTCTGAGCACTAGCAATTAGCTCATGCTCAAAATAGACCTTATCAAGGGTTAAGCCAAAATCAGCAAATACTTCCTGAAGATTGTCCACCGACCACAGCCAAGTAGTTTTCCACAATTCCCACCAAGGACCAGTACCATCTTCCAACGCTTTCTGGATGGCACTTACCTCCGGTTGCAAAGTTGGATCTGCTTTTAACAATTGCGTGGCTTCCGTGTAGGCACGGCCAAGAAAATTAAGACGTTCGGTGGGAGCGGGAATGAAATCGGGATAAAACTTTTGGATTGACCAAAGGCATTTGGCAACATTAGCACCAAGATCATTAATGTATGAAACAGGAATAACCTGATAACCGTTAATGGCTAAAATATTGGTCATCGCCAACCCGTAGGAGAGATTTCTTAAATGCCCTAAATGAACCTCTTTATGGGTATTTAAATTGGCGTACTCAATCAGCACCCGCTTGCCGGCTCCGGTATTTTGTTTACCATAACGCGCTTTCTGACGCCGTACTTCTGCTAGCACTTGCTCCGTTAAAGTTTGATTGTCATAAATAAAATTTAAATAGGGACCGATTGCTTTGGTGGAAGCCACCAACCCGCCCCGTCCGCATTTGGCCGCTAACTCTGTGGCGATTTCTGCCGGATTCCTACCAAGTCCCTTGGCCAACTCAAAACAGGGAAAAGATAGGTCACCAAACTCTGGTTTGGGGGGAGAAATGAGCTGATCTAAACTTAACGGATAGGTTTTGCCAAGAGCTTTTTTGAGAAGACGATAGCATTCTTGTTTGGCTTTAAATTGGGTGTACATAAGCGTTGCAACGGTCTGGTTACATGATTTTTAGCAAACCTAGTTTTCCCTTGGCAATCAGATCGCCTGGAGAGACTAGTGTAAGAAGATCGGTGACGGCGGTTTGATTTAGTTTAATACCGCCCTGGACTACTAGTTGCCGGCATTGAGTTTTAGATGAAGCTAGTCCACTTTCCAAAAGGCAGTCTTGAATGGTTAGGGCTGGTCTGAAAGCGATGATGGGAACATTAGCGGGGATTTGATGATCTCTAAAACGGGCGTCAAAGGCGAGAGCGGCGGTTTTAGCATCTCCGGGGGAGTGAAATTTGGCTACTAGCCCTTGAGCTAGCTCCACTTTGAGTTGACGGGGATTCTCGCCGGCAGTTAATCTTGATTTTAGGTCCACCAACTGAGCCATCGATAATCCGAGCACTAGTTCTTGATAGGGCAAAATCAAATCATCAGAAAGGGCCATTACTTTGCCAAACATCTCCTCAGGGGAGTCATCTAAACAGATCATTCCCCCTTCTGATTTACTCATTTTCTTGCCGGCATCATTAGTGAGAAGTGAGGTGGTGATTACGAATTTTTCTTTGGCGGGGTGACCTAATACGCCGGCTTTCATCAAAGTCCTACCCGCGAGCATATTAAAAGTCTGATCGGTACCACCGATTTCTACATCTACATCAAGCGCCACCGAATCAAACCCCTGCATCAGCGGGTATAAAAATTCATGGAGACCGATCGGTTTGCCCGCTTCTATCCGGCTCTCAAACATGTCCCGCTCCAACATTTGTTGAACGGTGAAGTTTGAGGACAGGGTGATAATTTCTGCTAGCGTGAGAGGGGAAAGCCAGCGATCGTTAAATTCCAGCCGAGCGGGGTTTGGGCCATCAAAAGCGATGATCTTACCAGCCTGAGCGGGATAAGTAGCGGCGTTAGCTTTGACCTGCTCAGCTGTGAGCACAGACCGAGTGGCCGTTTTATCCGTAGGGTCCCCAATCATGGCCGTGAACGAGCCGATTACCATAATCACTTCAAACCCAAGCTCCTGAAACTGACGCAACTTTTCTAAAAGTAAAGCGTGGCCGATATGGAGGTGGGGAGAAGTGGGATCAAAACCGGCGTAAACCCTAAGTTTGCGACCAGATGCTAAGGCCACGCCAAGGGCATGAGTGGTGGGATAAATCTGAGCGACATTATGACGAAGAAGATGTTCTGTGAGTATTTTTTGGTTGGTAGGAAGAACAGGGTTGGACATAAAATAATTAGCCACACTTAATAAATTGGTTCCCTTAATAAATTTGTTCCCTAGTATTCTCCCACATTTTTTAATTCTCGGCGAAGGGTGATTAGTTTAGCTTCAATGGCGGCGAGTTTTTCTTGCTCTATTACTACCACTGCAACGGGAGCGCGGGAAGTGAAGTCAGCATTGGTGAGCTTTGAAGTGAGAGTGGAGTGATAGCGCTCGGCGGTGGTGATCTCGGCTCTAAGGCGAGCGCGTTGAATGGTGGGATCAGCCTGCTCTGGCAAAACGATTGAAATCGTTCGCTCGCCAATCACGGCTGTAGCCGAGCTGGTTGAACCATCTGAGCTGGTGGAACCATCTGAGCTGGTGGAACTGACCTGACTAACTGGGGTGGTGGGACTATTATTACTAGCGCTTTGTAAAATGGTGGTTTTGGTGAGTTGAGCGATCAAATTGAGGTCAGTGTCAGAAATTATGTTTGCGCCAACCAAAGTTAAATCAATCACCTCCTTGGGCGGGATTTTTGATTCTGATCGGAGATTTCTGATACCCACGACCAATTCTTGAAGTTCGGCGAATGATCCTTCGGCGTCTAGATTCTGATACCGGGGTTTATCGGCGACGGGCCAATTGGCGACCATAATCAATCCCCTCCCCCAAGATTCATAAAGTGTCTCCGTTACAAATGGCATGAGCGGATGCCAGAGAATAAGTAGTCGCTCCAGAATAAATAGCAAAATCTCATCTTTATCTTTTTCAATTTTGGCTATTTCCAAATACCAATCGGCAAATTCTCCCCAAGTGAAATCTCGCAGAAGCTCGCCCGCCGCTGATAGTTCAAGGACATGATTATGAACGGTAACTTTTTCTACCACGGTGGCAAAACGAGAGAGAATCCACTGGTCGGCCAAAGTTATAGGGGTAACAGAATTGATCGATTTAATTTTACTGACCATGGAATCGCCGACCGCTTCACCGACCATTGATCCATCAACAGTCGTTAGCACAAACCGAGCGATGTTCCAAAGTTTGTTGGTGAAATTCCTATACCCGGCGATTTTTTCGGCAGAGAGCCGAGTGTCGTTGCCGGGAGTGCCGCCAATTACAAGCGAAAGTCGGGTGGCATCGGCGCCATATTGGGCGATCATATCTAGAGGATCAATGATGTTGCCAAGCGATTTGGACATTTTGCGACCTTGATCATCTTTTACCAAGCCGTGAAGATAAACGGTCTTGAAAGGGATCTGGTCAAACAAATAGGTGGACATTAAAATCATGCGCGCCACCCAAAAGAACAGAATATCGTAACCGGTTTCAAGCACGGAGGTGGGGTGATAGGTTTTAAGATCGGGAGAATTTAAATCCGGCCAACCAAGGGTAGAAAAAGTCCAGAGACCGGAGGAGAACCAGGTGTCTAGCGTGTCTTCATCTTGCACCCAACCGTCGCCAGTTGGGGCGATGCCGACCACAATTTCTTGGGCCCGATACCAAACTGGCACCCGATGCCCAAACCAAATCTGTCGGCTAATGCACCAATCACGGAGGTTATCAATCCAGGTAAAATAGGTGGCCACAAAACGATCGGGAATAATTTGGATTGATTTTGACCGAACCGCCTCTTGCATTAATGATTTGAGCGTTACTGTTCTTCCGTTTTTTAGAAATGACTTGTTTACAGCGATAAACCACTGGAGTTTGGGGAGTGATTCAACCGTCGCGCCAGTTCTCTCGGCAGTGGGGAGATTATGGGCAATTTCTTGTTCGTCTTCAAGCAGTCCAGAAGTACGCAACCAGTCAACGATTTTCGCGCGAGCCTCAAGTACCGGCAAACCGCTCACAAGCCCACCGTTGGTGGGCAACATTTTGGCATCTTCACCGATCACTCTGATGATGGGGAGTTGATGACGAGAGGCGATCTCAAAATCAATCGAGCTATGAGCAGGAGTAACACCAAGGGCACCGGTGCCATAATTGGGATCAACGGAATCTTCGCCTATGATAGTGATTGTCAGAGGGGCACCAGCAAAGGTGAGGGAGAATTTCTGACCGATCAATTTTTGATACCGTTGATCATCGGGATGAACGGCGACAGCGGTATCACCCACCTTGGTTTCTGGTCTGGTGGTGGAGATGGCGATTGGAAACTCTGGACCGTACTTAAAAGTGTAGAGTTTGGTGGTGGTTTCCTTATAAATAATCTCGTCATCAGAAATAGTGGTTTGACCGATTGGGTCCCAATTTACGATTCTGTCACCACGGTAAATAAGGCCGTCCTCATAAAAGCGCTTGAAAGCGGTGTTGACGGCGATGGTGCGAGTGGCGTCTAGTGTGTAAGCCTCCCGCGACCAATCAAGAGAAGAGCCGATTTTTTTGCATTGGTTAATGATAGTGTCATGACTTTCCTGCGCATACTGGTGAAC
The DNA here is from genome assembly GCA_943357745.1 of Candidatus Uhrbacteria bacterium. Taxonomy (GTDB): domain Bacteria; phylum Patescibacteriota; class Patescibacteriia; order UBA9934; family UBA9934; genus JAGORL01. The sequence continues at coordinate 7,303 of CALRGN010000005.1, forward strand.
ACGGGCGAGAAAAGCCTCGCGACCAAGATCATGGCGGGTCTTGGGCTTCTCCCCTGATTTTGTTTCCTCTTTGATGATTTTTTCTACTTTGGATTGGGTGGCAATGGCGGCGTGGTCGGTACCGGGGAGCCAAAGTGCCTTTTTACCCATTAGACGGGCAAACCGAATCATTGCGTCCTGGATGGCAAGCATGGTGGCGTGACCAATGTGAAGGGTGCCAGTTACATTGGGTGGGGGGAGAACAATCGTAAATGGTTCGGTGCGAGGTGAGGCGGAGTTGGCTGGCAAATTGTCCGGATTAAAATAGCCACTCTTCAGCCATTTTTGATAGATTTTATCTTCAACCAATTGGGGCTGATACGCTTTTGGCAAATCTGGCATATTACCCCAAGTTTAAATGAAGTTCCGAGATTTGTCTATGATTATAATCTGATTTGCATTTCTTTAGAGATAGCAGTAATCTTAAAGTGGAGCAAAAATGACCAAAACTCAAGGCTACCCCGCTTGGTGTTTGTCCCCCAGAGACCGTGTGAATGTTGATCTGATCCGATTGATCAGATCCAGCAAAGCGTCAGATCCTACGGCCAATCATGACATTGAAACTTTTTTATTGTTCAATCGCGGATTGATCAATAAAGCCGTCTCTCAATTTGCTTGGCCTCGTAACGAATCTGACCGAGAAGATTTAATCCAGGATGCCCAGTTGATTATGCTGGAGATGCTTCCTAGGTATGATGAGGAAAGAGGCGCCGTTTCCACCTTTTTCTTTTTATGGTTAAGAGCTAAACTTCCTAAAACTGACAGCAATCGCCTGCGTTTTGGGATCTCTTTGCCAAGAAATCTGGCTGAAAAAAGAAGCGCAGTTGAATGGGTGGCGAAAGAAATATATCTCCGCACCGGTAACTACCCCAATCGGATTGAACTGGCACAGTCTCTCTTCCAGCGCGGTTTTGACGGAACACCGGCAAGCATCGCTAAATTACTGGAAGACTTACAGCTCGTTCACATCCATCCGGTCAGCATTCTGCCGGAAAATAATTCCGAGAACGGTCGTTCAGATCACTGGGAATTGGAGATCAATACCAACCACCTCGGCGAGAATTGGTCTGACCCAGTGTATTCTGGAGATCAAGTAGCCAACCACCAGCGGTACTTGGAATTACTGCAACAGTTGAATGATTATCGGCCGGATATGAGGAACAGCAGAACAATGAGTTTACTCATTGCTCGCTTCCGGAGCAATCCGCCTCGGTCGCTGTTGATCAAGTCTAATGTTGAACTGGCTAAAGAGCTTGGTATCACCAGAGAAGCGATCCGGCAGAACCTCGCTAATCTTGTGAAACGGCTTCAACCAACACTAGATATAGCCGAGTTGTCCCGATTGGCCCGCTTGGAATATTACCGGCTCAATGATCAATTGGGCGTACCAGTTCTTGATAGTCATCGTCGTCCCGACCAGTGATCCCCCACTAGCTCTGCTAGGTGGGGGAATTGTTATTTCACCACAATAAAAAATCCCCATCTTTAGATGAGGATTTTTTGGTTGCAGGGGTAGGATTTGAACCTACGACCTCCGGGTTATGAGCCCGGCGAGCTGCCTGGCTGCTCTACCCTGCGAAAATTCAAGGCGACATTATGTTAACATGGAAGAAGTTAACTAGCAAATCAAGTTCTCACCTATGCCAAAAGTATTTTGGTAAAATATTAAAAAACAAACCCCGTGCTGAGACGATTAGCCCTCCCAGTAGAGGGGGCTGGTCGTCTTGCACGGGGCAAGAGAGTGACAAGTGCGCCGTGGTGAGCGGCGCGCGCGTCTATGTGTCCTTGGTGGTCGTATCAAAGTCCGCCTCGGTCATCCCGAGACGCAGCTCGAAAAACGACAGCATAGTCTTGACATCGTTCAAGGAATCGCGTCCAAAGTTCCTGATGGTGAGCAAATCGCGTTCCGTTTTGAAGACGAGCTGGTCAACGGTCTTAATACCCGCGGAATCCAAGCAGGTTTCCGTTCTCACCCTGAGTTCGCATGCATAGATACTGCGGCTGAGGACTTCGATGTCAAAAAGAGTCTTCCCCGCCCCGATACTAGGATGCGAGATCTCTTCCCGCACCTGGTGATCGCGCCTCATCTGCATCGTCTCGATCTCGTTCACCTCGCGAGCGATTGCGGCGATCTCGATTTCCCAGAGCTCACCGTGCCACTTGGGAGGCGACCAGTTGCGAGGCAGAAGAGCACCGGCCCACAGACGCGAGCCGACCTCATGAAGAATGGCCTTGATCCTCTCGAAGTCACCCGTTGAGCGCATGCCTTCGGGGCAGTGTTGGAGACGACCGCACTTGAAGACTTCGCCGACGTAGTGGATGTCGTCCTGGTGCAAGCGACGGGCGAGCCCGCGGTAGGCACACTGCTCGTGGGGCGAGCGCAGTCGACGACCCATGTTCGGGATCTCCACCTCCCAATCCGGCGCCGCCGGCGTGGGATGACGCTCAAGGATGAGCGTGTTGATCTCGGCCAAGAAAGTCGGATCGCTCCAGTACGACGGCTGCCACCCCAACCCGATCGGGTCGATGTGGGAATGGAGACCGAATCGGTCTGCCAGCACCTTCATCATCCTCCGTTCACTGGTCTCGCGGCCATGAGCTCCCCGGGGATTAAAGTACACGTAGTAGAGCTCGCCCACGTAGCGGATGCGCCGATAGGCAAGGTAGGACCGATCTTTGCGGGAGAAGGGTACATCACACACCTCAAGATCGAATACCGCCATGACGTCCTTGACCGGCGAGCTCTTGGATGCCTGAATGAAAGCGGCGAATTTTCCCTCCTTGAAGGCCTGCATGACCTCGAGGAGCACCGTCACGTCGCTCAAGGAGCGTTCGTTGGTGAGAATGTGCCCCATTGCCGAACCCGTGAGGGCGGAGAGACGCTTCAATGCCTCGAGCTTCTGACGATCGTTCATGCCAGTTTCCGTGGACATGATTCACCTCCCTATTGGATTGTTGAACAGTTCAAATCACCCCACCTTGTGGTGAGGGATGATACTACCTCTTTTAGCTCATTTTGTCAATCTCCTGGCTCACATGCCAATTCAAAGCAGTAATGATCCCCCGTTTTAATAATTGGCCAAGCAAACCACTCAACTATCAAACTCCAAATCAGGTGTTAAAAAAGGAATTACTGGTTTGAAATGGAATGTAAGTGATCGCCTTGACGCCTTGATGCAATCCAAGCTACTCTACCCCCTTATTTTTCTTCTCCCCCCACCCGCATGATCTCCCCCCATGAACAACTAGCCAAGGCCATACTTAAAGCCGAACGGCCGCTGTTAATACTTTCGGCTGAGCCTACGGTGGACGGATACGCCGCCATGATCGCTATCAATGAAGTGGCCAAGCTATTGCAAAAGAATTTAACGGTGGTGAGTACTGGTGGTAATGCTCCTAGTCAGCTAGCTTTTCTTTCTCCTCCGGAGATCAAGAGCGATCTAACTAATTTGCGTTCGCTCACGGTGCAGGTGAATACAAAAAAAGCGAAAGTGGAGGAACTTTCTTATAGTGTTGAAGGCGAGGTAATTAATATTCACCTTCTCCCAAAACAAGGGTTCTGGACCACGGATGATATTAAAATTTTAAGCACCGCCTATCGGTACGACCTAATCTTGGCGCTAGGACTGGGATCGCTCTCGGGAGCGGGCATGATTTTTCAGCGGTATCAGGATTTTTTCTATGCAACGGCGATTATTAATCTTGACTTTGGCATGATGAGTGAAGAATTTGGTCAAATTAATTTGGTGGACCAAACGGCTACTTCACTCTGTGAAACGGTGGCCTATGCCCTGCCGGCACTGGGAGAAGAAATGTTAACGCCGGCCGTGGCCACCGCCCTACTGACTGGGATTATTTCTCAAACCAATAGTTTTAAGGACGAGCGGGTAACCACTAAGACCTTGAATCTAGTAGCTAAATTAATGGCCGCCGGCGCTAAACGAGAAGAAATTAATCAAAAATTGTATCGCACCAAATCGGTAGAGACTTTAAAACTATGGGGTAAGGCATTGGGAAATCTTAGAAGTGAACCGGAGTTGCGGTTAGTTTGGACCATGCTAACCCGGCAAGACTTTTTGCAAACCGGCGCCAATGAAGAGGCGTTGCAGGATATTGTTCAAGAGCTTCTGCGTAATTCTCCGGAGGCGCAGGTGGTGGTGATTTTTGAAGAACGAGGACTGGATTTGATTAGCATTCATATCCATGCCGAACGTCCGTTTGATGCCCTGGCGCTGGGGGCACCATTTAAGGCGGCCGGTAGCCGACAGAAAGCCACCTTGCTTGTACCGGAAGAGAACCTGCAAGGAGCGGAAAAAGTAGTAATGGATCATTTGAAAAAAACTTTACGGGAAGGGGTACGCGGATTCTCTTCATAGTATCCTCACGATCGTGATAAAATAGGGGCATGAGCCCCTTATTTTATTCCAGCCATATCTCCCCCTCCACCCGCGTGGGTGCTGTTTTAGCACAAGATAAGAGAAGTGGTTTGGCTTTTCAATTGTTGTCCCACTTCCCTCAGGCGCAAGTGAGCCTGCTTGGCGAGGGAGTGGCACAAGCAGTACAAGGCAAACAGCCGGCACGGTTGCAATTTGGAGTGTCAGGCTTGGCGTCGGAACGATTGGATAAGTATTTGCAGGCGCAAGGGCATGGTCAAACAATTGAGTTTGTGACACTTAATCCAAATAATTATCGCCATCACAATCATCGTCAAGCTGTTTTTGATTATTGTCACGCTCAACCGTTTAGTTTAGATGCAATCATCTACTCAATTAACCGCCATCAAATAGTTGACCCGTTTGGAGGACTGGCCGATCTAGCCCAGCAAAGATTGCGACCGGTGGGTAAATTTGATCAACTAATAAACACCAACCCCGCGCTCAATCTACGCGGACTCAAATTGGCGGGTCAATATGGCCTCTCACCGTCTGTGAAGATTAGAGATAGCTGGGATGATTCTTGGGAAGCATTACAAGCGGTGAGTGCTGGTGCCGATGGTTTTGGCGAATATAGGTATCCACGGAGGATGGTGGGCGAGGGATTTGCTCAAGTTTTGGCGACTGGCAAGGAAGGGATGAATTGGTGGCAGGATAGTTTAGCTAGCAAAACTCTGACCCCGGAGCTTGGTTTACTAGAACAGACTCACTCCGCTAAACATGAACATGGACTAGCCGAGGGTTTAGAATCGCTCATAAAACTGCCGGTGCAAATGGCGGAGCTAGCTTTGAGCGCGCTGTTGTTACCTTTAGAAAATTTGGCGGTACCGACCTTAAAAAAATTGATCGCCAAACTGCATCTATTTCATAGTCGGAGTTTAAATCACTCAAAAGCGGAATGGCTCACTCATCACGGTTATCATCTGCTTCACCTTCCGGCTCATTTAGGTGAACCGTCGTATGGACAGCTGGCGCAACATGAACATAGTGTTGATTTGGGCCGCCTTTTAAAGGCCCAGCATCAAGTGATGTCGTTTGACCATAAGCGACTTGAACGACTGGAACGGTTGCATGAGGCGATCACTCAGTGTGATTCGGTTGAATCAGATATGAATCAAGAACGGTTGATTAAAGGGCGGGATTTGATGAGCGTGGGATTTCTCCCGGGATCACATGTAAGATTTATTTTACAAAAAGTCTTTGACGCCCAGCGGTGTGGCTTGATTTCTTCCAAAGAAGAGGCGATCCGTTTGGCACTGGGGATGATTTAGTAAATGGTTTCTCTATATGTACCAATGTACCAAACTCGCACCTACTTCCAAAACAAATAAGGAGGGATTTGGGAAAGAATTTTCCATTTTATCCTCTTTTTGTTATAGGAGATTGCTTACTGCTTTGAATTGGAATCTAAGCCCTTTCGTTATGGGGAAAAATAAGGCATAATTCTTAACAATAGCTGTCTAGGCTGAATATTGAAATTCTATGAAAACATCGAAATTGGATGGAGATTCCACGAACCAACAAGAAGCCCTTCTTGCGTTGCTGAGACAACACGCCCCCGAGGTCTTTAGTGAAAACAAGATCGACGTAAAGCAACTCCGCGCCACTTTGGGCGAGGAAGTTTTAGCTGATGCAGAGCGTTATGGTTTGAACTGGGCTGGCAAGATGGATTGTTTCCGAACAATTCAGGAGACCACAACGAACACCCTCAAGCCTGTCCGTGATGAGTCGGTAAACTTCGACAGTACCGAGAATCTTTTTATCGAAGGCGATAACCTAGAAGTTTTGAGGGTTCTTCAGAAGAGCTACTACGGCAAGGTAAAAATGATTTACATCGACCCTCCCTACAACACGGGAAACGATTTTATTTACAACGACAAGTTTTCCCGAAACAAGCGGGAGTATCTCGAAGAGGTTGGAGCGATTGATAAAGAAGGCAACGTCGTGAATGCCGGGTTATACACGCAGAACACGAAAGATAGCGGACACTTCCATTCGGATTGGCTCAACATGATGTATCCGCGTTTGTTTTTGGCGAAGAATCTCCTTCGACAGGATGGAGTGATGTTTATTAGTATAGATGATAATGAAGTATACAATTTACGAACAGTCGTGAATGAGATTTTTGGAGAGGAGAATGTAGAAGAAATGATTTGGAGAAAAAGCGGAATTGGTCGTGATGGAAAAATGAAAAACACGACCACATTCAGAAATGATCATGAGTATGTATTAGTTTGCCATAAATCTATTAAAGATTTGAACAAATCTTTTGAGATACCTAACTGGCAGAATCAATACGGAAATCCAGATTCTGATCCAAGAGGAAGTTATAAGGCCGGAAGCATTTCAAGAAAAGATGAGGCATCAAATCCACTGCATAAATTTTACTACACAGTAATATCTCCTGTCGGAAAAGAATTTACAAGGCAATTTGAGATTAGTAAGGATGATTTCCTTAGACTCGATGAGGATAAGAGAATTTATTGGGGTAAGAATAAAGATGCTGTACCAGCAGTCAAAATTTTTACTGAAGAAAAACGAGAAGTCACCACGTCCTCGTTAATTGAGGATAAACTTTGCACCACAACAATTGGATCCAAGGAGCTCGACGAACTACTTAATATCGAAGGTTTAGGCATAACGGCTAGACCAAAGCCAGTTACGTTGATAAAAAAACTTACTCAAATTGGCGATGATAAAGATGGTATCGTGATAGATTTTTTCGCTGGTTCCGGAACGACTGCTCATGCCGTGATGCAACTCAACGCTGAGGACGGCGGCCACAGAAAATGGATCTGTATTCAGCTGCCAGAAAAATGTAAGCCAGAGACTGAAGCCGCAAAGGCTGGATTTGTTACGATTGCGGATATCGCAAAAGAACGTATTCGACGTGCGGGCAAAAAGATTAAGGAAGAAAATCCAGAAAAAACTTTTGATGTAGGATTTAAGCTATTCAAGATTGATGAGAGCAATTTCAAGATTTGGAATACCCACGTGACGAGCGTCGAACAATTGGAGCAACAGATGATTGAGATGTTCGATAACGTCCAACCCGGTGCCACGAAAGAGGCGATGATGTACGAGTTGATTCTGAAGAGTGGCAAAGAGCTAAATGTTGCAATCGAAGAAAAGACTGCCGGGGGAGAAAAGTATTTTAGAGTAAATGACGGCTCTTTGGTGATTTGTCTTGCTGACAAGTTGAGCAAGGAGTTGTTTACAGGAATCCTCACCGAGAAACCAAAGAAGATTATCGTCCTCGACAAGTCTTTTGGGAATGACGATCAACTCAAGACGAATCTACTCCTCCAAGCTGAAGGTGCGGGAGTTGATGAGGTACGCGTGATTTAAGTATGGCTATCCCAGAAGAAATTACAAGAACGATTAATAAATCCGACAGTGGATTTTTAATCGAGACTTCGAGCTTCTTGGAGTCTCAGGGCTGGGTTGTCACGATCAGTCCGTACTATCTTGATTCTTTTACGGGAAAGAGCCGAGAGATTGATTTGCTTGCTACGAAGACTGTCGATGTGCTCTATGGTAGACGAATCGGTTCCGCGACTTACAATCTTATTATCGAATGTAAGGATATAAGGAATGGTGATCCAATGAATAACAATGCTGTTTTTTGGTTCAAGGATTCTGCTAAGTATGAAAAAGAGCTATCAGATTTTGTACAAAGGCATTTTTCAGACGATCCAAAAAATTGGGATCAGTTGAAAAACCTCCATTATTTTGAAAACCCCGACACCGCCTTCTTGTTCGAGAGCGCTGACAATGGTGGTAAAGACCGTGAGAACGGTTCTGTTTTTAAGGCGCTTACTCAGGCGCTTCACTCGTTGATTTATTTTCGAGCAGAAGGTTATGGAAGCGTAAATACTACGGGCTACAACGTTCGGCACTACTTGCCTGTTGTTGTTTATCGAGATATTTCAAACGCTGTATATAAAGTGAACGACGATCGAATCGAGCAGATTAAAGAGAATTTTCTACTCGCAATGAATTACTCTTACAGTCACCCTAAGAAAGGAACGGCCATATCAGAATTCTTCCTTGTCGATGTGGTGAGACATGAGCTGCTCCAAGCGTTTTTAGACAAAATTTCGAGCGACCTGAAGAATTTACAGTCGTATATTCAGGATAAGGACGATCAAGTATGAAATTAAAATTCGAAGCAAATCAGCAGTACCAAATCGATGCCGTAAAATCGGTGGTCGATATTTTTGAGGGCCAGCCGTTGGAGAGTGGTGATTTTGAGATGATGGTTGCTATACCGGCGGACAGACTTCAAATTGGAAGTGAGATTTTGGTTGGTAACAATCTCGTGTTGGAGCAGGAAACAATCCTGAAAAACATTCAAACCATCCAGGAACAAAACAAACTCCCCCTCAGCGATAGCGAGTTCAAGGATGGAATGAACTTCTCTACTGAAATGGAAACGGGTACGGGAAAGACATACGTCTATTTGCGAACCATACACGAACTCAATAAGAAGTACGGGTTCAAGAAGTTCGTAATTGTCGTGCCGAGTATCGCGATCAAGGAGGGTGTGATGAAAAACCTTGAAGTAACGAAGGAACATTTCGCGTTGCTGTTTGATAATCCGAAGATGGATTTTTACATTTACGATTCCAAGAAAAGGGGTCAACTTCGGAATTTTGGTACAACGGATACGCTCCAAGTGCTCGTGATAAACATCGACTCGTTCACCAAGAAAGAAAGCAACATCATTTACCAGGATTCAGATGATGGCATTCCGGTTCGCTACATTCAGGGTGTTTGCCCGGTGGTGATTGTTGATGAACCGCAGAACATGGAAACAGACGTGCGCAAGGTGGCAATCGCGAATTTAAATCCGCTTTGTACACTTCGGTATTCCGCGACGCATAAATATCCGTATCATCTGCTCTACAAACTCGATCCAGTACAGGCATATGACTTGGGTTTGGTGAAAAAGATTGAAGTCGACTCTGTTTTCTCCGAGGATGCGTACAACGACGCATATATTCGCGTTCTTGAAATCAAAAGCAAGAAGGCTAATATTACGGCGACCATCGAGATTGATAAAAGCGATGATTATGGCCTCCAGCGCAAGGAGGTGGTGATGAAGCCTGGAGACGACCTGTTTGACCTCTCAGGGGAACGTGAGGCTTACAAGGACGGATTCGTGCTGGAATCCATCAGCGTTACGGACCAAACTGTGGGCTTCTCCAACGGAAATACGTTTGCGTGCGGTCAGAAGGATGAAAAGCTACAGGACGACATCATGAAATATCAGATTAAGAAAACGGTTGAAAATCATTTCGAGAAAGAAAAAAAGCTGAAAGATAAGGGCGTGAAGGTGCTCTCCCTGTTTTTTATTGACCGCGTATCAAATTACCGAGAATACGTTGAGGCTGGCTGGGGTAAAGGAAAATTCGCACAATGGTTTGAAGAGGCATACAAAGAAATGCAGAAGAAGCCGCAGTACCAAGGCGTGCTTGAGCAAGATTGTGGCGACGTTCATGACGGTTATTTTGCACAGGATAAGAAGTCTGGCTCCTGGAAGGATTCGAGCGATGCAAAAGGAGGAGAAGGTGGAAAAACACAAGACGATGAACGGGCGTACGAGTTAATCATGAAGAACAAGGAGAAATTGTTAGACGTAAATACGCCACTACGTTTCATCTTCAGTCACTCCGCGCTTCGTGAAGGATGGGACAACCCGAACGTCTTCCAGATTTGTACGCTCAGTGAAACACAATCCGTCATGAAGAAGCGCCAAGAAATCGGACGCGGTCTTCGCTTGCCAGTGAATCAGGATGGCGAACGAATTTACGATTCGAACATCAATGTGCTGACCGTCATTGCCAATGAAAGCTACGAACAGTTTGCGAAAGCCCTCCAGACAGAAATTGAGGAGGACTGCGGTGTTTCGTTTTCTGGTCGTATCAAGAGCAAAGAAAAACGTCGGATAGTGAAGCTGAAGAAGGGATATGAACTCGATGAGAACTTTAAAGATTTGTGGAGCCGAATCAAACAGCGCACGCAGTATCACGTTGAGTACAGTACAAGAGACCTTATCGAAAATGCCTGGCGTGCGTGTTTGAATATCAACGTCTCGAAGCCAAGAATCAGCAACGTTCGCGTGCGCCTGAACATCAACGAGAAAGGTGTTAATACGGAAATTCGTTCAGTAAGTAGTCAGACGATCAAACAAGAGATTGGACTGGAGGCCATTCCTGACGCGATTAACAACATTCAGCGGAAAACTCGGCTGACCAAACCGACGATATTTAAAATTCTCAAGGAATCGGATCATTTGAAAGATATCCTGGTTAATCCTCAGCAAGTCGTTGACGAGGTGACCATGAAAATCAACGAGACGCTCACTCGTATGGCAGTAGACGGCATCAAGTACGAAAAGATCGCTGGTGGCTTCTGGGAGATGCAGCGATTCCAGAATGAAGAGCTGGAAGAGTATCTTGACCGTCTTATCAAGGTTCAGAATCAGCAGAGAACGCTTTACGACCACGTTATTACGGATTCTGCGGTGGAAGCGACCTTCGCCAAAGACTTGGAATCACGCGAGGATGTGAAGTTTTACTTCAAGCTCCCTCGATGGTTCAAGATCGAAACCCCACTTGGTGGCTACAATCCGGACTGGGCAATTGTTTTTGAGAATGACAAACGGGTGTACTTCGTTGCGGAAACCAAAAAAGAAGGCGAGATTCGAGAGAGTGAGGAGATGAAAATCACCTGTGGTCGTGCACACTTCAAAGTGCTGGACGGTGTGCTATTTGAGCGAGTTGAGAGGCTGGAGGAGATTCAGATAAGTGGCTCTTGAATAAAAACTTATGGGTCAGGATGATCTGTACACTCCAGACGCGCAGCCAACCAACAATATGGACATGTCAATAAAATTCAATCCGCGGAAAATTAACCTAGAACCAAGGGACATATTGCAGATATCAAACCTTGTCGACGGTGAGATTGTTCATGATCCGCTAGGTAGGCATAAGCCAGGTTCCCAGTTTGTAATCAACCACAGGGATATCGGTTCCAAGAAATTCCCCAAGGCAATGTTTCCGGCACCTAACCCCATCGAGTTCTATCTTCATTTAGTATTGCAAAGTATCGACGCTATCAGCCCCCTTGAGGTGGTAGTACAGCAAGACATCAAGCAGATAAATCGATTGATTCTGGAAGAAATTAGATTCTGTATTTTCGCGGTTGGCGCTCTTGAAGCTTTTGTGAATCAGATGATCCCAGCTACGTTCACCTATACCGATAATGGAAAGACTTTTTCTAAGAAAGACATCGAGAGGTGTTGGTCTCTGGAGGATAAATTCAAAAAGATCATTCCCTTGATTGCAGGAGTTCGGGTCGTGGATGACACTAAAAAATGGTGTATTGTTACACTATTGATTGGTTTGCGGAATGACTTAATTCACCTGAAGACGGCCTACCCAGTGGTTTCAGACTTCCAGTCTTACCAAGTCCTCTACCGCCGCTTGTTAGACAACAACTATGCCGAGTGCTTTGATGTCGTTAAGGCGATTATCAGTTCTATAGCTTCACCGACCCCATCTGTGAGCGGCGGTAATGGCCCCCTCCATTAGGCTGTTACGAATGAATTCAGTTTTTCCTTGTGTAACTAGCAAAAGCTCAAAAATGAAGCCATTTTTATATTCGTTCTATTCTGGTGGGCGATAGAAGATTCGAACTTCTGACCTTCACAATGTCAATGTGACGCTCTAACCAACTGAGCTAATCGCCCAAACCGTTAAGGAATTGTAGTGGGGTAGAGGAGTTAGGTCAAACTTTATTAGAATTTTCTCGGTTTTGCTTCTGGGAGTTTGGCGACGAACATTAGTCCAATCCCCACTGCCAATAGGAAAATGAACCAAAGACTGCCGGCGATTAGGAGATTACCTAAATTGCAATTTGACCATTCCACCAAGGCGATGTCTCCAAAGTGTTGAATTGAATTAAAACAAGCTTGAGCGGCGGATGATTGTTCAAGTACAAAGATTCCGGTCCAGGCGGCGCCAAAAGCAGTGGCGATAGACAGCAGAGTGAACCAACAACTGAATACGGCGGGATTTACCCTCACAAATTTACTTAATGCGACCACGGCAAATAGTACTCCCCCAAAAAGCCAATAAATCAAAAACCAAGCGAAAGTAAGAATAATAGTTGGAAAAATTAAAGTGCTCATAGTTGATTGATAACTGATAGGGCTAGATGAATTATAAACCAAGAACCAAGCGCCCCTAAAAACATCACCACGCCGGCGTTCTTCATGGTGTCATCATGATGAGCTCTGCCGTGCTGAAAAAAGAAAAAGGCAACTCCGGCAATGATCAGTGGCAAAATAAGTGATTCTAAAAACATAGTTTGGTGGGCGCGCCTGGATTTGAACCAGGGACCATTGAGGTATAAGCTCAACGCTCTAACCAGGCTGAGCTACGCGCCCAAATGGCCCAATAAATGAGAAATGATTGCTATCTGAGCCGTGTAAGAGCTGGCTTGCTCCCGAATAGACTAGCAAATTATCTGGTTTTCCGCCATACTAATGGGACACTGAATTATAACATGGTTAAAATATCGCAAAATCATCACAATAATTCGCAAAATCGTCCCAATTTCTATGCAAATTACCTATAATGGTGAGTCAAAACGAGCCGATCTCGCGGTGGCTGGTATTTTAGCAGTCAGCCGCTCCCAAATCCAAAAACTTTTTAAAGCTGGCAGAGTTTTGGTGAATGACCGGATTAGTACGGCCCATTTAGCGCTAGTTGATGGCGATCAGATCGTGGTGGAACAGTGGGGTGATGCTGGCGACGAGATGGGCAGTGCTTTTGAGTCGGCGGCTCGGACGGATCTTCACCCTACTGATCCGGTTACCCTGTTAGTGGTCTATGAGGATGCCGACTTATTGGTGATTGATAAACCGGCGGGCTTACTTAGTCATGAAACCAAGGTTGGGAGCGGTGAGATGAGCGTGGCAAGTTTATTTCTGACCCGTAATCCAGAAGTGAGTGGGGTGGGACCGATTGGTAGAGAAGGATTGGTGCATCGGCTAGACAAAGCCGCCTCTGGTTTGATGATGCTCGCAAAAACTGAAGTAAGTTTTGATTTTTTGAAACGACAATTTGCCGATCGGTTGGTTAAAAAAACTTATACCGCCCTGGTGCTAGGCAAAGTAGAGCCGGAATATGGAATGATTAACTTTCCGATTGCTCGCTCTAAGAGCAAACCGAGGATGGCGGCACGACCAACCTCGCAAGAAGGATTGACGGCCGTTACACATTACGATGTTGAGCGACGCTTTACTACGGCAACTTTGGTTTCGGTTGGGATTGAAACCGGTCGAACCCACCAAATCAGAGCGCATTTCTTTGCCTTAGGGCATCAGGTAGCCGGTGATACTGTATATGTCCAGCGCGGGGTGAAGTTAGCTAAATTGGACCGGCTATTTTTACACGCCAGTAAGCTGGAATTCGCCTTACCAAGCGGAGAACAAAAGACTTTTACCTCTCCCCTCCCCCAAGAACTAGAGGCGTATCTATTAACTTTGAAAGCGATATGATCATCACAATCGCCGGTGATCCAGGATCTGGGAAATCAACGGTTGGTAAATTAGTGGCTAAACATTTGGGAATTCCCTATTTTTCTTTGGGAGATAGGAGAGCGGAATATGCTAAGGAGCTTGGATTAAATTTAGACGAGCTAAATGCTAAATCTGATCTTGATCCCGCGATTGATCAGATTTTTGACTATTGGCAAGAAACCTTAGGCGAGCAGAAGGGTGATTTTGTTTTGGATAGCCTATTGGGGTGGCATTTTTACCCCAGCTCCATCAAAATTTATTTGGGTCTTGATTCCGGTAAGGCGGCTGAGCGGATTTTTACTGACCGAAAGCAAAATGAAACTCGTGCCGACGAACCAGCATATGCCAATGTAGGGGAAGTGGAACGGATTATAAATAAAAGAAAACAGGGCAATTGGACACGGCTCGGTAAGATTATTAAAAATAGCGGTGGCAAGATGTTAGGGTCGGTACCGATTGAATCTCAATTTGATTTATATCTGGATACGGGGGAGTTTTCTATTGCCGAGGTGGTGGAGAAGGTTGTAGAGAAGTGTAAGACATCGCAAAGGTGATAGGAGGGGTTGCCATCAAAAACCACCTCAGCCTAGTCGAACTGGTTAATAAATTGATTTTTCCGGTTAACTATTTTTACTGACTACTTCTTTTTTGGCTGGTACTTCCTTTTTAACTTTTACCTCCTTCAGTTTTCTGGAAAAATCTTTGATGTAGCTCAACTTAGCTCTTCTAACAATAAAGGTCTTGACCAATTCTAGCTTGGCTAAATTAGGTGAAGAAACCGGAAAGATTTTCTCTACGCCAAACCCGTCCGTATCTTTTCTGATGGTAAAACTCCGAGAAGCCCCGGCTCCACGGACGCCAAGGATCAACCCTTCAAAAATCTGAACACGCTCGCGCGGCTCGCCTTTAGCAGTGGTATCTTGAATCTTCTCATGGACTCTAACCACTTGACCGGCTGATAGCTCGGCGGGAAGGAGTGACTTATAGGTAATATTAGCGTTCTTCATAGGGATGTTAAATCGGGGCTAGTTTATCCCAACTCGCAAAATTGGTCAAATTTTTACAATATTGATTAACTCCTCTATTAAGGTTTTAAAGATACTAAAGGGAATGGCGCCTTCTATTTTTTGCTGGTTGATAAAGAAAGTGGGAGTACCCACTACCCCGAGCGCTTGACCGGTGGCGATATCATTCTCAAGATCGGTGCGGAATTTTTCTGACTCCAGACAGAGAGTGAATTCTTTTTCATTTAGCCCCTGCTCTGTGGCCAGAACGATTAGAGATGGTTGATCGAAAATTATTGATTGGCCATACAAAGCATCATGGTATTCCCAAAATTTATCCTGATCATTAGCGCAACCTGCCGCCAAGGAAGCTAAATCAGCACCGGGATGCAAATCTGGCAAGGGAAAATCTTTATAAATAATTTGAATATCGTTGGGGAACAATTTAGCGAGCGCGCGGAGAACATGGCTTTCGGTTTGTGAGAATGGGCAACCAAAGTCCGCGAATTCTACGATTCTAATAAGGGCGGAATCAGGCCCAAGTTTAGGATCGCCTTTTAAATCCTGTAAGGTGCTGGGGGATCCAATCCCGGCCTGCTTTGCCAAATAACTACCGGTCGCTAAACTTCTTTCAAACTGCAAGGCGGAATAATCTACTTTACCGGTTTTTATTTGACTGTAATAGTAAAGGATTTTATAGGCAAAAAGGGAGATGAAAACTATAATGACGCCCGCTAAAATAATCCTCCATGGAAATGGCTTGGCAGTCCGTAAAAATAAAGACATAGCGTGCCAATATAATAACATGAACGATGGACCTAAATTCACCTAGCCTTCCATAAGGCCTAGGGAATAATATCCCCGAAGCGGCCTCTTTTTGTTAGGCGCAGTCGTTATCGAGTGATGCGATGGGGTTTGAATTCGGGATGACATTTCTACTTAGCCTTTGCAGGAAAATACTATCGCTTTACTTACTTCTCTTGTTCTGGTAAACTGGTTTTATCTATGTGGCTAAATATCGCGCAAACAGTAATCGCAATTTTATTGACAGCAGCAATTTTAGTTCAGGTACGCGGAACAAATGCTGGGCTAGCGTTTGGAGGAGATGGGGCGGTGTACCGCACTCGCCGAGGAATTGAGAAGAATTTGCATAAAATTACAATTCTGTTGGCGCTTAGTTTTTTGGTGGTAGGATTGATCAACTCATTATCCGCTTAAGGCTATTATACGATTAAGGTCAAAGAAAATCTAAGTAGTGCTCTCCCTAAAAAATCCTTGGGAATATTTAATTTTTTCCCGTCTCGTCAGCAGTGGCGATATTTGCCTAAATACTTATCAAAACGGGAAAAAGGTTTAATGATGGTTGGTTTGATATTTGGGGTGATCGGAATTATTTTAATAGGGATTAATTGGGGTAATAAACACTTGGTGCGAATCCCTACGAGCGGTGGCAAATATATTGAAGGGGTTAATAATTACCCAAGACTCATTAACCCCCTTTATGCACCGGCTAACCCCACTGATGCTGATTTGGTGGCGTTAATTTATTCTGGTCTAATGAAATTTGATCCTAAGTTGGGCTTGGCGACCGACCTAGTGGAAAGCTTCTCGTTGTCTAAAGAGGAAACCACTTATACCTTTACTTTGAAACCGGATTTGCGCTGGAGCGACGGTGAACCGCTAACCACCAAGGATGTTGTCTTTACTTTGCAAGCAATTCAAAACCCGGAATATTTGTCGGTCTTAAATCAGCGGCTCTCCAGAGTAAGTATTGAGCGGATTGATGATTTGAATTTTACTTTGACAATTCCAGAACCATACGCGCCTTTGATTGCGGAGCTGACCTTTGGAATTTTACCGGCTCATCTTTGGGAAGATTTACCACCCAGCTCTGCCCAAATCTCGGAATTGAATTTAAAGCCGATTGGAAGCGGACCTTATAAGTTTTTAGCAATAACCAAAGATAATAAAGGATTCATTAAAAGTTATCGGCTAAGAGCGAACCTTGAATATTATGGCACGAGTCCTTTACTTGAAGAGGTTGAGTTTAAATTCTTCCCATCCCCAATTGAGTTAAGGGAAGCGATTTTAAATAAAACTATCAACGGTACCGGATACCTAGATCAAGAAGGGGTGGCTTGGCTCCAAAATCAAGGATTCAAAGGGTTAAATAATTGGTCCACCAATCAATTTTTGGGACTGTTTTTTAACCTAAAAAAAACTGGTAGTCCTTGGCTCTCGCTGAATATGAGAAATGCTCTTGGAGTAGTTGTGGATCGATCAGCTTTAAATCAAGCCATCTATCAAGGACGAGGAGTGATGATCAGTAGCGCCCACCTCTTGCAACAATCAGGAACGGCGGTAATTGGACCTAATGAATGGGCGCAAGCTAAAGCCAATTTAGAGACCGAGGGTTGGGGTTTAGCTGAAGGTGAAGTGATTAGAAAAAAGGCCGGAGTGGAATTGGCGCTTACCATCACTACGATTGATTTATCGGCGGAGCACCAAGCGTCCTTGCTGTTATGTGAGCAATTTAAATTACTAGGTGTGAAATGTGAGGTTAATAAAGTTCCAAGGAACGCTTTGTCTTCCCTGCTCAAGAGTCGCGATTATGAAGGCTTGCTGGTGGGAGAGAAATATGGCGCAGTGATGGATCCGTATCTATTCTGGCATTCCTCGGCAATTGATAATAACGGCTATAATCTAAGTCAGCTAGTTGATCCCACCGTGGACAAGTTGGTGAACTTAATTAGAACTAGCGGCGACGGTGGTGCCCGAGCCCAGGCATGGGAAGAACTCTCGGCTCAACTATTAAACCTTAATCCCGCCATTTTCCTCCTCCAAACTCCTTTCACCTATGTAATGTCTCCCAAAGTTGAGGGGGTTGAGGTGGGGCTAATAAATAATTTATTTGACCGATTCCAGGGAATAGAACAGTGGTACAATAGTAAACGGTGGTCAATAAAGTAGTTGAGTTCTGCTACAAACTTGACTAAAATTCCTAACAATGGTATTATTTCTTCTTGCTTAGGCAGGTACTCACCACATCTTCCGAACATTGTTTATAAAATTTGCGGACGTGGCGGAATTGGTATACGCGCAGGTCTCAGAAGCCTGTGCCTTAAACGGCTTGGGAGTTCGAGTCTCCCCGTCCGCAGAGATAATCTTCCCCTTTGGGTCAGGCAAAAACTATCGCCAAATTAGAAGATTATTGTTAGTCACCAAATTGGACCATTTTAAACTTTTATATCGTCTCTGTTGTGCTTACTGTCTCAGCTGTGCTTACCATTTCTGTAAATTAGTTACTAGTGACTGTTAAAAATTAATTATTAGTTATTATTGTTATATATGGGTAATTTTAAACCCTCGTTCATGACTCGTTCTTCTAATTCACAATCTAATCGGCCAACCGGATCACAAACGGCGCGGCCAGCCGGATCGCCGATCGGTAGACCCACCGTGCCAGTGGTGAGACGCCCGGTGGTAACACCAACCGTTCCGACGATGAATCGGTCAGTTGTGGCCACTGCTGGTAGGGCGCCTTTTGGAGCATCTGATCGTTTAGCCGCACCGGCGGTTGGTCGAGCGGCCATCGCTCCCGGTCGGTTGCCTCCAGCCACTGACGGATCTAGAAAAAGTTCCGGTTCAAAATTTAATCGCGGTCGACGCACGCAACCGGTCAAAATTATTCCTACCGGGGCGATGAAGCAGGATATTTCTGCTAGAACGGTGGAGGCGCTTGAGTATGCCAAAAATGCTGTGCCAGTTAGCTTGCCGGCTCCGGAAAATTCTCCTAAACTTAGAGTTTACGCTTTAGGTGGTTTAGAAGAAGTAGGAAGAAATTGTACCGTTTTTGAGTGTGGTGATGATATTGTAATTGTTGATGTTGGCCTGATGTTTCCAGAAGAAAACATGCCGGGAATTGATTTTATTGTCCCTAACACCACAAGCTTAATCGGTAAGGAGAAAAATATCCGGGGCATTATTGTGAGCCATGGTCACTTGGATCATATTGGCGGACTGCCATACATTTTACCAAAGATCGGTTGGCCGGTGATTTACACCGCTCCGCTCACGGCGGGAATAATTAGAAACCGCCAAGAGGAATTTGGTAATGGGCATTTGCTAAAAATCGCCAATGTAACGGGCAAGACCCGAATCACTCTAGGTAAACACTTTGTCTTTGAACCGTTTCATGTAAACCATAACATCAGTGATGCTTTCGGTACGGCGTTGCATACGCCTTATGGTGTAATCCTTGGCACCGGTGACTTTAAATTTGATTTTACTCCGGCTGATGGTGATCCGGCAGACTTGATTCATATTGCCAGTTACGGCGCCAAGGATGTACTGATGTTGCAGTCAGATTCCACCAATGCCACCGTCCCTGGTCATCAAATTTCTGAACGGGAGGTGGGTGAGGAGTTAAAGCGCACCATTACTAAGGCCAAAAGCCGAGTAATTATTGGAACCTTCTCCTCAATGTTAACGCGGTTACAACAGATTTTAGAAATCGCGGAGTCGCTTAATAAAAAAGTCTTACTCCAAGGTCGGTCGCTTATTAAAAATGTGGAGCTGGCACACAAGCTGGGCTACATGAAATATAAAACCGGAACCATTATTGAAGATGGTGAGTTCTCTAGAGTGGCTGATGACAAAATCGTTGTAGTTTGTACCGGCGCTCAAGGAGAGGTAAATGCCTCTTTGATGCGAATCGCCAACCGCGAACATAAAATGATCTCAATTCAGCCCGGAGACATGGTGGTATTCTCTAGTTCAGTGATCCCGGGAAATGAAAGAACGGTGCAATCGCTTAAGGACACCTTGGTGAGACAAGGCGCGAAAATTGTAGATAATGCCATGGTGGATGTTCACGCTGGTGGTCATGCTAAGCAAGAGGATCTAAAACTAATGTTGCGCTTAACCAAGCCTCGTTACTTTATGCCCATCCACGGTAATCGTTTTATGCTAGAGGCTCATGCTGAATTAGCGGAATCGGTGGGCACACCGCGCTCCAATATTTTTGTGGCCGATAATGGTCAGGTAATTGAATTCGATAAGAATGGAGCCCGGTTGACGGCCGAATTTGAGGTGGCTGACTATGTGATGATTGACGGGTTAGGAGTGGGAGATATCTCCCATGTAGTGCTCCGTGATCGGCAAGCGCTCGCGGAAGATGGCATGGTGGTGGTGATTGTTAAGATCAGCAAAACCGGCGAGCTGATTGGGATACCAGATATCACCAGTAGAGGCTTTATTGATCTTAAGGAAAATAAAGAGATTTTGTCCCAGGCGTGCTTATCAGTGCAGATGGTTCTAGACAAACACGGTCAAACCCAAATTGATCCGGAAAATATCAAACATAGTATCCGAGAAGAGGTGGGCAAATATCTCTTCCAAAAAACAGA
Source organism: Candidatus Uhrbacteria bacterium (assembly GCA_943357745.1). Classification (GTDB taxonomy): domain Bacteria; phylum Patescibacteriota; class Patescibacteriia; order UBA9934; family UBA9934; genus JAGORL01. The sequence continues at coordinate 27,779 of CALRGN010000005.1, forward strand.
ACGCCGTCCGATGATTTTGCCGGTGTTGATTGAAGTTTAAAATCCCAGACCAGTTCTCTTGGCAATTCCTCACCCTCACCGGTGAGGTTTTTGGTTCTATCCCCTACCGCAACTATCCAGCTAGCGGATTTTAAACTAAACTAGTATGGCCGGTGAAGAACCGGCTGTCTAACCTGAACTCCGCCCGATATCTATTCCCCTTCACTATGAAAATATTTACCGGTATCAAACCTACTAACAAACTCCATTTGGGGAACTATTTTGGGGCGCTAATGCCAACGATTGCCTTACAAGAAGAGCATGAGGTATTAATGATGATTGCTGATTTGCATGCCATCACCGTGCCGCAAATCCCTGCCGAACTTAAAGAGACAATCCTACTCACGGCGGCCACTTATCTGGCCTGCGGTGTGGATCTGCAACGGACAATCATGTTTCAGCAGTCGGCTGTCCCCGCTCATTCAGAACTGGCTTGGATTTTAGGCTCGGTGGCTAAGATGGGTGAGCTAGAACGGATGATCCAATATAAAGATAAAGTCACCATAAAGGGAGAGTCGGTATCGGTTGGCTTGTTCAATTATCCCGTGCTCATGGCGGCCGATATTTTGCTATATCAAATCGAGGCGGTGCCGGTAGGTGTTGATCAAAAACAACATTTAGAACTTACCCGAGCTCTAGCCGAACGATTTAATAAAGATTTTGGACCGGCTTTTCTCTTACCAAAACCGCTCATAAGCAAGGAAGCTGCTAAAATAATGGGGCTAGATGATCCAAGTATCAAGATGAGTAAGAGCGCGCCTAACCCAAAAAACTATCTTGGTTTGCTTGATTCGGCCGATGAGATTGCCACTAAAATCAAAGCGGCGGTTACGGACTCGGAGCCCACCATCACCGCTGACCCCAATAGGGCTGGTGTCTATAACCTACTAACAATTTTTAGCTTAGCCAGCAAACGATCGATTGATTCGATCGCTCATGAATACCAAGATCAGGGAACTAAAAAATTCAAGGATGATCTAACTACAGCAGTCATTGAGCTGTTAACTCCCATTCAAGCTTCAATAACCCAACATCTAGCCAATCAAACCGAGTTGATTGAGTTGTTAGCCGAACAATCAGAACGAGCGCGGTTGATCGCCAATAAAACACTAGTTAAAGCAAAAGAGATGGTAGGATTGTTAATTGGTTAAGACTTGCAATTTCTTCTAAAATCAGCTACAATTCCTCCGCGGTAAGGGGGATGGTCGCTCTAGTCTTTGACTGGAGAGGAAAGTCCGAACACCCGTTTAGGCGTAAGTCTAGATTGAGAGCCAAGTTGCTAACAGCAACCAAGCATAATTCTTGACGGATTTATCCGGCGAGAAAAAGCTAGGGAAAGTCCGGTTTTTGCGGAAGTGGAAACTGGTTTGTCTTCGTCAGAAATGATGAGGCACAAAGCAACAGAGACAAACTACCGGTCTAAAGCGCAAGCCATGACCGGTAAAAGTGAAACGTGAGGCGGTGTGGAGCGCATGATTTATCAGTCGCCCGGCTGCGCCTCTCCCCTTGTTGGTGACAATAAGGGGTGGCAAACCCTTGGTGGTGCAAGAGCAAACAAAGGTAGCTCGCATTGAGGTAACAAGCGATTGTTATCCCAGAGAGATGGCCTCGCTTCTTTTAGGGGTTTCCCCTGACTGGAGTACAGAATTCGGCTTATACCTTTACCGCATCTCTTCTGTTCCGACCAGTGTTCCGAACGGCGTTCCGATCGGTGTGCCGACCGGTGCTCAATAGTCGGATTAGAAGAGATTGTGCTAAAATACTACTGATATGAAAAAGCTTGATTTGGCTTTTGTGGCCGGATTAGTGCCGCTTGATTTTAGTGCCATTATTATTTCAGCGATTAGCGCCTATACCCTCAGGTATTGGCCGTTTTTTACGGCTTTCAAACCGATTGCATTTGATCTCTCTTTTGAGACCTATCTTACAACTGCCCTGCTCGTATCTCCAATTTATCTCATCACTTTCGCCTTAGCGGGATTGTATTCATTTAGACCAAGACCACTTAGTACGGTGCTTGGCAGAATAATGCTTGCTTGCACGGCGGCGTTGGCGGCGATTTTAGTTATTGCGTTTTTCTTACGGGAACTTTTTGACTCCAGATTTATTATCATCGCGGTTTGGGTACTCACCATTGCCATGGTTTTTTTGGGGAGAGTATTAATAAGAGGGATCCAGAAAAAGTTACGGGGGTATGGCTATGGTCTCACCAGAGTAGCAATTATTGGAAAAACTAAATCAGCCGAAGCGCTGAAAGATTGGTTTTTGAGTTTGCCGAGCTATGGCTTCTCTCCGGTGCTTCAATTAGTGGGGTTTGATTCACAATCGCAACAAGAGCTCCTAGTTCTCAAATCTCAAGGCAAGCTTGATGCGATTCTTCTGGCCAATCCAGAGGCCAATAAAGATGAAGTTAAGGCGTTGAAGTGGTTCACGGAAGTGGAAAATCTGGGGTTTTATTATCTGGCGGAACTTCTGCCCGGCGGGCATTTGAGGCCGAATGTTCATACTTTTGCCGGCCGACCGGTGATTGAATTGCCGGTTACGCCCTTGGATGGCTGGGGAGCGATTTATAAACGGATTTTTGATATTGTGGGGGCGCTCGGATTGATTGCGGTTACATTACCAATTCAACTAATAGTGGCGATCTTATTATTTGTGGAACAGCCGGGAATGGTACTTTTTAACGCCCTACCCAATGGTGAGAAAGTGAAACGAGTAGGCCAAGGCGGCAACTTGTTTTTTTATTTTAAGTTCAGATCAATGATTAAAAACGCTCATTCCCTTAGATTTAACCGAGATTTTTTACAGTCCTATGGAAATGATCGGAGCAATTCCCCACTTTTTAAGTTAAGTGATGACCCTAGAGTAACTCCAGTGGGAAAAATTTTGCGCCGGCTTAGTTTGGATGAATTACCAGAATTTTATTTGGTGTTAGCTGGTAAGATGAGTTTGGTGGGACCAAGACCGCATTTACCAGAAGAAGTGGCTAAATATAGCCAAGCACAACGGAGAGTGCTCCGCATTAAGCCGGGGATTACCGGACTCCCCCAGATCAGTGGCCGGGCCAAACTTGACTTTGAGGATGAGATCCGGCTAGATATGTACTATTTAGAAAATTGGTCACCGTGGCTGGATATTGTTATCCTTCTAAGAACTCCCTTTGTGGTTATCTCACAAAATGGAGCGGGCTAGAAAAATCATGAAACATACCGGTGAGTATTAACTTGAGACTTGGGTATTAATCCTATTTGGCCATATGAGACTAGCATTTGTACATGATCACCTAAATCAGTATGGCGGCGCGGAAAAGGTTCTCTCCGTAATGCGGGAAATTTATCCGGAAGCGCCGGTCTACACCTTGAGCTATTCCCCAGAGAAAATTCCGGAAGCGCTTAGACCGGCTCGCGTGATTGTCTCAAAACTGGGATTACGCCCGTGGTCGATTATTCCTTTCAAATTTCTACTGCCATTCATGCCGGCAGCAACGGAGGAATACGATCTTTCTCAATTTGATGTTGTAATCTCTAATTGTAGCGCGTTTGCTAAAGGAGTGGTGGTAGCGCCCAAAACGGTGCATATCTGCTACTGTCATACGCCTACTAGATATTTGTGGTCGGATCGGAAATCTTATTTAGAAGAGCAAAAACTCCCAAAGGTTCTGAAAGTTATTTTAGGGTGGTACTTACATTGGTTGAGAATTTGGGATTTTCAGGCGGCGGACCGAGTGGATTTTTTTGTGGCCAATTCAGAAACGGTTAGACAAAGAATTAATCGGTACTACAAAAAAGATAGTGTAGTAATTTTCCCGCCGGTAGAAATAGGAGCGCTGCTAGTGGTTGACCAAAGTGAGCGCGATTTTTTTCTAGCGGGGGGGAGGTTGGTGCCGTATAAACGGATTGATCTGGCAATTATGGCCTGTAATCGTGTGGGAGCGAAATTGAAGATTTTTGGAACGGGGCCCGCTTATGCTGATCTTAAAAAATTGGCCGGCCCAACGGTGGAATTTTTAGGCAGAATCTCTGAATCAGAGAAGTTCCGGTTATTTGCGCAAGCAAAAGCCTATTTACACCCGCAAGAAGAAGATTTTGGAATGACGGCGGTGGAGGCAATGGCGGCTGGTACGCCGGTATTGGCCTATGGTGTTGGCGGTGCTAGCGAAACGGTGATGCCGGGGATTACGGGGGAATTATTTAGCACCCAAACGAATGAAGAATGGGCCACCGGATTAGTGAGATTTGACCCGTCAAAATACTCCCCCATTGCTTGCAAGGCCCAAGCCGATAAATTTAGTACCAAAAATTTCAAAGAAGCCATTATTAAAATAGTCACGGAAAAATTCACAGATAAGCAAAATAGATTGGTTGAGGCTGGTAGATTAGTTGGATAGTAATAGCTTATTTATGCGGATAGGAATAGATGCAAGGTGTCTGTTGGATGAGAATCTTACTGGAGTTAGCAGAGCGACACTAGAAATTTCACGAGCCTTGGCTAATACCCATCCCAATTGGGAGTTTTTTTTATTTGTTAGTGGAAGCAAACGAGTCCAATCTCGATTACCCCAAGATTGGCCGATCAATGTGAATATCTGTTCGGTGAGATATCCAAATAAGCTGGTAAGCTTGGGCTTTTGGTTAAAATGGTGGAGTTTAGATGCACTAATTGACCAACCAATAGATTGCTGGTTAGTCCCGAAATTTTCATTTTTTAATACTAACTCACCGTACCTGTTAATTGTGCACGACCTGGCCTTTGAATTTTTACCAGAAACAATCACGATATGGAAACACTTTTATCATCGCTTGTTAAATATTAAAAAACAGACCGGTGGCGCTAGTAAAGTGTTAGTCCCGACGGCTCGCGTGGCAGCTGATTTGGAATTACTCTGGAAGATTGCGCCCGATAAGATAGAGGTAGTCTCGCTTGGCGGGGGGAGCCGAGGTCAGGTCGGGAATGTAGAATTGTGTCCGGTCGAGAGCTCGGGTCCGGTCCGAATCAAGGACGAGCTCTCTATCCGACCGTACTTTTTATCACTAGCCACGATTGAACCAAGGAAAAATTTTGCCTGCTTGTTGGCGGCTTATGCTCGCTATAAAGCGATGGTACCAACCGGTCCC
>CALRGN010000006.1 GCA_943357745.1 Candidatus Uhrbacteria bacterium
GGGGAAAAATTGGGTTATGGTGGTAGCTTTAGCGCTCTCACCGACCGGCGAGTGGGATTGATACCGGTAGGATATTATGAGGGAATTGACAAGCGCTTATCCAATCAAGGAGTGGTGATGGTAAACGGAAATAGGGCGCCGATTTTGGGAAGAGTGAGTATGAATATGATTTCAGTGGATTTAACAGATGTTGAAGGCGTGAAAGTGGGGGATTTAGCTTTGGTGTTGGGTGGAGTAGGTGAAACGGCGATTACAAAAATGGCCCATGATTGCCAAACTATACCCTATGAAATTTTGGTGCATTTACCTAGTCATTTAAGGCGTCAGTTAGTTTAAATATCCAGATTGATCGACCGACTTTTTGTTGGGGGCGATGGTAAATTAGAGGACCATTTGGTAACAGGGAGCGGTAGCCGAGCGGATGGAGTAGGAGATCAACCGGGAGGGTGAAGGAGCGGTTGTCAATTATATGCTCAGGGGCGGCGATGACGATGATGGCGGTTGGTTTGAGGAGGGGGCGCAAATTTAGGAAGGCCTCACGATACAGGGTCTCCAGGGATTTTAGTTCAATTTGAATGGCGGTGGCAGTTTCTTGGCCTTGTTTAGGGGTGCCAAGGGTGGTTTCTGTGACTAAATAGTCAACCACGCCAAGCCAATCTGGTTTTGTCTCTGAAAGTTTTTCCGCCGGAGAGATGGCGGCTTGTAAGCGGAAATTTTCTGGCAACCCCTGACCAAATTCGGCTTGTAACCAAGATAAATTACTAATGGTGTCTTTAACAGCGGTGGGATTAATGTCGCTTGCATACACGGTGTTAGCTCCCATTAGTCCCGCCTCCATTAACACCGTACCACTGCCACAAAAGGGATCTAAAACAATTGTGTTGGCGGTGATTGGACCGGCGAGATTGAGAAGTAGGCGCGCGAGTTTTGGCGGGAGCATGCCTTGTTTGGCATTACGGCGCGGTCGACCTAAATCTCGTTTAGCCCAGCTGTCCACATCTTGAACGGCGATGGTTTTGGCGAGCATTATTCCCGTTTCAGATTCAAGGAGCAAATATTCGCCACCGTGTGAGAGTAGACCTTGTCCACTCACAGCGACGGTGGGTAAGGGAGCGCCGTTTCCCACTATGAACCGAGCCGACCGTTGGTTGGCTTTGAGTAGGGTTTTGATGGAGGGAGTTATTTGCTCCACCAAACTCTTTAAGGGGTGGCCGATTGATTTGGTGGAATAAACGGATAGGCCGTAAATCAATTTACCGGTGGGATGACTAGCGATTAGATCTTGAGCGATCAGTTCTGTGAGAGTGGAGGGGGAGAAATTGGGAATGGCGGGGGAGAGGGTGATGGCGATTTTTTGGGTACCGCCGAGGGTTGATTGGAGGAGATGGGGGGAGGAGTCGGTTTCAAAGAGAGCGAATTTCTCATTGGCGACTTGGGGGGAGAGAGCTAAATGACGCTCAATCTCTATGAGAGAGAGCTTGGGATGACCACCAAGGATGAATATAAGCGACATATGCAAAAGCAGTATAGATGAGGATGGAGAGCGGGGGAAGAGGGGGCGACGCTCATCACTAGATTTAATGAAGGTGAGGTGGGATAATGGTGAGGGAGGTTTAATGAGTAATAATCCGTTGCCTGTTCAGATTGGTTTGACGATCATTACTGGTCCGATGTTTTGTGGTAAATCGGCGGAACTGATTCGTCAAATCCGACGACTTAGAGTTGCTAAATCCAATGTGCTGATGCTCAAACCGGCAATTGATACTCGATCTGCAAGTGTGAGCACTAGAGATGGTCAATCGCTTGACTGTACGGCATTCGCCTCAACGCACCACCTAGCAGATATTATCGGTGCGCATCCTAACTTCATGTTAGCGATTGATGAAGCCCAGTTTGTTTTAGCGCGTGAGCTAGATCATTGGATTGACTTGATTCGGGATGAGATGACAAAAAGATTGATCATCGTTGCTGGTCTGAATTTGGACTTTCGTGGGGAACCGTTTCCGGCGATCGCCGACCTTCTGCCCGTTGCTACCAAAATCCAGCTCCTTAGCTCCGTGTGCATGCGCTGTGGAAGCGATAACGGAGTGCGATCACACCGACTGCAGGGTGGAGACACAGTGGTGCAGATTGGTGATGAGGAGTATCAAGCACAGTGCCTTCATTGCTTTTCGCAATCCGTCGTGACCGCTCGCTCTTAGCGGGCGGTTTTGTTTGATATTAAAAAATTTGACCGATTTTTGGGATTAAGGTAAAGTTTCCCCACTAATTCTTGTCCGAATCCAGCTTGGTTCTATCTCCTTGGTCTAAATAACCTTGGTTAAACCATAGTTTGGATGCCAGCTAAATACTGGCCAAGGTCTATGCTTTACGAAGTAATGACAATCGTGCCCCCCCATTTTGCTACTGATGAAGTAGCCGGAGTGGGTGAGGTATTGAAAGGTTTGTGTGAGAAGGCCGGGTTAAAAGTTGTGAAGATTGAGGAGTTGGGGAAGATTAAATTGGCTTATCCAATTGATCGCCAACGGTTTGGAGTCTATTTCCTTCTGTTCTTGGAAGGCGATGGTTCTGAAATTACAAAATTGGATCAGAATTTTAGATTGTCAGAGCAGGTGATGCGTCATTTAGTGATTGCAAGAGCTCAGGGAATGCCAACGATAGAGTACAAATTGGTGAGCTACACACCGCCACTAACCGCCGAGGGCAAGAGAACTGGGGAGAAGGAGAAAGAAAAGGAGAAGGAGAAGGAGCCAGCGGTGAGAGCTAAGGCGGTGGAAAAAGCCATCAAACTTACTACGGAAGAATTGGCCACCAAGCTTGATCAAATTTTGGATTCTGATATATTAAAAAATATCTAAGTCAAGGTTAATTCACAATATGGCGGGATCATTAAACAAGGCAACATTGATTGGAAATCTTACTAGAGATCCAGAGCTTAGAAAGACGCCAGCGGGACAATCGGTAACTTCATTTGGGATTGCAACTAACCGCAGTTATACCGGAGCGGATGGAGTAAAAAAGGAGCAGGCCGATTTTCATAATGTGGTGGCTTGGGGGAAGTTAGCCGAGATTTGCGCGCAATACTTGTTTAAGGGCAAGAAGGTTTATGTGGATGGCCGGCTTCAAACTAGAGACTGGGAAGGTCAAGACGGAGTCAAGAAGAACCGGACCGAGATCATTATTGAAAATATGATCATGTTAGATAAGCCGGGTACACAAACAGCGGGGCAAGCGTTAGCGGGCCAAGTTGCCGGTGCTGGGGCAACAGCTGATAATTTAGGTGGACTGAAAGATGAACCACCGGTGGTGAACGAGGAAGAGATTAAATTAGAAGATATTCCGTTTTAGTTTGGGAGCTTAAACACCGGCCTCATTAGGGCTTTAAATTATAATAAAATAATATGATAGATAAAAAATTAGATCATCGTTACTGTCATTTGTGTGTTACGAGAAATGTGGTGATTGATTATAAAAATACTGAACTATTAAAGCGTTTCCTCTCTTCGTTTGGAAAAATTGTAGCGAGAAAGCGGAGCGGGGTTTGTTCTGGTCACCAGAGAGAATTGGCGACCGAAATTAAGCGGGCAAGAATAATCGGTTTGTTACCGTTTGTTCTGAAATCATAATGTTGAGCAAAGAAGAGCTGGAGTATAGAATTGCCTTATGGAATCGGGTTCAGAACAGACTCCGGATTTTTTTTGTTGAACGAGGGTATCTAGAAGTACAAACCCCAGTTGTGGTGCGTTCTCCGGGAATGGAACCGAACCTTGATCCGGTGGCGATAGAGTTGAAAGATGTGGTTGGTGTGGGAATGAGGGCGGGGTTGATTACCAGTCCGGAATACGCGATGAAGAAGTTATTGGGGGCAGGGTTGGAGCGAATTTTCACGATCACACCGGTGTTTAGAAATTATGAGGAAAATGGCGGTACTCATGCCACGGAATTTACAATGTTGGAATGGTATCGGCAAAAAGTGGATTATTTGGCATGCATTGAGGAGACCAAGTTGTTGATCGATACGGTGCTTAAGGACACGGTGGCGGGAGAGATGGAGGGGGTGGTCGAGGGAGTGGTCGACAGAGTGGTCGACGGAGCGGTGGATGGGGAGGAAGACGGGGGAAAAATTGGCGATTGTTGGTTTACAATTAGTTATGTGGCTGAGTTTAAAAATAGATTTGGTGGGCAACCGGATGCAATGTCGCTCTCCGAGCTGGCGGTACTAGCAGAAGGAGCGGGGATTGTTTTTGGCGGGGATACGAGGGCCGATGAGCTGGTGGATTTACTTTTCAATGCGGTGCTATTGCCTGATTTGGTGAATCAACATCCTAAATTAGTGATTAAAGAATATCCGGTAAGTGGGGCGGCCTTGGCGAAGCGATCGGTGGATGGATTATTTGCGGAGCGATTTGAGATTTATGTGAAGGGCTTAGAGATTTGTAATGGTTTTACCGAATTGACCGATTCTACGGAACAGCGGAGACGGTTTGAAGAGGAGGGGGAGCTCAGAAGGGAGTTGGGGAAAGCGGTTTATCCGATTGACGAGGAGCTCTTGGGTGGGTTAGACTCCATTTCCGATCCTACCTATGGCAACGCATTGGGAGTAGACCGGCTAGTAATGTTAGTGGCTGGTACTAAGGAAATAGACGCGATTGCGGTTTTTCCGCCGTCGCAAAGATATAAATTTAGTAAATTATAGCTATGGCTTCACCAAACGATATTAGAAAAGGAACGGTAATCAAATTAAATGGTGAATTGTGGTCCGTAGTTAGTTTTCAGAGAGTTTCTCCAGGCAAGGGCAGTAGTTTTGTGAGAACAAGAATTAAGTCTTTAGCCTCAGGAAAAGTAGTAGAAAATAATTTTAAATCGGCCGAGAATTTAACTTTTGAAGAGGTGGGGTTTAAGAAGATGCAGTATATTTTTAGAGATGATAATACAATTACTTTTATGGACGGACAGAATTTTGAACAAGTGGCCTTGGGAAAAGATATAGTGGGAGAGGAGGCGCGATTTTTGAAAGAGGGGCTGGAAGTAACGATTGTAATGCATGGCGAGCAGGCGTTGGCGATGGAGTTGCCACTAAAAATAACCTATAAAATTACGCAAACGGATCCGGCGATCAAAGGAGACACCGCTTCCGGTAATGTCTTAAAAGACGCTACGGCAGAAAACGGTTTATTGCTTAGAGTGCCGATTTTTATTAAAGAGGGAGATGAGGTGATGATCAGTACGGAAAGTGGTGATTATGTGGAGAGGGTGAGTAGGTAGGGAGTGGTGGTAATTTTTTAGGGGATGAGAATTGACAAATATGGCGTTTAGGTGTATTATTGTACCCATAGTTCTTTCATAAGATTTGCGATTGGTCATAGCAAAAAGTGGCTTAAAACTAGGCCATTCCTCGCTATGACCACACAGGCCATGGTTCCTCCTCGGATTAGAGGAAAATGAAACGGGCAAATTAGCCCAAGGAGATACAATCATGAGCACGGAATTCGCATCCGCCAGCCTCACCGCCGGCCAACTCAACGCCATCGTCAAGAAGCTCGGTGGCCATGACATGGCGCTCCGTTTTCTCCGCGACGAACTCTCGGTTTCCAAACCGACTCGCTCGTGGCACGAGGAAGACGGCGTCATCCACTTCTCGGTCACCAGCGACGGTACGACCGGCGAGGACTGGATCACCCGGCTCGAAAGCAAAGAATTCCGCGTGAGCAACTACGCCAATCAGGTGCTCCGTTCCCCGGACTTCAAGCCGACGAGCGGCGTGACGACCAAAGTCGCGGTTCTCAAGGGCATGTCCTTCGAGGACAACAACCGGATCACGAAGAATATCCACGCCGAGGCCGACAAGCGCAAGCTCTCCAAGCCGAACGCCGAGCTCGCTTGCCTCATCCGTGAGAAGTTCACGGATGAGGAGATCGAGCAGATGGGTCTGATCTGGATCGTTGTCATGCACAAACCCATCAACGACTCCGGCGGCGATCCGAGCTTGCTGGGCGCGGACCGTGGCGGCGATGGTCGCTGGCTCAGCGCGTACGACGGCAGGCCTGGCAGCGGGTGGGATCGTGACAGCGGGTTCGCGTTCGCCGTGTCGCAAGTCAGTTCTCAACCCTAAGATCCTTGGGACTTCAATCCCTTTGAACTTAGTTCCTTAGCCCTGTTCCGATCCGTCGGAATGGGGCTAATATTTTTCATAAAATATAAAATCGGCTATAATATTTACGGCAGTAGGTGAATATGCGGACGGTCAAGGCTTTCCGCTACCGACCCCAGTATCCATGTGTCGAGAGTATCCGCGGCCACGGTTTCGGATAGAGTGATGCATGCAGAAACTTCAATAAAAAAGAAGATACTTGGCGCGAGACATTAAGGCATTTCTATGCCGGATTCGATTCAACCTTGAGAGTATTCTAGGGGTGGTGATATGGAAGATGTTTCGCGCAATCCGACGGCGATCCGAACTTGCTGAACGCGAACCGTAACGACGATGGTCGCTGGCTCAACGCGTACAACGACAGGCCTGACAACAGGTGGAATCGTGACAACGGGTTCGCGTTCGCCGTGTCGCAACTCTCTTCATTTCTCTCCGGCTTTCGCTGGAGAGTTTTGTTTGGTGAGTTGTCCGTTCCAACCACCGAGCATCTTGCCGATTTCCTCAAGCCTTTCCGAGATGATGATATACTTTTTGGTATCAAGCGATTTAGTCTCCCAAAGCACAAGAAAAAGGATTTTTATAGTATCCTGTTTCCGAATTGCTAGCTGGACGAATGGTTGCTTCTCTAGACGTGGCGTGAAGCTGGCGGTGCTGACGGCCTCTATAAGTTCAATGAGCAAGCCATCTATCCTTTGGCCAAGAGTGAACCGATGAACTTTTGGAATCGTTCGATAATATTGGAACCAGATCAGATAGGTACCTTTCAATTTGTGGAGTAAAGGTAAAAGCGTCGGGGGGGGGTAACACTATTTATTCCGTTATTATGGGAAAAAATTTGTTCATTCATAGTTATGAAGAGATTATTTCGGTTGAGAATCTTCTTGATGCGTGGTGTGAATTCAGACGGGGGAAGCGAGTGCGCGCCGATGTTCTGGAGTTTGAGCGCCAACTGATGACTAATATATTATCATTGCATAGAGACTTGGCTGATTTGACCTACGAGCACTCGTCCTATGAAGCTTTTACGATTTCTGATCCTAAAACCAGGAACATCCATAAGGCAACGGTGGCGGATCGAGTTTTGCATAGAGCATTATACCGGAAACTTTATCCGTTTTTTGACAGCAAGTTTATTTCCGATTCATTTTCTTGTAGAGTTAACAAAGGGGTGCATAAGGGTCTTAATCGGTTTAATGATTATGGTCGGAAGGAATCACTTAACCACCATAAAACAGTCTGGATCCTAAAATGTGACGTGCGGAAATTTTTCGCTACGATTGATCAGCGTGTCTTGCTACAGATTGTTGAACGATCCATAGCCGATCAACGCGTCAAGTGGCTATTAGAAAAGATAGTGGGTAGTTTTTATTCCGAGCGTGATGGGGTGGGACTGCCGCTTGGGAATTTAACAAGCCAATTGTTTGCCAATGTATATATGAACGATTTTGACCAGTTTGTGAAACATAGTTTAGGTGTGAAACGATATATCCGCTATGCGGATGATTTTGTATTACTTTCACGAGACAAGGCGTACCTTGAAAAGTTACTTCCCAAGATGAAGGAGTATTTAAAAGAGCGTCTTCAGCTTGAACTGCACCCTCAAAAAATTGAATTGAAAACGTTTGCCTCGGGCGTTGATTTTCTTGGTTGGGTCCATTTTCCCGATCATAGAGTGTTACGGACAGCGACCAAACGGAAAATGATCCGGGTTCTAAACCAGAATCCTAACGGAGCGACTTTTAATTCATATAAAGGCCTATTGAGCCATGGCAATACGCAGGGATTGCTTCAGGTTATTGTTAAGGCATTATCCGGGAATTGGTAAATGGGAGTTCTGGTGGTTTTAAGGAAGGTTGGAGTTTGGTACAATGGTTGATATGGCGTACGGGAAGAAAAAAGCAAAGGACAAGAAAAAGAAAAAAGCGGAACGAGGAGAACGAGGGCCAATGGAGGCGGCCGATGTTTGGCGAGGATTGATAGCGATCGCGCTGGTGGCGGGGGGAGCACTCTCGGCGTTGGCGGTTTTTGGTTTTGCTGGAGAGTTTGGGTTTTGGTTAGATGGAGAGATGGGGAGCATTTTTGGTCTAACTAGAGTTATCGCTCCGTTTCTCGTGATTTATATTGGGGTATCACTGGTGGTAAGAGAAAAACGCCTGTTAAATTTTAAAAATGTCATTTTTAGTGGGGTGGCGATTGTTAGTTTAGCGGGATTATTTAATTTAATTTGGGAACCCACTGAATTAGCTTGGGATGCGCTTAGGCAAGCGGGTGGGGCGATTGGGCTACTAAGTTCTGCTTGGTTAGTTGGGAAAATGGGTAGTGCTGGTGCCTATGTGGTGGACTTAGCGTTGTTAACGGCGGCGTTGGTATGGTGGTTTAATTATTCTATTCCGGGAAAGGTTTCCGCGATTGGGGTGCGTCTAGGTTGGTGGGAGAAGCCGACGGATGAGACAGAAGGTAGGGAGGATGGAGATGAGGCGGGGTGGGCAATTGATGAGATGGATTCAGGAAGTGCTAATGGCAAGGTTCTAGCTCATTCCAAAGAGAAGAATAGTGATGATGGGGAGACGGATGACCAAGCGGGTTCCAGGGCTCAAACTCAAGGAAGATTAGCAAGCTGGTTTGCAAAAAAGAAGGGGATAGAACAGGTGATGATGTCTGGTGAGCGGAGAGAAATTAACCTGCCGCTTGATTTGCTTGAGACCACTAATTCTGAAGGAAAACCGGGGGATGTTACTAGGAATCAAGAGATTATCGTTAGAACTTTGGAGCAATTTGGAATTCCGGTGGAGAATGGGGAGATCAGAGTTGGCCCTACTGTTACCCAGTATTCATTTAGACCAGCCCAAGGGGTGAAGCTAGCCCGAGTCTTGGCGTTGCAGAATGATCTGGCGCTAGCGCTAGCGGCCCACCCGATTAGAATTGAAGCGCCTATCCCTGGCAAGGCGTTATTTGGGGTGGAGGTGCCTAATTTGAAAATAGCGCGAGTTGGTCTTAGAGAAGTTTTGGAATCAAAAGAGTTCAAGGGTAGAAAAAACGGTTTTGCTGTTCCACTCGGTAAGGATATCGCTGGCAATGTTCCTATGATATATGTGGAGCGGGCACCGCATATGTTGGTGGCGGGCGCGACTGGTTCTGGAAAGTCAGTTTGTTTAAATACTTTAATTATTTCACTGCTGTATCAGAATGGACCGGATGATTTGAAATTAATCATGATTGATCCTAAACGAGTGGAACTTGGGATTTATGCGGGGATTCCGCATTTGTTGGTGCCGCCAATTGTAAAAGCGGATGAAGCGGTGAATGCCTTGAAGTGGGCGGTGAGAGAGATGGAACGGCGCTTAGATTTTCTATCAAAATTTGGAGCGAGGGATATTGATGCCTATAACGCCAAAAGTGCGGAACGGATGCCAAGGATTGTGATTATCATTGATGAGTTGGCAGATTTGATGTTGCAGAATAAACGAGAAGTGGAAGGGACAATCGTGAGAATTGCCCAAATGGCGCGGGCGGCGGGGATTCATTTGGTGGTGGCCACGCAAAGACCTTCCGTGGATATCATCACCGGGACAATCAAGGCTAACATTCCCACTCGATTAGCATTTGCGGTGGCGTCTCAAGTGGACTCAAAAACAATTTTAGATACGGCTGGAGCAGACAAGCTGCTGGGCCGAGGCGATATGCTTATGTCCACACCGGAGCTTTCTAAACCGCATCGGGTGCAAGGAGCGTTTGTCTCGGATGTGGAAATCACCAAAATTGTAAGTTTCCTTAAAAAGGAGAGTGTACCGGACTATAATTATCAGATTGTAGAAGGGCAAGGTAGTAATAGCGGGGGAGTAATCATGGGAGGAGAGAACACTGATCCATTACTAGATGAGTCCATCAAATTGGCGATTGAAGCGGGCCGGGTCTCTACTTCCTATCTACAACGGCGAATGAAGGTTGGCTATTCACGAGCGGCGAGATTGATTGATCTAATGGAAGAGCTTGGGGTGGTAAGTGGTTCTGATGGTGCTAAGCCTAGGGAGATTTTGATTGATAGTTGGCCGCCACCGGAATATGGGGGACGAGAAGGGGGAAATGGTTTTGCAGTTGCGAATGTGGATGACGATTCCAGAGGATTTTCTGATGTATTAGAAGAGGACGGAGATCTGCCGGAGACGGTTGGCGGTGACTTTGAAGAAATTGGAGAAAATGAGGATGATAAAAATAATGAAGAGGTAAAGTTGGTGGAAAAATAAGTTAGTATGAAGGTGAAAAGGCATAGTTGGTCGACAAAAAATAAGGGGTAGATTAAATTAGGTGATATGTCCTTTGTGAAGCGGCTGTTGGGGGACCAACCATTGCCACTAGCTAAGCAATTAAGGTTGCTTAGAAAGGGGCGAACATTGGCGTTGGAAAGTATTGCCAATCAAACTAAAATTCAGCTCAAATATCTCCAAGCTTTAGAATCGGGCGACTATTCCAACTTACCGGAACCGCTATATACCAGAAATTATTTGGTCAGTTATGTGCAAGCACTAAACGGAGATGTTGCGCATTTTTTAGCGCTCTACAATGCTGAAGTGGGGCAGGTGGATTTGATTGCACCGCATCGGTTGCCTCGGGAGAGAGTAAGAATGCGATTGTTGGCATTGCGCGGGGGGTGGTGGCGATTATTATTCGGCGGGGTGGCATTGTTCCTGGTTTTAGGGTATTTGGGGTGGTTAATTTGGCAGGTGGAAAAACGACCGTTGATTACGATTGAGTGGCCGGCGGATCAGCAGGTACTGGCCAGTGGAGTGGTGGAGATTTTGGGATTCACCGATACGGCCGAAGTAGAAATTAAATTGAATGGTGAGGTGCTAACGGTGGATGAAAATGGGAGATTCAAGGGGGAGCTGTACCTTAGAAGGGGTCCAAATGAAGTGATTGTAACCGGCAAAAGACGATATTCTAAGCAAGGAGAAGCGAGATTGATTTTGATTTATGCAGAAGAGTTTATAGATTAGACCGACTGCGAAAATAATTACAGTCGGTGGATTGAGGATAACTTTTTAGACAAGAATTTGGGAAGCTGACATAATGTTCGTATTATGTTCGGTGTCAGTTTGACCAAATGTTACCAATGGTTTGGATGAGGTACGCGTCAGTTTGACGGCAATTTATTCCTAATGTTCCTATCATAACTTTTATGGCGAAGGCAATTACCAATCCAAGATTATTAGCGGCGGCACAAGCAATTGATCAGATTAAAGAACGGTTTGGTGAAGGGAGTATCATGCGGTTTGGTGAGTCAAAATCCACTAATGTGGATGCGGTATCCACCGGTTGTTTATCAATAGATCTAGCTTTGGGAATTTTTGGAGTACCAAGAGGGAGAGTGATTGAGATCTATGGGCCAGAATCGTCCGGAAAGACCACTTTGGCCCAGCATATCGTGGCCGAAGTGCAAAAAATCGGGGGGATCGCCGCCTTTATTGATGCGGAGCATGCCTTGGATCCGGATTATGCTAGAAAAATCGGGGTCAATGTGGATGAATTGTTTATTTCCCAACCGGATACAGGCGAACAGGCGTTGGAAATAGTAGAGACCTTGGTTAGATCCAATGCAGTGGATGTGATTGTGATTGATTCGGTAGCGGCCCTCACTCCCAAGGCGGAAATTGAAGGAGAAATGGGAGATTCGCACATGGGTTTGCAGGCAAGACTCATGAGCCAGGCGCTTAGAAAACTAACGGCAATTGTTTCTAAAAGTGGAACGATTGTGATTTTTATCAACCAAATTAGAATGAAAATCGGGGTGATGTTTGGTAATCCAGAAACCACTCCTGGTGGAAATGCGTTAAAATTTTATGCATCGGTGAGAATAGAGATCAGAAGAGCGGCCCAAATCAAACAAGGTGAAAGGGTTATCGGCAATAGGGTCAAGGTTAAGGTAGTTAAGAATAAAGTGGCGCCACCATTTAGAACGGCGGAATTTGATATCATGTATAATGAGGGGATATCGGTAGCTGGAGATGTATTAGATCTTGGCGTAGCGCTCTCAATTATTGAGAAGCGTGGAAACAGCTACGCTTTCCAAGAAGAAAAAATGGGAGTGGGACGGGAAACGGCCAAAGCGTATTTAAAAGAGCACCCAGAATTCTTAGCTAAGGTAAGAGAAGCGGTTAAAGTGGCGGCGATTGCGCTTGACGGTGGTGTGCCAGCGGTGGTGACATCTGATGAGGAAGAGGGGGTAGTAACGGGCTAGTAATCGGATTGAGATTAACGATGGTTGGTCACTAGTAAACAACAATCGGTCTAGATTAACCCACGACCGGTACTATTATTAATTTGAATTTGGTGTTATACATTGTTGGTCCGGAGAGATTGCGGGGTTGGACTAAGTCATGGCTATTATTTGCTCAGAATCGTTTTGAGCTTTATCTAAGTAGGCTAGACAGTGTTCTAATCCTGCATTCCCTCCGGATCATTTTTTTATAGTTATCTACACTAGGTCTTGACCGATGATCTAATTCTAGTTTATACTACCGCTCGCTCGCAAAACCGGTTTCATTGACTGTTTTGCGCCTATCCTTAACTCGTTAAATCGGCATGCTTGTGCCAGTATTAAGTGCTAAGATTAGCGCACTTTGCGTAATCCAGGCCCTTTGTTTGAACGAGAGTCAAAATCACTAACCAACATCTTGTAACCCAAGATGATTTTTGCTATTATGCCAAAAAAAGCGGTCCCACCAGTCATATTAGATACACAGCTTAAGTTAGCAAAACAGCCAAAAGTGGCGACCGGATCCAAGGTAGCCTTGCGACCAACCTTGCAAGCGCGAAAGTTTTTTAAGACGACGACTAATTCCATGGATCTGCCAGATCTGATTGAGGTGCAAAAAGCATCTTATCGCTGGTTTATTGAAACGGGCATTGCCGAGCTTTTTTCTGAAATCTCTCCAGTTAAGGATATTATTGGGCGCGATTTGGAGCTGACATTTGGTGAATATTATTTGGATGATCCTAAATTTGATGAGGTTACAAGCAGAGCTAAAAACGTTACTTTTGAAGCGCCACTGCGGGTTAAAGCTAAGCTTAAAAATTTAAGAACTAACGAACACAAGGAACAAGAGATTTATCTTGGTGACTTGCCGGTAATGACCCCGAGAGGAACCTTCGTGATCAATGGAGTAGAGCGGGTTATTGTCTCACAATTGGTGCGGTCGGCGGGGGCTTTTTTTACCGCTGAGATTTTGCGGGGAAGACGATATTACGGCGCTAAAATTATTCCTAACCGGGGAGCGTGGCTTGAATTTGAAACGGATGCGAAGGGAGTGATTTGGGTTAAGATTGATAGAAAGAGAAAGGTAGCGGTAACTTCTTTGCTTAGAGCGTTTGGATATAATGACAATGCCGAGATTGAACAGCTATTTACTGATGTGGATACTCACCCTACTATAAAATATATTGAAGCGACCTTGCAAAAAGATATTGCTACCAACGAAGAAGAAGGGCTAAGGGAGGTATACAAGCGTATCAGACCGGGAGACTTAGCCACGGCAGACAATGCCAGACAGCTAATTCATTCAATGTTCTTTAAGTTTGAACGGTACGATTTGGGGGATGTGGGCCGGTATAAATTTAATCTTAGATTCGCTTTACCTCATCCGGAAGAAGTAACCGAGGCGATGCGGATTTTGAGCAAAGAAGATCTAGTAATGATCGTTAAAGAGATCATTAGATTGAATTTAACCCAAGAGGAACCAGACGATGTTGATCACTTGGGAAATAGAAGAATTAGATCTGTAGGTGAGCTCTTACAAGCGAGATTTAGAATTGGCTTGGCGAGAATGGAACGGATCATTAAAGACAGAATGAGTACCCAAGAAATTGATACTTTAACTCCGGGTAAACTCATCAATGCTAGACCGATGATTGGAGCGGTGCGAGAATTTTTCATGTCATCACAGTTGTCTCAGTTCATGGATCAAACCAATCCACTAGCTGAACTTGAACATAAGCGTAGACTTTCGGCGATGGGACCAGGCGGATTGTCTAGAGAGCGAGCGGGGTTTGAAGTGCGTGATGTTCACACCACTCACTATGGGAGAATTTGTCCGATCGCTACGCCAGAAGGTCCAAACATTGGTCTGGTAGGTCACTTAGCGAGTTATGCTAAGGTAAATAATTACGGTTTTATTGAAACACCTTACAGAAAGGTGATTCAAGATAAGAAGGGAATGAAACTAAGCGATGAGATTTTATTTTTGAACGCGTTCACTGAAGAGAAATCAATCACTTGTCCGGCCACAGTAAAGGTTGATGATGAGGGCTATATTGTAGAAGATTATGTTGAGGGGAGAAAATATGGCGAGCCTAGGTTGGTGGCGGTGACGGAAGTTGAATACATGGATGTTTCAACGGCTCAGATTGTTTCCGTGGGAACGGCGTTGATTCCATTTTTGGAGCATGATGATGCTACTCGGGCACTAATGGGAACCAACATGCAGCGGCAGGCAGTACCAACCATTAAACCGCAAGCACCGCTAGTTGGCACCGGAATGGAACGCCGAGCGGCTTTAGATTCTGGCCATGTTTTGGCGGCGGAGGATGATGGGGAGGTGTTAGTGGCTGATGGTCAGATAATTAAAATCCAATATAAAAAATTGGGCGAGAGAAGTTACCCCTTAAATAAATATTTGCGTTCCAACAATTCCACAGCGATTACCCAACGACCGGTGGTTATGCCGGGAGACAAGGTTATTAAAGGAACGGTTTTGGCAGATGGACCATCAGTACAAAATGGTGAGTTAGCGCTTGGTCAAAATATGTTAGTTGCCTTTATGAGTTGGGGTGGTTATAACTATGAAGACGCCGTAATCGTTTCTGAACGGGTGGTGCAAGATGATCGGTTTACCACCATTCATTTAGAGCATCTTACAATTGATGTGCGGGATACTAAGTTGGGGCCAGAAGTGGTTACCTCTGATATTCCCAATGTTTCTGAAGAGAGATTGAAACATTTAGATGCGGAGGGGATTATAAGAATTGGGGCGGAGGTGAAAAGTGGCGATATCTTAGTTGGTAAAATTACCCCTAAGGGAGAGACGGAGCTTTCAGCAGAAGAGAAATTGTTGCGAGCGATCTTTGGAGAGAAGTCTAGAGAAGTAAGAGACTCGTCATTGTATTTGGAACATGGCAGAAAAGGTAAAGTGGTTGATATTAAAATATTCTCTAGAGAGGATGGTGATAATTTGCCACCGGGAGTAATTAAATCAATTCAAGTAACGGTGGCTGATTTGAGAAAATTACAAGCGGGAGATAAGGTGGCCGGACGGCACGGAAACAAAGGAGTGATCTCGATTGTGGTGCCGGTTGAAGATATGCCGTTTACTCCAGAAGGGAGACCGGTGGATGTGGTCTTAACTCCGCTTGGCGTGGTATCTAGAATGAATTTGGGGCAGATCCTTGAAGTGCATTTGGGGTTGGCGGCCGATAAGTTGGGTTATAAAGTAGCGGCGCCTGTTTTTGCGGGGGCATCTGCTAATGATATTAGGGCAGAACTGGTGGCGGCCGGTTATCCTGAGCATGGACAGTTGGAGTTGGTGGACGGCAAGAGTGGAGAAACATTTGATCATCCGGTAACGGTGGGAGTGATGTATATGCTTAAGCTAAATCACATGGTGGAGGACAAGATGCATCAGCGCTCAATCGGTCCTTACTCTTTGATTACCCAACAACCTTTGGGGGGTAAAGCACAATTTGGTGGACAGCGCTTTGGAGAAATGGAGGTTTGGGCATTGGAAGCTTATGGTGCGGCCCATACCCTGCAAGAAATTTTGACTATCAAGTCTGACGATGTTCCCGGTAGAGCTAAAGCCTATGAATCAATTATTAAGGGCGAGGTGATTACCAAGGTCAATATTCCAGAATCGTTTAATGTTCTAGTGAGAGAACTGAAAGGATTGGGCTTGGATGTGGAATTATTAAATGGTGATAAAAAAGTTGATTTGTTAGCGGATAGAAAGAGCGCTCCTAACCATTACTAAAAATATGCCAATCAAATTTGATACTTTGAAATCAACTGACTTTGATTCTATTAGATTGCGAGTTGCTTCTCCTGAAGTGATTAGATCTTGGTCTTATGGTGAGGTGAGCAAACCGGAGACCATTAATTACCGCACCCAAAAACCGGAGAAACAGGGATTGTTTGCGGAGGAGATTTTTGGTCCTTCAAAAGATTGGGAATGTTATTGTGGAAAATATAAAAAGATAAGATACAAAGGAATAGTTTGTGATAAATGTGGAGTGGAGGTGACGCAGAGTTCCGTGAGAAGAGAACGGATGGGGCATATTGAACTAGCCTCACCGGTGACGCATATTTGGTATTTGCGAGGGGTGCCTTCAAAGATTGGAACGATTCTTGACATGGGGGTGCAGTCTTTGGAGAAGGTGGTGTATTTTGGTGCGTTTATTGTGACTGATGTTATCCAAGAAGCTAAAGATCAAACGCTTGAGCAAGTTAGAGAGGAATATAAATCAAAACGAAAAATGATTGAGGGGGAAATGAAAAGAGAGGGGGAGCGAGTTACTCAAAGAATTATTGATGATAAAAAAGGGTTGAAAGCGGAAATGGAGCGATTAGAGCAAGTCTCGGCACTAAAGTTGGAAGAATTGGAACGGGATTTTCTACAAGTTGAAAAAGATTTGAAAGAGATTACTCCGCTTAGAGTTATCTCTGAAACCACCTACCATGATTGGTCAATGCGTTACGGGCATATTTTTGATGCCGCGATTGGCGCCGAGGCGGTTTACAAATTGCTCTCCAGAGTTAATGTTCCGGAAACAATCGCTGCTTTAACGGACGAATTAGATAATACCACTTCAAAAGCCAAGATTGAAAGAATCTTGCGGAGACTCAAACTTTTTAAGGCGCTAGAAAAGAATAATTTACGACCAGAATGGATGGTGATCAAAGTTCTGCCGGTAATTCCACCGGATTTGCGACCAATGGTGCCGCTTGATGGTGGTAGATTTGCTACCTCTGACTTGAACGATTTGTACCGTCGGGTAATTAATCGTAATAATCGGTTAAGAAGATTATTTGCCTTGAATGCACCGGAAGTTATTACTAGAAACGAAAAAAGAATGATGCAAGAGGCGGTGGATAGCTTGCTTGATAATTCATCAAGGCAATCAAAGACTGTTTTGGCCGCGACCGGTAAAAAGAGACAACTGAAATCATTGGCGGACATCTTGAAGGGCAAGCAAGGAAGATTCAGACAGAACTTGCTTGGAAAGAGAATTGATTATTCGGGACGATCGGTTATTGTGGTGGGCCCAGAATTGCAATTGCACGAGTGCGGAATCCCTAAGAAAATGGCGCTTGAATTATTTAGACCATTTGTAATTGCCAAACTCATTTCTAGAGAGTTGGTGCATAATATTAGATCAGCCAATAGATTCATTGAGGCAGATAAGGCCGAGGTTTGGGATATTTTGGAAGAGGTTACAACCGATAGCTATGTATTACTAAACCGTGCTCCAACCTTGCATCGTTTGGGTATTCAAGCTTTTAAGCCAAAGTTAATTGAAGGTAAGGCGATCAGAATTCATCCACTGGTTTGTGATGCTTATAACGCTGACTTTGATGGTGACCAGATGGCGGTTCATGTCCCACTCACCGCGGAAGCTAAGTGGGAAGCAGAAAATCTAATGCTATCCATTAGAAATCTTCTGAAACCATCTTTTGGTGGACCAGTGGCGACACCAGGAAAGGATATCGTGTGGGCGTCTTATTATTTGACCATGGGCATTGGAACGCCGGATGAGGGAAATATGCCCAGTTTTGCTGAGGAAGACGCCTTGCTTTATGCCTTTAATCAAGGAGCGCTTAAGGCACAAACCTGGGTTAAGTTCAGAAGAAATGGAGAAATTCTCATCACCACCCCGGGACGAGTATTATTGAACCGTGAATTTCCAGAAAAAATTGGCTTCCAAAACAAAATTTTAGGCAAGAAAGAATTGGCTAACATTGTTAGAGATATCTTGGAATTCTATGGTCAAGAATTTACCGCTAGGATTCTTGATAACTTAAAAAATCTTGGTTTCCACTATGCCATGAAGTCTGGTTACTCTTACGGCTTGGGTGGATTACCAGAAGTTGTTGGTAAGAAAGAAATCATCGCAGAAGGAGATCAAAGAATTTTGGAGATTGAGCAATACTTTGCTCAAGGTCTATTAACTCAAAGTGAAAGGCATTCCCAGGTTATTAAAGTTTGGAGTGAGGTTAAGGATAAAGTGGCGGAATTGGTGAAAGGAGCACTCTCACCAGAAAGCACCGTCTACACAATGATTGAGTCGGGAGCGAGAGGTTCTTCTGGTCAGTTAACCCAAACGATTGGAATGATTGGCCTCAAGAGTTCTCCGTCTGGAGACATTATTGAGTTGCCGGTAAAATCATCATTTAAAGATGGAGTCTCGGTGTTGGAGTTCTTTATTTCTAGCCACGGGGTGAGAAAAGGACTAACGGATACGGCCTTAAAGACCGCTAATGCTGGATATTTGACACGCCGATTAGTGGATGTGGCTCAAGATGTGGTGGTGCGAGAAGTTGATTGCGGTGATGATCATGGAGTGCTAATCACAAAGCAGGAATCAGATGAGATTGGTGAGCCGTTGCTGGTTAGAATCTTAGGCCGAACGGTGTTAAATGATATTTATATTCCAGGATCAGATAAACTATTGCTCTCGGCAGGAGAATTAGTAATGGAGGGGCATATTAGAACTTTAAAGGAACAGTCTTTGGAGCTTGAAGAGGCGAGAGTAAGATCAGTCATGACTTGTAAAGTTCGCCGAGGAGTGTGTCAAAAATGTTACGGATATGATTTGGCTCACAATAAATTGGTTAAGATGGGAACAGCAGTGGGTATTATCGCAGCGCAATCAATCGGAGAACCGGGAACACAACTTACAATGAGAACCTTCCACACTGGAGGAGTAGCTGGTAAGGATATTACCCAAGGATTGCCACGGGTTGAAGAATTGTTTGAAGCGCGGATGCCCAAGCGGAAAGCAATCATGACTGAAGTTTCTGGAAAAGTAGAAATTGATAAAACCGCTAGAACGGTGGTGCAGGCTGGTACCGGTAAAGCAATGGTTGATACCACTCCTGGTCAAAAAATTGTCAAAATCACCCACAAAGCGATTGATGAAAAGATTTATTTGTTTGGCCGTGGTGGTGAGGTGAAGGTGGCCGAAGGAGAGACAGTGCGAGTTGGTCAGACTATTGCCGTTAAAGCTAAAGGTGAAATCATTGTGAGCGAGGTGAGTGGTACGGTGAAACTCGCTAAGACTAGTTTGGTGGTATTACATGAGAGTGATAAGGTGAGAGAATATATTATTCCCCACGGATATTCCATGTATGTGAAGGATGGTGATGAGATTGTGGCGGGGGATGCTCTAACGGATGGACATTTGGATCTGCAGGCGTTGTTTAAAGCCAAGGGGCAAGATGCGGTTCAGTTGTATCTCTCCAAAGAAATGCAATTCATTTATTCTTCTCAAGGACAAAAGCTAAACAATAAACATATTGAAGTAATCATCCGGCAAATGTTTAGCCGAGTGAGAATTATTGAGGCCGGAGGTACCAATTTGTTGCCAGGTGAAGTGGTGGAAAAGGCGGTTTTACTGGATGAGATAGAAGAAGCAGAAAATAAAGAGGCAGCAATGCCAAAATATGAGTGGTTGTTGCTTGGTGTTACTAAGGTGTCACTCTCAACCGAGTCTTGGTTGTCATCGGCTTCCTTCCAAGAGACCGCCAAGGTGTTGATTGGAGCTTCAGTTACTGGAAAGATTGATGGTTTGGCGGGGCTGAAGGAGAATGTTATTATCGGTCGATTGATTCCGGCCGGAACGGGATTTCCGGGTAACGAAGTTCATATTGTTGCCCCAAAACGGGAATCAATGGTAAGAATATCGCCCGCGGAACTAGCGGAGGCGGCGCCGATTATTAAGGATGTTTCTGAGGACATGGTGGTTGTTCTGCCGGAGTAGGAATAATTTTCGGCCAAACAATACCTAGTTCCAACCATCAATTAGCAACCAAAAGTTCCCGATTTTCGGGAATTTTTGGTATTATTTGTTGGTATGAAAATTTTAGGAATTGATCCGGGATATGGGCGAGTGGGGTATGGCTGTATTGAAGTTATTAATGATCAGGTGGTGGTGTTGGGATCTGGTGTAATTACCACAATGCCGGGCGAGACCGGGGCGGAAAATATGGGGGAGAGATTGGGAGAGATCAGGAGGGATTTGTTAGTGATTTTGGAACGATTTAAGCCAGATAAAGTGGCGGTGGAAGAATTGTTTTTTGTTCAAAATGTTACCACTGGTATTAAGGTGGCCGAGGCGAGGGGGGTGATTCTTGTAACTTGTTATGAAGCCGGCTGTGAGTTGGTTGATGTTCAGCCCACGCAAGTTAAAATGGCTTTAACCGGTTTTGGTAGAGCTGACAAAAAACAAGTTACAGAGATGTTAGTAAAGGTTTTGCAACTTACCACTATACCAACGCCGGATGATGCGGCTGATGCCTTGGCAATTGCTTGGACGACTACTTTGAAACGATTAAAATAGAGTGATTTTAGAGAGTTGATAATCTCCTGTATAATAAAGCAAAACAACTTTCTTTTATGGGATGTCGATTTAGATTAACAGTAATGCTAATGTTTATTTGGACATTATCTCCTTTGGGTTCGGTGTTTGCCGGTACTGCCGCTGAGATTGACATGGTTTCTTCTGATGAAGAGTTGATGGTGGGGGATAGCCTAATTGTTATTTTCACAGTAAACCCTGGAGTAACGCCCATTGATACCGTTCGGGCAGTAGTAACTTATCCGTCCAACTTACTTAAAGTGAATAGTTATACAATCGGCACAACCTTTGCTAATTCTTTGCCCGGTAATTATTTTGATAATTCGTTGGGAATTTTAGATATTGGTGCTTATGTTGAGAAAAATGCGGTTTATAATAGTGGCGACTTAGTGGAAGTAAAGTTTGATGTTTTGGCGGCCGGGGTAGCTAATATAAAATTTTCTAAAGCAACCCACCTGATTAATAACGGACTAGAATACGGAAATTTTAGTAAATTTGATGGAGCTCAAGTGGTAATTAGGGAGAGTGAAACGAGTGGGGGTGTTGATGAATCGGTGATTGATTCTGTGTTGATTTTGCCCAGCCTCTCTCTTTCCGATGAACAGCGAGCACTGGGGTTTTTTGGAGCGATTACGGGACGATTACCTGTTTCTTATAGAGATTGGGAGGCACATTCTTGTACTGTAAAGGGATTTTGTGAAATGTTGGAAGGACCATATTTTGCAGATTCTCTAGCTGTTTACAGGAATAAATTCGGTGTTGATCCCACCGATCAAATTGGTTGGAACTTTGTTCATGCGATGGTTGATTATCAGGATATTTTTGGGAGACTAAAATCTAGCGATGAGCTTGATAGAGAATGCCTAATAGCGATTGATCTAATATTAGGAGATAGCGGGGAAGGAGTTAAATGTTTGCAGGAAAGATTAGTAGACTTTGGGCAAGCGGTTTATCCCGAGGGATTAATAACCGGTTATTTTGGTGAATTAACTAAAGCGGCGATAGTTAAATTACAGAATCAATTTGGATTGGAGCAATCGGGAGCGGTGGGAGCAGCCACTAGAGAAATATTGAATAGCTACATAATGGCGGGTGATGAAGAAGATGAGCAGGATATTGCAACTGATTTAACCGAAGGAGTGAATCATAGCATTACTACTTCCTTGATAAATAAGGCGGAGAAAGCGTTGGCCTATTTTGGATCATTTGTTTTTAGTCCCTCCTCTTTTGTTACGGCTGATGCGAGAGCGAATGATTGTCTTCCTGATACCGAGTGTGCAAATACAGAAAACCCGGTGAAAGATAGGAACTCCATCTTGAAAGTGAACTATGGTAAAGAGTCGATTGAATGGATGAAAGGTCAAATGTCGCAGGCGGTCAGCATTTATAGGGCAATTCTTGATTTCTTATCATTATGAATTATGGGGTTTTGATTAGAGGTTGTTTGATAGGATTGTTAACCTTGTTGGCGATGAACGGTAGTGTATTGGCGGTAAGCTCTACTAATTTTGAAGTTGACGCGGATAATAACACTACCTCTCAATTTCATCGGGTAACGGGGACCACTTTTCTAATTGATGGACAGATTGATCCGTTGGCGGGCAAATTAAGTAGTAGTAATTTTACCGTTGAATCTGGTGGTGGGGCACCGTTTTATTGTGGTGATGGATTTGTTGATCCTGGCGAAGGTTGTGATAGGGGAAATTATGGGAATAATTTAAACGGACTTTCCTGTACTATTATGGGTTTGGGCGTTGGTACTTTAACTTGTTCTACCACCTGTGTAGTAGTGACTAGTAGTTGTGCTGGTGGCGGTGGTAGGGGAAGTGGGGGGGGAATAGGTTTGACCACCAGCGCACCGAATCTACCCGAAGAATCAGAATTCACTCAATTAGTGATTTCTGCTGGTGGTACTGGAAATCAACTAATCGCAGTGGCACCAGATTTTAGTTCTAACGGTACAACTGGAGTAAAACCATTCACTTTTAGCTCATCATTATTGATTTATGGTGCTAGAGATCCTGGATTTACAATCTCTGTAAATGGCAACCTTGGCGATGTTGTTTACACTACCGAAACCTCTTGGATGATTAGAGTAGATCTATTTGAGGGGGTAAACTCACTGAACATTACACCAATAGGTGCTCTGGGAAATCGTTTGGATGACTATCAAATCCCACTAGAGATTATTAGGAGAATTCCGGGCGATTTTAATGGATCAGGATCGGTTGATGAATATGATATTAGTGGACTATCAAGAAATTGGGGCACTAGTGCCAGAGCTGGCGATTTTAATGAGGATGGCGCGATTGATGAATACGATTTCAGTATGTTGATTTCTAGGTGGAATAGTAAAGCCTAAAGTATGAGAAAGGTTAATATTTTTTCAGGATTAGTGTTGATGAGTTACTTACTCATTCCAAGGATTGGATTGACGGCCAACGATGCGACTTTTGAAATAGTTTGCAATACCACGGTTCTTAAAGTCAATGAAGAATTAAGCTGTGAATTGTTGGTTAATCCAAAAAGAGGAGATAGTATTGATACAGTTTTGGGGATTTATAGTTTTGACCCGCTTTTCCTAGAAATGAGAGAGTTATCACTAAATGAGGCTCTACCCCAGGCTCTACCTAATAACGGTTTTACTAATGAAGAAGGGATTCTTTCAGTAAACGCTTTTACATTTTCTCCTATTTTCAATCAAACACCAGTAGCTAAATTTAACTTCTTGGCATTAAAAGAGGGGGCGACTAAAATAGAATTAGATCTAAATAGCTCAAAATTGGTGGGTAATGGTGTTGAACTTTTACTCCCCACAGACTACTTAATCAACATTACGGTTTCAGGAATTGGCACAAAGTCAAATGATCCCATTTTAGTTCTGGATGAAGTTGGACCGAATCAAATTCAACCATATGTTGATGATGATTTTATTATTGAGGGCGAGACCCCTAACCTCCACTTTGGGACTACTGATGATATTAGTGGAGTATTAAAATACGAAGTTTCTATTAATGATGGCCCGTGGGTGCAAGCAGTTAGCCCCACACCGCTAGTGGACCTTTCCTATGGGACTTATCAATTTGCTATTAAAGCGATTGATGCTTTTGGTAACGCTTCTTTTGGGATAACACAGGTTAGAGTCTATCCCTTTGGTACCAATCCGGAAAGAGTATTAGCAAATCAGGTGCCTGAAGCTGAGGGCAAAATAAAAGAGTTTGTTATGTGGTCTCTTGTTGTGGGAGCGATCGGGGTTATTATTCTCATTTTTAAAAAAATAAAAGGCAAGAATTAAGATAATTCATTACGCAAATTATGGTATCATTGAGGGAGTTATATAATTTATGACCTCAATTTCCTTAAGCAAGCGGATAATATCGCTACTTCTCTTGGTTCTTGGTCAGTTTTTTTTGTTTAGTACTCAACTATTGGCGACCACTGGAGTACCGTTAAGTATAAATTACCAAGGAAGATTAAAAAGTGTTACCGGAGCGGCGTTGGATGGTACTTATGATTTTATTTTTACTTTTTATGATGCTTCCTCGGGCGGTATTTTATTAGCGACCAAAACCGTTGATAATTTAGAGGTTGATGATGGTTATTTTACCACTACCCTTGATTTAGCCACCGATGTTAGTATTGTTGCCAATCTTTTGTTTTTACAAATCCAAGTTAAGGCAGATTCCGCCTCTGCCTCTTCCTATGATTCAATGACCACCAGGGTAAGCGTAGGAGCGGCACCATTCGCTCAATTTACTAGAGCAGTGGAGAATTTGGCCAGTGACCCGGTTACTAATTTGTTCGGCGGAAGGGTTTATTATAATACTGTTTCTGGGGTAACAAGGGTATATAACGCCGTAACGGCTGCTTGGCAGACGGTAACAATGGGGGCACCCACGCTTGATGACGCCTATAATAATTTTGGCGCGGTTGCCTCTAAAGTGGTGGTTGATGCCGCCCAAGGTCAGACAGGGGGATTGGAATTTGAGTCTACTGGGACAAGTAACATTGTTTTTGATCTCCAAAGTACCGGTGATTTGGTTTTTCAAGATGCCGGAGTGGTTTTTGTTACCGTTAGAGATGATGGTAATTTTATAGTGGATGGAACCACAACCCTTAATGGCACCACTGTCCTCACCGCTGGCACCGCTGGCATCACCGCTTCATCAACCACGGTCTCGGGGACTGGCTTAACGATGACTTCAGCTTCGGCCACCACTGGGAGCGGTCTAGCTAATGTGGCGAACGCCATCACTACCGGCAATGGTCTTTCCTCCTCTTCTACTGGTCTTACCACCGGTTCCGCCTTTAAACTCACGGCTGGATTTGCAGCTGATTCAGCCGGAACCGGGGAGGGATTAGATCTGATCTTCTCCACTCCAGTAGACACCACCGGTACCAACATCCATCAAGGACTAAACATTACGCCCACGATTGGGAATGCTTCTGGCGGCACTAACACCACTAACCTCATCAACATCGCTGCTGTAACTGGGGATGCGCAGGTCACCTTGAACGCGCTCCAAGTTGGGGCCTTGACTGGCACCGCCGCCACAGAGAACGCACTGGTGATTGGGTCGGGGTGGGATGCCGCTTTGGTGGTAGCTGGTACGACAATTGTAAGTGGCACCGGAGCACTGACCGGTACTGATCTGACCCTCACGGCTGACATCGCCGTGAACGGTGGCGACCTAACCACCACCGCCACCACCTTTAACCTTCTTAATGCTACCGCGACTACTTTAAATATTGGAGGAGCGGCGACGACTCTAGCCCTTGCTGCCGATAACGCTACTATTACCACTGGTGGTGCTCTCACTATCAATACGCCGTCGACCGAGAACTTTGCAATTGCGACTGGTACCAGTGGTACGCTTAGTTTGACTTCTGGCACTACCGGAGCGGTTACTCTTGATTCCGGTTCCACCGGAGGGGTTAACATTGGAACTAATGCTAATGCCAAGATTATTACGATCGGTAATACCACCACTGATACCTCACTCGTCCTCACCGCTGGTACCGCTGGCATCACCGCTTCATCAACCACGGTCTCGGGGACTGGCTTAACGATGACTTCAGCCTCGGCCACCACTGGGAGCGGTCTAGCTAATGTGGCGAACGCCATCACCACCGGGAACGGTCTCTCCAGTTCCTCAACCGGTCTGACCACTGGTTCCGCTCTTAAACTCACGGCCGGATTTGCAGCTGATTCAGCCGGAACCGGGGAGGGATTAGACTTAATCTTCTCCACTCCAGTAGACACCACCGGTACTAACATCCATCAAGGACTAAACATTACGCCGACGATTGGGAATGCTTCTGGTGGCACCAACACCACTAACCTGATCAACATCGCTGCTGTAACTGGGGATGCCCAAGTGAGCCTGAACGCGCTTCAAGTTGGGGCCCTGACTGGCACCGCCGCCACAGAGAACGCACTGGTGATTGGGTCGGGGTGGGATTCGGCCCTTACTATTGGTGGTAATACTATTTTCACTGGAGCGGGTAATTTGAATATGTCCAGCAGTCAGGATGTGAGTTTAACGGGAAATCTTGATCTTGACTTTGTTACTGGTGGATCCGGCGGTGAAAATTTGGTTATTGCTGATAGCCATGCCTCTGATGTTGCTAAATCAACAATAGCGATTACGGCTAATAATTCCGCTAGCGCTAGCACCGCTCTAAACTATATCTTAGAAATTACTAATGGCAATGAAGGAAGCAGTTCTGGAACTTATGACGCGTTGGCGATCCTTAAACATTTAGATACGGATGAAACAGTGGCTGATGGCATCTTAATTCAAGCCACAACTGACTTGCGTTTAACAGATGCGATTGATGTTTCTGATGCAGAAATTAACAATGCAATCAATATTGGACCTAACAATATTGTGTTAAGTACGGCGGCGTCTTTTACAGACGGTACCAATACTCTTTTTACAGTTACCGATTCTGGAACAACAGGAGATATAGCGGCTAGTGGTGATGCGGCGGTTAATGGTGGCGATCTCACTACCACGGCCACCACCTTTAACCTTCTTAATGCCACCGCGACTACTTTGAATATTGGAGGAGCGGCGACTACGATTGCTTTAGCAGCTGCGAATGCCACAATTACTGGTGGTGGTGCGCTTACTTTTAGATCGGCGGCGGGCACTGCCCTGGCGGTTGATTCCGGCACTACCGGTGCCCTCAATCTAGGAACTACAGCTAGTGCCAAAGCGATTACTCTTGGCAATGCCACTGGGGCGACATCGCTTGCTTTGACTGTGGGCACTGGAGGGATTACTGGTAGTTCTACCGCTATCTCCACTACCGGCATGACTTTAAATAATAACTCAGTTACAACCGGAACCGGGTTACTGGTAGCGGCCACCGGTTTGACGGCTGGTAATGGCGTTGCGATGGCGGTTAATGTTCCAAATGCCGCTAGTCAAATATTTATTGATTTCAGAAAAGCCGGTACCACTGCCGGTAGCATTGCGGTTGATGTGGGTAATACCTTGGTTAACTATAATACGACTTCAGACGCTAGACTGAAGGAGAACATAGTGAATACAGGTACGGGAATTGAAACTTTACGAAAGATCCAAGTGAGAGATTTTAGCTTTAAGACTGTTCCCGGAAAGGTGATTCAAGGATTCATCGCCCAAGAACTCAAAGAGGTTTATCCGCTAGCAGTTAGTGTAGGATTGGATCAGGTGGATAGTAAAGGTAGGATTATCAGGCCGTGGATGGTTGATTACAGTAAATTAACCCCGCTATTAGTACAATCGCTTCAAGATATTGATGGTTTGATAGAGACTTTAGTGGATCCAGCAGCACCGTTATTTGTGAATGGTCAAAGAACCTTTGTGGGAAAATTGTTTGATCGATTAAATCTTTGGTTAGCGAATGCATCCAACGGCATTACTAAGATCGTTACTAAATCCTTGAATACTGATCTGGTTGAATCTAACGAACTGTGTTTGACTGATGAGGTTGGAGGGAAGACTTGTGTTACTAAGGCACAACTAGATGCAATTCTCAATTTTGGTTTAACTGAAGCACCAGTGGTTGATCCCGATGTTTTTATGGTTCCAATAATTCCCGATTTGGATAATGGTCCAGAATTAGATCAGTCTCCTGATTTGGATATTGATCCAGAATTAGAACCTCCTACCTTGATAGAAACTATTGAAGTGATTGATGAGGGTGAAGAAGACCTAAATTTCATCGTCTCCGAAGAGATAATAGAGGACACTAGCCTTCTTTTGCCCATTTAACCGACATTTGAACTCCAAACGGAATAATTGAACCACTTTTTCATAATTTATTAATCTTCACTAGTTTGACTAGCAAAAAAGAAAAATCAACTCTGAGGGGTTGATTTTTTCGTTAAAGTTATTATAATTGTGGCAGGGAGGCACAATGTTCATTCAAATTGTGACGCGGTTGGTAATCAGCGTAGCGCTGATTCTGACCGGCTGTACGAGGCCCAAGACTTCCTCTGGGGATGAATGGGAACCAGACATTGGTCCACAAACAGTGGAATCAATTGGCACCGCAGTGCCTGATAGCGGTGACAGTAGCCAAATCTTGGAGCGACCGAATATCCTAATTGTCCTTGCGGATGATTTGGGAACTGACAAATTGGAAATGTATGGGAATTCGCCCGCTCCACCTTTGCCAACGCTAGATAGCTTGGCGGCGTCTGGAGTGCGAATGGGATTTGCCTACGCTGCCTCAACCTGTATGCCCGCGCGAGCGGCTCTGCAGACTGGGCTTTGGGGAACAGAGAGTCAAATTCTTGGGATTGATGGCTGTCAGGTAGTTAGCGCTGATGATGACTACGGGTTGTCTGAAGCGATGATTACTGTAGCTGAGGTGATGGGCGGTCAGGGATACCGTACCGGTCATATTGGTAAATGGCACCTGAATACCCGCTGGGATCCAGACGACCCGTTCTTGCCGGCCGATCTCCATCAGTGGCCGGGCGAGAATGGGTATGAGGTGGTGCTTGGAAACTCCGCCTTGGGAATGTCTAACAACCAAAGTTGTGACACACCAGAGGCAGAGAACAGCCGTTTTAGTGGGTATAAGGCCTGTGATGGTGATGGCACTTGCGCCATTGAGACCGAGTGGGATGATACCTACCTGGTCAACCGGGCGCTGGAGTTTTTCGGCGAATGTGATGGGGTGGTACCGTGCTTTTTGCATCTCGCACTCACTTCGCCGCATTACGCCTATGCTACGCCACCAACTGCGTTGGTGCCGAATCCGGTTGAGCTTGGTACCACCAACAACCAGTTTCAGTTCCACGCGATGTTGCAAGCGCTGGATGTGGAGTTGGGACGGTTGTTGGAGGGAGTCCCGCCCAACACGGTGGTTATCTTCCTTGGTGATAATGGTACGGCCGCTGGGCTCCAGTTGCCACCAATGCGACCAGATTGGGATGTGAAGTCCACCATTCATGAGGGTGGGGTGAGAGTACCGCTGATTGTGAGCGGTCCGGGAATTTCCCAAGGGGTAGTACGGCTGGAGCCGGTGGTGATTCAAGACCTGTTTGCCACTATACTGGAAATGGTTGGTGGGGACATGGTCGGTTTGCCGGCCGAGGACACGAGCCGTTCCTTTTGGCCCATCATCGCGGCGGACGGGGGAGGCGAATATATCCCACGGACGACGATCCCGAGCTTCATTGGGACCAATGGTCCAGATTGGATCAACGATCCTTGGCAATACTC
>CALRGN010000007.1 GCA_943357745.1 Candidatus Uhrbacteria bacterium
ATAGCACTACAACCAAAAAGTCGCCCTTGTGAAGGGGCGACTTTTTTAATTTAATTTGACACTAAAACAACAATTCGATACTATAGTATTATCGTATGAAATTCAATCGACTCATTATTTCAATCAACTGGCGCTGGGCAATGCAGACAAATCCGCAAAGTCCTAGCTTTTCTTTGGCCTAATATAATTCCACTCACTAGCCAAAAAAACTCTTCTCGGATAATGCGAGAGGAGTTTTTTAGTTTTTGTTGATGGTTGTATATTTTATCAAAAATAGGTAGCCACCAGCACGAACATCGGGCTGGTTGTTCATTCAAAACCTAGATCAGGGAGAACTCATGAGAACATATGGGGTTGAGCGCGAGCGTTTCATTACTAACGCTCAAGGGGAAATTGTGTCGGCGGTTGGAACTCTACTTCCACTGGTTCACCAAATTGCTTCTAACCGCGGGTTGGCAAACATCCGCTTTACCTACGAGCTGTTTGCCGGACAAATTGAAGATAGAACTCCGCCGGCCGAAAATCTTCAGTCGGTGGAAACGGCACTACTAGAAAATGATGAGGTCTTGCTTGCGGCCGCTGATAGACTCGGCTTGGCGTTCAATCACTCTGAGTTTGTAACTCCGGAGAAGGTGGTTTCTTCTGAGGTGAATCCGTTTGATGAGCGTCATCAACAAATCTGGAGAGAGATTTCTCTGGATCGGAGAATCCCTGCATCCACTGTTACCGGAGTGCATGTTCATATTTCTGCAAGCGAGAATGAGGCAGTAAAAGTCTTAAATCGCTGCCGTAGCGATGTGATTGATCGCCTAATCGCAATCGGGGACCACTCAAACTTACAGAGAGTCAACGCCTATCGTACAATGGCGGGAGTGGATGGAGTTCCTCCCTTGTTTGCTTGCCTTTCAGAATTGATGGAGTACATCAATGCAAAAGGCGGAGAGAAAAATGTTTGGGACTTTGTGCGATACAAACCATCCACTCAAACGGTGGAGTTCAGGATGTTTGGCGCCACGCAAAATGTAGACGAGATTCTAGGCTATGTTAAGGCGTGCCAACAGGTGTTTGGAATCTAATTCGTCGTGGGAGTCGTTAGCAATAACGACTCCCCTAATTCTAAAGAAATATGAAAATCCTCCTCAATATCTTAACTCATGGTGATGAAAGAATCGGATTAAAAGTCGCCCAAGAAATCCAGCGGTTCAAGATTGATAAAAATCTTTTTAGCGTTCAGATTGCAAACCAGAAAGCCTATAAGAAAAATAAAAGATTTATCCACCAAGATCTTAATCGTTCTTTCCCCGGCAAGAAAACTGGCAATCATGAAGAGACCCTTGCCTACAAATTAACTCCCCTCATTAAATCAGCTGACTTGGTGATTGATATCCACTCCACCTTGTGTAACTTAAAGGACGCAATTATTGTGACCAAATTAGATACCGCTACTAAGCGCTGTCTTGAGGCAATCCAACCGAAGTATGTACTAGTTATGAATGCGACCAAAAATAATGCCTTGATATCCCAAGCAAAAATCGGTATCGCCTTTGAGTACGGTCAAGACAACGATCCTAAAAATCTAGAGAAGATGGTGAAAGACATAAAAAGATTATTTGTGCATTTAGGTTTGGTCAAACAACCGTTACGCAAAAGAAATCGGGCAATCAAATATTTTAATGTAACCTCTGAAGTTGCTAAACCAAAAGGATACCAGCTCCTAAAAGATATCAAAAGTTATAAGTTGGTCCGTAAAAGCGAAGCCTATGCTACTAATAACAAAAATACTCTAATGGCAAACCTTGTAGCCCAGGAAGACTTTTATCCGATTCTATTTGGCGATAGTAATTATGAAACTATCTTTGGATTTATGGCTAAAAAAATATCTGGACTTGCCTAACTATTATGAATCAGCCTCATTTGCCACCACACCGTACAAACTTAGCCGCACCAAAATCGCTGACTATCTCGAGTCAGTTATATAAGTACTTAAACCACCAGTCCTTATTCTCCCCCTTCCTCTAGCCCAATATTAGCGGTATCGCTCTCGCCCACAGCACCATCCTTACTTAACACTTGAATCAACCGATCCATTTTTTTATTTAAGGTTCGCAATTGACTTACCACTTCTTCATTGCTTACACCCACTGCTCCCCCACCAGTCCGCTCGCTCGCGCCAAATCTAGGTGTGCTTCTATAAGCTGGCTTTTCAAAGGCTGGCTTAGAATAACCGCCTTCTCGTGAACGATCGCTTCTAAAACCACCCTCATTGGCACGATCACCGCGCCCTTCACTCCCCCGTTCACCGCGATCACTCCGGCCTGCACCAAATCTTGGTGCACTAGCTCCGGCGTCATCTCTAATAAAACAATTATTGCAGAAAACTGGCTTTTTACCGTTTGGTTTAAATGGAACCTGACAAGCATTTCCACATTTGCTACAAACGGTGTCATGCATTGTTGGTCGCTCATCACTATCTCCCCCTCGGCTATAACTCCCGCCACCGCTCCGTGCTCCGGCGCCAAATTTTCGGGGCGCGCTAAATCCACCTCTATCGCTAGCATTGTATCCACCCGAACTTTGCTTACTCTTAAAAAATCCCATATTATTATTTTAAGCGATTATTTTTTCGCATTTGGTTGAATTAATTTATCTAACTCTAGGATCTTATCAAATCGGATCTCCTTCAGAAAATCTTCAGCGTGACTAACCACAATCATACAACCCCCAAACTCATTTAATGCCTGAGCAATGACCGGCAAGTGCCGGAAATTAATGTGATTAGTTGGCTCATCTAAAATTAACAGTCCAGGAGCTAATAAAGTGAAGCGAGCAAAGGAGAGCAACCCTTTCTGCCCTTCAGACAACGCCCCCACCGCTGTTGCCAGGGCATCGCCATCCAGTAGAAACCTTGCTCCTGTTCGCCTAATTGTCTCATTATCCGGCTGATCCATCATCGCGGAGAGCGACTGGTAGGCGGTTTGATTGAAATCCAATCCGGAGAAATCTTGGCGATAGTATCCTACTTTGACATCTTTGGCAATAGCCGCCCCCTCCTGACTACCTTCCGCCAGTGCTCTTAGCAAAGTGCTTTTGCCAATTCCATTTGGGCCCCGCACCAATAAATGGTTACCTCTACGCAATGAAATCCCTACCTTAAACTCCTCGGCTGAGTGATTTTTGACCACTTTAACTTGATCAATCGTTACCATTGGCTCTGTAAATGGCTGATGTGGGATACTAAATTCAGAAATCGTTCGGTCATCTCTTTTAACATCCACCAGATTTTCCTCCGCCTCAACCACCTCATTTTTCAACTTACTCGCCAGCTTTCGCATCTTCCCCCCTTTATGAGCAAAAAAATTCACTTTATCCTTTCTATCTTGAATCGTTTTCAACAGTTGAGCATTACGAGCTCGGTCTCTTTCCACTCGAGCCGCAATCTCAGAGACCGCATCTAAATAATTACCGTCATATTTTTCCACCTTTCCGCTATAAATATCTAAATGTAACACCCCTTCCGTAAAACTGTTCAAAAAATCAGCGTCGTGGGAAATCACCAACACCGTTTTAGGATACATAATCAAAAAAGCAGTGAGATGGTCAATTCCATCTCTATCTAAATTATTAGTTGGCTCATCCAGCAACAAAATATCCGGTTCTTGAATTAACGCATAAGCAAGTAACAGTCGCGCTTGTTGACCGCCAGAAAAGTCTTTGAGCAACTTGTCTAGTGGGGCAGTTAGGTTGACGACCAAGAGCGCTTCCGCAATCCTTTTATCTAAATTGTATGGGGTTTCCTCAAAAGCCTGGGTAAAATACTCCCGTACCGTTTTTTCCAAAAAATCTCGATCCATCACCTGCTTGGCAATTGCAATTGTAGTGCCAGAAGTCAGGTGGATCAGCCCTTTATCTGGCTTTAATTCTCCCGTAATTAATTTAAAAATAGTGCTCTTTCCGGCTCCGTTTTGCCCCATAACGGTTAACTTAACATCTTCTCTCACAGAAAAACTAACCTCATCAAGCAGGAGGTTATCAGAACTATATCCATATGATACCCCTTCAAATCTAATTACTACATTTCCCAATTCCATAGAAGGGCAAAAATATAGCACGCTTTAGCAAATAATACAAGTTTGGGTCGACTGATTTAAACATACACAAATTGAGATTGACTAAATTTCAATTACTTTTATACTTTAGGCACCTATGTTTGAAAATCCTAGTCAACAAACAATTGAATCGCTCCACCAGCCGGCACTTAAAACGGGGATTGAAGCTGTTCAGAATCAAGAATTAACATTCCAAAATCTTACCGATAAACTACTTGGGTCTGGTGCCAAATATTATACCGATATCCGTGCCGCCTATCAGACGCTCAATGGGACAAAACTTTTAGTAAGGAGGGAGGATCCTTTAAGGATTCTCGCTACAATTGCAGAAGCTAAAAATCTGCCAATCCATCTGAATCCTATTCTTGGTCAATATGCAAAC
Source organism: Candidatus Uhrbacteria bacterium (assembly GCA_943357745.1). Taxonomy (GTDB): domain Bacteria; phylum Patescibacteriota; class Patescibacteriia; order UBA9934; family UBA9934; genus JAGORL01. Next base: position 4,489 of record CALRGN010000007.1, read on the forward strand.
TGTGCCCTCTGGGAACCAGGCACAAACAACGCTGGTTTAGAAACCGCTTTCATGGAAGGTACCGCTCATACCAACGGATTAGTAACTGTGATCGGATTTACCCAGCCAGAAGGAAGTATTGTTTCCGTACCAGCCAATAATTCCGACCAATTGTCAACCTTAGATCGGCGTTTTAATCGGACTTTATCCGGCACGATCACCCCTAATGATGCTAAAATTATTATTATCAGACAACCGCTTCATACTTTTCCAAGTAATTATTTAACAGAAACCGAGCGGTATAACCTTGAAGAATGGCAAGATCAAACTGGAAAAAAGGAACCTAAATTTATCTATCGCGCGTTTTTACTTCCTCCTGTTCTAGAGGCAGTTGCCTAAATTCAAAACGCCCATCAATCAATGACGAGCGTTTGAGAAACGGGTTTCACACTCCACACATCTGCACGCTCCTGGGACCAATTCCAGTCGCGCGAGCGGGATTACCTCCCCACAATCATCGCAGTACCCATAGGTGCCAAGATCGAGTTTTTTCAAAGCTCCAAGGATATACGGCACCGCGTCACGGCGTTTAAGTGCCAATTCCACCGGCTGATCGCCCGACTCAGGCGCAAGATAGCGCCGCAATTTATCCTCAAGGATGGCCCTTTGCTGGGCCAAGAAATCTTGATCCAACATTGCTACCCCCAAATGATAATCATAGCGTAATACTGATAAAAAGTCAATTCCGGTCGCCCACTCAGATCAAAAAATTGACTAAATTAGAAAGTGTGTTAAGATACCCAACTCTTGCTTTCTCTCAAAGTGGTTATCTTACCCCTCGTGGTTAAATGACCCCTTCAAGAGGTGGCAGGTTCGCCCTCTCACAATCCAATCCGTTCCTAAAGGTGTCGCCCCATGGAAATTGCCCCTGTTTACGCCCTCATTGCCATTCTCGCCCTTTCTACAACCAGTCCCGCTCTTCCAAACCTGCTCACAGACCTACTCGAGGCAGTGGAAATTCATAGGGAGGTCGGCTGCGAATCAATCATCATTCGCGGCAATGCCTACTCGTTGACCGGATTCGAGATCGAGCTGCGAGAAATCGTGGGCACGCTTGAAGAGGTCGGTCGACTTGATGAATCGGCCTTTGTAAGGCTCAAGTCTTGGTTAGAAGCAGAAAGTGGCGAATCGGTAGATCAGAAAGATGCAGAACCGTCACCCAACTGGCGCGGTCCCACCAATGTCTTCCCAGTCAAAGTAGACGGGACCCTCTGGTACGCTTAGCCGCTACCACTCACTGCTGGCCCCCACTCGTCGCATCGAGCGGCCGGTCAGTCGTCATCACGGCCCCCATTCGCAACGCGCGAGTGGGGGCCGAACTTTTTACCGAGATTTGCATAATTTCCTTTTTTCCGGTAGGGTTTTAGCCGGAGGTGTCCATGAGCCATGGAAACATAAACATTCAACCCATTGAACCCTGGTCAGCCCAAGAAGGGCGCGAATTTTCACGGCTTCTCGGCCGGTTGACTGAATTGTCAACCGATGGATTGAAATGGTGGCAGTTGTTCACTCCGGACGATCAAGGCAGAATTGCTCTGTGGATTGCTACGAACCACCACCCGTTTATGGTGCGCTGGATTCCGTTCCTGAGGAGCCCCAACACTGCCCAGGCACATCTCTTTTTTCACCCACAGGCACCGGGATCAGACCTCGATCCCACAACTCCTCATCGACCGATTTATCATGAGGAAGAGTTGATCTCCGGCATTACTCCAGCAGCGGTGCTCCAATTGGCTCTAACAAGGGTGCTTGGTCGTGATGTCGGCCGCTCACCTACCGCTGTACTCATTCTGTACCAGCAATTGACGCCTTTTGGAACAGAGCTTTCGCGCTTTACGATGGCTGTTGAAATTGATTGGAAGGATCGGTTTAAAATTTTGCCTGACGGCACTTACTGCCCCTTGGCAGATCTCAACCTTGGTCCAACACCAACCGGGATTAAAGTTGAATCAGAACTTATCCACGCCCTCCTCGCCTTCCAGAAGTTGGAAGAACAACAAAGGCAGCTAAGCTAATCGGGTGCATTGAGGCCGGTCTGTAGGCCGCTGGGTACCTGGTACTCATACTGACCGTTCGCCCTCGTAGGGTGAACGGTCGTTGTTTTTCCAGTATACTCGGCGTAAGTTAAAAATAAGTTCAACTATGATCTCAAAACCAACCCTAATAATAATCATTACCTCGGCGATCATTTTAATTATCGGCACCGGTTTGATCATTTATTTTAATCGACCAATAATGACCATTACTCAGGAAGAACTAGCCGGCGTGACCGTTCCGGAGGTAGCGGTCACTTCGCCGACCGCGGTCACTATCACCGCACCGACCACACCCACCACCACTTCATCGACCACTCCACCGAGCACCCCACTCACCACTTCACCCACCTCACCCGCCCCAGCACCGATCGCGGTGGAAGAACCAAAATCTTTAGGTATTACCATGGCCACCGTTTCAACTCATAATTCTGAAACCTCATGTTGGACGGCAATCAACGGATCAGTTTATGAGTTAACGGAATGGATCGGTCGACACCCCGGTGGTCCAGGGAATATTAAAAAACTTTGTGGCATTGACGGCACCGCCCTCTTCACAAATAAACATAGTTCTTCTAACAGCGCCCAAGCTGCCCTCGTTCTCCTCAAAATCGGGGAGCTCGCCGAGTAATTCCAATTATAAAAAACCTTTTATCCGCCATTTAACAAAAATGATTTCGTAACTAACCGCTCTGAAATATTCTATGCTTAAAAACTATCTCGTCCCCCGTCCCGAAGTTGCTACATTAATTCTACGCCTCACCGCCTCCGGGCTTTTTCTCTGGTTCGGCGCTTCCCAACTCCTCTCCCCCGCTGACTGGTTTCATTTCTTACCAGCTTGGACGGGGTTTCTTCCCGTTCCAGCAGCGATGTTTGTTAGAGTCAACGGATTGATAGAAGTTTTGGCAGCGATTTGGTTAGCGCTAGGAATCTACACCCGCCCCCTCGCCTTTTTACTATTTATCCATCTTGTGGCCATTGCCATCACCGCCACTGGTGCCACCAAAATTAGAGATCTCGCCTTGGCTTTTAACTTACTGGCCTTGGCCTATTTACCAACCGATAAGTGGGGAATCAAATTTTAATCCCCCAATTTTGTTCAAATTGTCAGCCAGTTAGTCCACCAAAGCGGCTATAAACCGGCTACAGTTTGACTAATTGGTAATACTTTGTTATAATTTACAGTCATCTTAACCAAAATTGGAGGCACGATGGCACCAGAAGTGATTCTCTTCCCGGGCGCCTGGGCGCGATCCAAAGCCGCCACCTGGTGGTGGCTTAGAGCCTTTATTGCCCGCTATAAAACTAGTGGGCAAAAATGGCATTACCCATCTTATGAGGGTCGGTCCCTCAATGAGATGAGCGATGCCTATGCGGACTATGTCAAAGTCCATGTTCCAGGAGAGGCCAAACTCGTGATGATTGGGTACTCTATGGGCGGACAGGTACTTCGAGCTTTACATGCTCGCCACCCTCATCTAGCCAGCAGGACAATCCAGGTGATCCTGATCTCCTGTCCCGGACGGCATGGCATCACCGTGCCCGCTCTAGCGGAGCTCATCAAGCGCGCCCCGTTATCACTGGCCTGTGCTGTGGGAGGACAAATCGCCTTTCGTTCTCCTGAAGAAGCGGCCCGGGTAATCTTCAATGGCCAACTACCGCCGACCGATAAAACCGTGCGCCAGTTGGTCGCAATTAGCCAAAACTGGCCCGAACCAATGTGGCCACTGGGGGCAACTCTCTTCCTACCCGGCCGGAGAACCACCCTACCGCCAATTGATCGGCGAATTCCGGTCTTGCGGACCTGGTCCGAGTCCGACCCGTTCCAAATCGGTGGGCGAGAAGATAAGGATGAGACCGCCGAATGTCTGATGTTACGAGGCGATCACAGCCTAATCAGGTTTCCGGAGAAATTCCCAATTCCCACTCGCAACAAACTGCGGGAGGCCATCGCTCGCAAGAATTAAACCGGGTTTCCATTAACCTCTCACCGCCCGCGGCATTCAGCTGCGGGCGTTTGCAATTAGTGCGTTCGCTTTTTTAACAAGGCCCACTAGACTGATCCCAAAAAGTTTTGCACACCCCTCCTCTTGCCTCACTTTTTCTGTAAAGTATAATTGCCCCACTAATTCTTAGTTTCTAGTACTATGATGACTTGTGAAGCCTGCGGCAATCAATTTGATGCCGAGCAAGGAAACTGTCCTATGTGCGCCGCCGCCGGACAACCACCCGCGGAAGGTGCGACCGGTGAGGAGAGTGAGGACGAGATGACCATTGAGGCCGATGAGAGCAAGGATGCAGATGCAGACAGTGACGACTCAGAAGAAGCGGTATAATGAAGCGGGCTCTTAGCGAGCCCGCTTAAACTATGTCAACTAGCAACCAGCCTCTCAATCATCATCGCACCAACGATCAACATCCGGTAGCTACCGCTACTTTGGTGCTGGTTGTACCCCTATTAATCGCCATCGTTTTGGTGGGCCTTTATTTGAGTCAGCTAGAACCAACCCTAGGGATTGCTGGTAAATAAATTTAATCCGCAAAATTACGCGCTTCACAACGCCGCTTGCAGTTCAAAGCGGTTTTTGCTACTCTTGCTCCGTTCTTTCACCTTACCAGCGGTTAAGTTGATCAAGATCTTAGTTTTTAGTTCTTATCTCCAAATTGGCCGACATAGCTCAGTTGGTAGAGCAACGGTTTTGTAAACCGTAGGTCGCGGGTTCAAGCCCTGCTGTCGGCTCCATTATTTCTCCCTTTAATCATTCCTCTCGCTCTGTTAAGAAAATACGGGCTGATACTCAAGCGGTCAACGAGGGCAGACTGTAAATCTGCTGGCTAACGCCTACGAAGGTTCGAACCCTTCTCAGCCCATATCAAATACGACGAGGTCACCGCAACTTTGGCGACAACGCCCTAGACAAACTTGGGTAGTAATTCAACAAGGCCGCAGTAGCTCAGTTGGTAGAGCGCATCCATGGTAAGGATGAGGTCATCGGTTCGATCCCGATCTGTGGCTCCAAAAAACTCTGACATTTAATCAATATTGGAGTTTTTTTTATTGATCAGGTTTTGTTAACCAATATGAAGATCTTCATCAGAAACTACAATTTACCGTATCCAAACTTGCCATTATCGCCAATTTAATGTAGTATCATCCCACCTTGGAGGTACCTTGTTTCACCTCACGATGAATGGAAGACCGATCATAATGATCCGGTTACAAAAAATACAAGATGGGCAAGATCTTGTTAATGCATTACCAAAGGGTGTGCGTTCGGTGATATTTCTGGATACACCGCCAACGATTGGACTCTTAGTAGCGGTACGAGAGATCCACCACCTAGGAATAAAGCTCAGGATTAGAGACCACCATCATCCCGGCCAAAACGGTGGCGATTCTGGTAACCAATCACGGAAGTTCATTGATCAAATCCGGAGTCTGATTGGTTCCCGAGCCGTCTTCGTAACGAGGGATAAACACCCTTCCTGTTCTACTCTAGTAACATCAGGAGAATTCTCTCGGCGACGAAAACTGATCGTAGCGGACCAGGACTGTGACGGTCTGCTTTCCGCCATGAAGGCCGCCGGGCTAGATTACCCCGGACTAGATCAAGATGCCACCGTGCTAGATGGACCACATCCAGCCCGTACATCATTGACCCTCTCTCCATCAGCATGGGTGTTGGTACAAGCTCTTACAAGAGCTAGCTCACGAGAAACAGTAAAGTCAGAAGCCTTTACCCATTTTGTGGCCCACCACTCCGGTGATAAAACCGCTTGGGGAAAGCTGATCGAAATGGGCACGGATTATCAGGAACTCAAAGCTAATGCTCAAAGAATCTTCCGATTTCTGGAAGCTGTAGCACCTGGGCTCTGGTATTTGAACACGCACACCCAACCGCGGTTTGATCGGGCAACACTCCAACGCCTAATCGGTGAGCGAACCGACTGTATTTTTCTAGTATACAAAGAACTAGTGAGGCTTAAAGCCACCGGCGAGCTAATTCCCAGATTCAGCATCACGGTAATCAACAGTCATACTGGCAGAGCGAATCTACAGGAAATCTTTGCTAGAAATAATGTGGGTGCAGGCGCGGGAGTGGTCTGCAACGCTCCGTTCGTTGCCTATGTGGATATTGAAAGCTGGGAACCAGTTGTCCTGCCAATCATATTGGGTTGGTTAGATTGGTTGCAAAGGCCCCAGAGTAGTCTTGTGAGCGCCCGCTAGGGCCCGTGGCCCACACAGTCCGTCAGACAAGAGCGCTGGCGGATTTTTTTATTCAAAAAGTTTTTTGATCACCGGTTGCACTCGCTCATACCAAACTCCATAACCAGCGCCGCTCGGATGGAAAAAATCGGCGGAATAATACTTGGTCGGATTGGTAACATACGGGTCAACCGCTCTTATGCGATATAAATCCACATAATGCGTTCCTGCTTGCGCATTAACTTGTAAAAAAATCTCCCGAACTTGTTTGGTTCTTAAAGTAAAAAGCCAACGAGTGCCAAACGGCAACAGTTGCGATGTTCCCACATTCCCGCTGGTCAGTTGCACTACTTTGTCTGAATGTTGTTTTGCTAATTCAAGCAAAGTAGCAAGATCTCTTTCTAAATCCGCCAGTTTAGTGAATCGTACAATATCATTTCCCCCAATCTGGAGAACAATTAGATCGTATTGATCTTCAGTTGTTAATTGATCTAGTTGCTCCAAAGCATCTTTAACTTTGCTTCCACTCACTGCCAAATTAGTAATCTCGGCCTCAGGGAAATCACTCGCTATCCTACCAGCGATTGATTCATTTGGATCAGTGGCGCCCACCCCAACGCCCGAACTATCACCAATGATCAGTAATCTAAGTTTGGGGGTTTCCACAGCCCGTTCAAAACCGAGCGTTTCGGCAGTTTGCATCACTCCAATTTTAATCAGTCGCCTGGTATTTAAGTAATCATAAATTCCTATAATTACCAAAATGATCGCTACTCCAAACAAAGCAAATTTTATTGCTGACATAGGCGTAAATTCCAAATAAATATACGCCATAAGGTATAATTGATCAATATGTATACCTCATCCGCCATTAGCAATCTAAAAACCGATATCGCCGTCATTGGTGGTGGCATCATGGGCTTGGTGGCCGCTTTAGAACTGCAGAAGGCCGGCCGGCAAGTAATGCTGTTTGAAGCTAAAGAAATTGGTGGGGGTGCGAGCGGGAAATCTTCCGGCTTTCTAACGCCTGATTCAGAAATGGAATTATCTGATCTTTGCGCCACCTTTGGTGATGACAATGCCCGATCAGCCTGGGGCTTCGCTCAATCCGGTATTGCAATCTTAAAAGAAAATTCCCAGTCTAGTAGCCTCCCTGCCGGTCAGGTCAGCGGTCAGGTCGGCAATCAGGTCAGCTCTACAGCTATCGACTGGCAAGCTCAACCCAGCCTCTTTATCGCAAGAGATAAAGCCGGCCTTAGAAAAGTTCAAGAAGAGGCGGATTGCTACACTCGTCTGGGCTTCGCTCATGAATTACTCACCGCTACTCAACTCCCCCAATACCTGGGGGCAGAAAAATATCTCGGCGCGATTAGAGCGGGTGGCACTTACGGTTGCAACTCGCTCGCCCTCTGCCGTAACCTTGCTCAAAATTTTATCACCGCCGGTGGAAAGATTTTTGAAAATTCCCCGATCATTAAACTATCCTCACAGTCGTTGTCCGGAAATAACTTCCAAACAAACTTCAATACCGCTCTCATCTGCGCCGACTACTCCCTCACCGCCCTTGGTGTCTGGAAACCCCTTCTTTATCATGCTCAAGCGTTCCTAACCATCACCGATCCCCTCCCCCAATCAGTTCAATCGGCGTTATTCCCCAACGGCCCGCATCTCTGTTGGGATACTGATTTAATCTACCAGTATTACCGACTAACCGGTGACGGTAGACTCTTACTAGGTGGCGCCAATCTTTTCTACACTTATTTACCGGCACTTGAGTTTGGCCCCGGCGTGCAAGGCCATCTTGGTCGCTACCTAAAAAAACATTTCCCACGCTTTGATTGGGTGCCAAAAACTCGTTGGTCTGGTTTAATTGGAGTGAGCAGAGATTTTCTCCCAATCTGTGGCCAACTTGCTGATCGTCAAAATATATTCGCCGGGGGTGGCGCTGCTGGTCTTCCTTGGGCAGCTGCGGTGGGATCACGGTTAGCTAAACTAGCTCAAGGCATCCAACCAATCGACCACCTCACTCCTCTTTTCTCCCCCACTCGTTCTTTTCCCCTCGGTCAATCCCTCGCTCTCCTCCCAAAACCGCTTCGCTTTGCTTTAAGCCACGGTTATGTAAAATATTTCCGCTGATCAAACCAAAACCTCCACCTATTTCTTCATTCCAAAACCAACATACAAAATTGCCAGCGCCAAAAAGGTATGCAATAAGTTGTCGGCAAGATTCACCTGAATGAGCCCCAAAATATTACCATCCGGCAACAACCAACCAAGCACTGTTACTAAGGCGTAAATAACGCCAAAGACCTTGGCCCAAGTTCTCGCCATCGTTTCCCCCTGAGAGGCGGCATATAAACCAAGCAAACCAGAGAGCAAATGAATAATATTGTGTAAAGTATTTACTTCAAAGATTCCTAGCAAATGACCATCGCTAGTAATCCCCGGAATAAAACCCAGTACCCCAACCAAGGCAAAAATTGCCCCTAACACATAGACGATTGATGTCATAGTTTGTTGATAGTGATCTCAATTAACAATCATTATTTTAATGATTCCTCTTGAGAACAACCACCGGTTAATTAATTAATCTCTAGCCTAAGTATAGCATCATTGCTATGCTTCCTGCATCAAACCTCCGTTCTCCGCATTCAATCAATATGACCATCCCCACCATCCATCAAAGTTGGCAAACCGCTCTCGCTACCGAGTGGGCAGCGCCATATTTCCTCACGCTCACCGACTTCATTCGACACGCCTACCTCAAAGCCACGCCACCGGTCTACCCTCATCCCAAAAACCTCTTCAACACCCTTAATCTTTGTCCGTTACAGTCGGTAAAAGTAGTGATCCTAGGGCAAGATCCTTATCATGGAGCGGGACAGGCGCACGGATTGGCGTTTTCTGTTCCCACCAGCCAACCAACGCCACCATCACTCAAAAATATTTTTAAAGAACTCCAAACCGATACTAACACTCCCCTAAGAACAAACCCTAATCTCACCGATTGGGCCGAACAAGGAGTTCTCCTTCTAAACGCCACTCTCACCGTTTATGCTCATCAACCCGCCTCTCATCAAGGGAAGGGGTGGGAAACATTCACTAATAGAATTATCCAATTAGTCTCAGCTCTAGATCGGCCAGTGGTCTTTATCCTCTGGGGAAGATCTGCTCAAGCTAAAGTACCTTTGATTGACCAAACCAGACACCTAATCCTATCTTCTCCCCACCCATCTCCCCTATCTGCTTATAAACCCGGCCCCGGGCTGGCCTCTCATTTTTTTGGCTCCAAACCGTTCTCTAAAACCAATGCCTTTTTACTAGGATCTGGGCAAATTCCTATAGATTGGGTGAACCAATTGGTGGGCAACCAGTGAGACAAAATTGACAATTAATTTCAGCAATGTTACCATTTAGACCACTGAAAAATATTTCAATCTATGTCCCAAGAAAATCTTATCAAACTTGAATGCACTATTTGCAAGTGTGAACCTAATTACCGCTCCACCAAAAATAAAAAGGTAATTAAAGCTAGATTAGAGTTAATGAAACATTGTCCAAAATGTAAAAAACACACCCTTCACAAGGAAAACAAATAATACCCTAAATAAAAAAAAGCGGTCATAAAGACCGTTTTTTATTTCTCACTCTCTACTAACCGTTTGCTAAATTCCGCTATTTTTTCATTCTGTGGGTTTACCTCCAATAATTTGCTCACCCATTCCTTGGCTGGGGTTAGCTCCCCAATTTCTAACGCCATTTCAATTCCGCCATCTAAATATTTTGGATAGTTGGGGGCATACTTCAAGCACAGTTCATATTCCTTAAAAGCTTTAGCTAATTGTTTTTTATTTATCCAATATTCCGCCAACCGCGCTCTAACCGCATGATTACCAGGAGCAAGTTTTAAAATAAATTGGACTGTTTCCAACCAATTATCCCACTGTGCTCTTTCTTCATAAACCTCGGCCAGCAATAAAAAAGCCGCCTCATTTTTTGGTCGCAAACTAATCACCTCTATTAGTTCTTTCTCTGCTTCATCCAATTTGCCCTTAAGAATTCGCCCGCGTGCTTCAGAGAGCATATTCTCTACCACGGTGTCATTCAACTTAATTTCATCTCTACCCGATACAGAATATGACCGTTCCCAATTCTTCACTTTAGTTACCGCCAATTGGTGGCTTTTTTGAAACCAAATTTTTATAATCTGAACCGATCGCCTTAACCACCCAAACCGTTCCGATAATTCTCGTTCTAATCTTTGAGCGTAAATATCTCTTTTTACCCGCTGAGATTTTGCTTTAGGATCAGTTTCTGGTTGAATTAGCAGGACAACTGATCTTTTTTTGACAATAAAAAAAATCCAAATCCCCACACCAACCGTGATAAAAATAATACCCAAAATATTTAGCATAGATTATTGAATCGCTTGCATCACTAATTCTGGCTGTAAACTCAATCTCCCTAACAACACTCCTTGCAAAGCCTCAGAACCTAAGAACGATCGTAAGTCCTCCGCTCTAATTCCACCGCCATACAAAAAACCGACCTCACATTTAAGTTCCCTTTCAAATCTAGCTCTCCAGCCATTGATCAGTTCTTCAGCTGTAGCTAATGCCCACGGCTCACTACCACCAACCGCCGTGCTTGGTTCAAAAGCAATCAGCAGTTTTGACTTCGCTTCTTCGTTTGAAAGCACTAACAAAACTCCGATAATTTCTTCCAGTTGCGTTTCTGTGGCACAAATAATCGGCGTTAAATTATTTGAAACCGCATTCAAAATTCGATCCGCCAGCTGGCTGTGATCCTCTCCCACCAATTCTCGCTCAACATGGTTTAGAAGCGCAAATTTACCTCCTAGGCCCGCTACCTCCGCCCCTCCATTCTCCCCCGTTAACGGACGCTCCATAACCGGCGCCAGATTCTGAACCCCCCAATAAATCCCGGCTGGCAAGGGAATAGTGGATAGTCTACCAAGAGCAATATTAGACGGACAAATCACTAGTTGATCTTTGCTGGCCAATCTTTCATTCCAACCAGCTAAGTATTCATTTAACAAGTCCTTAGCCTCATCAACCGATAAGAGTTCTTTCCAATTAAGCACTATTAAGCTCATACTTTGGTTTTGGTGGATACTACCTCTTTAAGCAAAGCCCCTGCATTTGCATACGGGCCAATCGCCGCTAAGGACCGTTTATCTGCTCGCAAAATTAGCGCCGCCACTTTTTTAATCTGCACCAATGAAACCTCATCAAACTTAGCCAAAAATCCGTCCGGCGTTAAGGCTTCGCCATATAACAATTCTTGCCGACCATAAAATTCTGCCATCGCCGAGGAGTCTTCCAAATTCAACTTCAATCCGCCCTTAATATTATCTTTAGCAAGTTTCAGTTCGGCCGGTGTAATTCCACCTTTAGCCACTTGGACCACCACCTTTTCAATCACCTGTGCCGCCAATTTTAACCGAGCGGCATCTAACCCCGCTCTAATCATAAACGCCCCTGCCTCCTCATAGCCTTCAACACTCGCTCGGATGGTATAACAAAGCCCCCGTTTTTCTCTCACCTCCACAAACAATTTAGAACTCATCGTTCCCCCCAAAATCTTAGCCAATAAAACAGCGGCAAAATAGTCAGGATGACTTTTCCCAAACATTGGCCAAATGGCCGCTAACTGAATTTGCTCTACCGGTTTATTCTGTACTCGCACCGCTCCACCTTGCAATTTCTCCCAGTTCACAAGTTCTGGTTTAGGTATCCCAATTTTAGCTTTTGGTAATTTACTAAAGAGTTTTTTAATCTGATCCACCGTTTTAGCAGGGAAATTTCCCGCTACCGTGATTAATAGATTATCGGCGCGATAAAAACTATCCCTGTAAGCCAACACATCCGATCGTTTCATAGTTAAGACCGATTTTGCGGTACCAGCAATATTGCGACCCAAAATATACCCCTCAAAAACCGCTTCCTCCGCCAAATCTTCAAGATGCATGATTGGGTTTTCCTCATACATTTTAATCTCTTCCACAATCACCCGTTTTTCTTTCACCATTTCTGCCGGCGCAAACTTGGAGTGAAAGAGCATGTCTTCCAAGAGATCCAGCGCGGTGGTTAATTTACTACTATCCACTTTAATATAATATCCGGTCAAATCCTTCCCAGTGTAGGCATTATATTCCGCTCCGAATCGATCCAATTCTTTGGAGATGTCCAATGTGGTCGGCCGGCGTTTAGTACCTTTAAACATCAAATGCTCAATAAAATGAGATCCTCCCCAAACTTTTTTCTCCTCATTTCTTGAACCAATCTTAAACAAAATCAAGACTGTAGCCGCCGTAGTCCCAGCCACCGGTACTACTCTAATTTTCACTCCGTTATCTAATGTAATTAATTTACTCATAATCGTGCCTCTAAGTACTTTTCTAAATCAACTATTAATACCCGATCTTGCTTCATACTATCTCTCTCCCGCACCGTTACCGTATCTTTCAAGTTGACTTCTCCCTCCCCCAAAGTATCAAAATCAATCGTAATACAAAACGGTGTACCGATTTCATCTTCCCTACGATATCGCTTCCCAATTGACTGCGAGCTGTGGTGATTAGTCCGCCAGCGTTTAGCCAACCGTTCTGCTAAAGCCAATGACACCGCCGATAATTCCGTTTTTTTACTTAACGGCAAAACAGCAATTTTCACTGGTGCCAAATGGACCGGCAAACGCATCACAATCCGTACCTCTCCCTCAACTTCCTCCTCATGATAAGCGGAAAGCATCACCGCCAAGAAGGTGCGGTCCACTCCAAAGGCTGGTTCAATCACATGGGGGGTAATTTTTTCATTCGTTTCCGGATCGGTATATAACAATTCCTTGCCTGATGATTCCGCGTGAGCATTCAAATCAAAATCACCCCTATACGCCAAGCCGTATAATTCTTTCCGACCAAACGGATAATCAAATTCCAGATCAATCGTCCGTTTTGAATAATGCGCTCGGTCACCATCCGGAATTTCAACCTCATGAACTTTGCTCTGATCAATTCCACATTCGGTCACCCATTCGTGCATCTGCCCTAGCCAATAACCAAAAGACTTCTCCCATTGGTCAGGCGAAACAAAATATTCAAACTCCATCAGCTCAAATTCTCTTTGTCTGAAAATAAAATTACCAGGAGTAATCTCATTTCTAAACGCTTTCCCGGATTGAGCAATCCCAAATGGCAATCGCATTCTTTCCGTACGCACCACATTGGCAAAATTCACAAACATCGCTTGCGCCGTTTCTGGTCGCAAATAAGCCACCGCCGCCACCTCTTGTTTTGCGCCAAGCCAAGTTTTAAGCATCATGTTAAAAGCGGCCGGTTCAGTGAAACTCTCTTTGGTGCCACAATTACCACAGGGCTTAGTAAGATCAATCTGATCCGCTCTAAACCGTTCATGACATTGTTTGCATTCCACCAATGGGTCGGTGAAAGTAGCCACATGCCCAGACGCCTCCCATACTTTGGGATTCATGATCAACGCCGCATCTATCCCCACCATATCCAGACGCGAGGTCACAAATTTCTTCCACCACGCCGCTTTAATATTATTTTTAAGCTCCACTCCCAACGGACCATAGTCCCAAGAATTAGCTAATCCTCCATAAATCTCCGAACCAGAATAAATAAACCCCCTACTCTTACAAAAATTGACCAATTTTTCCATTTCAATCATACCCACCTATTATCTCTCAAACTACTGAAAAAGGGAAGGTGAGAACAAACCTTGATTAACCATTAAGAAACCGGTAAAATAGACGCCATATGAAAGTTCTTATTTTGGTTGGCGGATTTGCAAAACGGCTCCTACCCTTGACTGCCGATAAAGCTAAGGCCCTCCTCCCTCTAGCTGGTAAAACTGTTATCTCGCACATTGTGGAGAATATCCCCGCCCACTGGCCAATTATTGTTAGTACTAATTTAATGTTTGCGCCGGATTTTACAGAGTGGCAAATAGAGTGGCAAGAATCGCATCCAGATCGAGACTTAAAGATTTTTGTAGAAGGAACAAATTCTGAAGAAACAAAAAAAGGGGCACTCGGAGCGGTTGGATTGGCAATCAATGAACTAGCGCTTGATGAAGACCTGCTCATCATCGGTGGCGACAATTTTTTTACTTTTTCTCTGGCCGATTTTATCAATCAGACCTCCGGCCAACCAGCGGTGGCCGCCTTTGACATTGCCAATTTAGAAGAGGCCAAAAAATACGGGGTTATTTTAACCAACGGCAAAATCCTCACCGGTTTTGAAGAAAAACCAAACGAGCCCAAATCCTCTTTAGTGGCCACTTGCATTTATTTCATTCCCCAAAAATTCTTACCGTTGGTTTGTGAGATCGCCCTTCAAATCCCTGATAAAATTGGGGGCATGTTTGAACAGTTTCTCTCCCAGGGCGTAGAGTCTCATGTCTACACTTTCACCGGTTACTGGAACGACATCGGCACTTTTCAAGCTTATGTTGACGCCCACATTCATGCCGGCCCCAACAATCTTTCTCTAGAATCGGGCACCAATTTATTACGCGGTAATACCTTAACTGGTGTAAATCACATTGATCCCACTTGTCAGATTAGCAACTCATCCATCAAAGATTCTATTATTCTAGGTGGTGCTACCATTACCAATTGTAATCTTGATACTTGCATCGTTGATACTAATAAAACCCTAGAAAATCTCACCTTAAAAGAGGAGATCGTAAAATAATTGTTTTGAGACCAACTCTGCAACATCTATGTCATTAGACCTCATCACTTTTAAACCCGGACTCCTGGAAGCCCTCGCTCTAGACCAAAGGAAACACATCCATCTAGTAATGATCGCCACCAAGCCGGACATCATCAAGCAAGCTCCGCTCTATCTTGAGCTCAAACAAAGAAACGAGCTCGTGCTTTTAGGGCATACTGGCCAACATTACGAATTCAATTTAAGCGGTGGGATGATTGAAGAGTTTGGTATTTCTCCTGATTTTAATCTCAACATTGAAGGCCCCCTCCATCAAAAAATCTCCCAAACGATTGGTCGATTAGGAGATCTATTAGTAGAGTTAAAGGCCCTAGGAAAAATTGTGATCCCTTATGTTCATGGTGATACCATGACCGCCATGGCGGTAAGTAATGCCGCTCACGGTCTGGAGTTTGCTTCTGTGCATGTGGAATCGGGGATTCGCACCCTCACTCCAAAGCGAGAGATTTTTGTAAAATTATTAGAAAATTTTGACTGGAATTGGTACTACACTGCTCTGCAGGATCGGTCTAACTGGGAATCGGGGTCAATTGAACCGTATCCAGAGCAATACAACACTCGTGCCGTCGGTCCGGGGACCGGTCTGTTTTGCGCTCCAGTTACATTGGACCAAGAATTTCTGCTCAATGAGGGTTACCCGGCCGACCGGATCAAAGTAGTGGGCAATACTGTCACCGACGCCCTTCAAATCGCTCTATCCAATCAAAGCAAATCCACAATTTTTGAAAAATACCCCCCACTCAAAGACGGCTTCATTAGGTTCTGTGTGCACCGTAGAGAAAACTGTTCCAATTCACAACGGTTCACCAGTATTTTTTCTGCAATAGAGGAATTAGTTAACGCCAATGAAACCGTTTTGCTAATTTCTATGTATCAAACAAAAGTCGCCATTGAGGAGTTTGGTCTCCAATCTCGTCTTAACGCACTAATCAATAAACCCAATTTCATTTATTCAGAATCCTGGCCTTATTACACCGATGTAATCGCCGCCATGGAGAAGGCTACCGTTTGTGCCACCGACTCCGGCAGTATGCAAGAGGAGATGAACATCATGGGGATCCCCTGCGTAACTTTGAGGTATGGATCGGATCGATCAGAAACAATCTTGGACGGCGGTAATGTAATTGCCCCGCCCATAAACGGACCATTGATCGCTAAAATTATTAGAGCCGCCCAATCAGAACCCAGAATGAAAAACCGGCCAAAACTTTATGGAGAAAATGTCTCCATAAAAATTGTTGATCATGTTTTAGAACTTTTAGAAAAAGAACCGCTCTTTAGATTTGAACACCATCGCTTACAACTTTGATCTGGTGAGGTACCGCCTTAATGGCGATACCACCTTAATAACAAAGATTAAATCTTCATTATCTCTTCTTGTTTTTTCTCCCCCAGTTCTTCAATCTCACTTACAAATGCTTTAGTTAATTTATCTAAATCATCTTGTTCATTCCTAATTAGATCTTCAGAAACGCCCACCTGCTTTCCAATCTCTTTTCTAATCTCTTCCCGCATTCTTCTAATTCCCACTTTAGACTCCTCCAATTTTTCTTGCATTGTTTTGACCAATTTTTTCCGGCTCTCTTCCGTCATCATGGGCATAATCAGCCGAATCACCTTTCCATCAACCACCGGCGCCACTCCAAGGGAGGCGGCCACAATTGCCGTTTCAATCGCCTTGGTAACACTGCCATCCCACGGTTCAATCACCAAAGTTTTACTATCTGGCGTAGACATTGACGCCAACGCTTTAATCAATTGTATACCCCCATATGCCTCCACTTCCACGCCTTCCACCAAGGCCGGACTAGCCCGACCAGTCCTAATGGACTGCAACTCCCCGCGCAAATGCTCCATTATTTTAACAAAGTCGTTTTTATGTTCAACCAGAATAGACATAAATTACTCGGCTAATGTCAGCAACCCAAGAAATACTTCATCTCCGTTGACGCTATCCACTAACAAAGCATTGCCGGCTCGGGTACTTGGTAACGATTTTGGATCCCAAGCCGCACCACCGTTGTCAGAACTATAAAAGGCATTGGCAGTGGCATAATAATAGGTCTGATTATCAGTGCTAGAGATCGCTACCGCTCGCACTCTCACCTCACCTGAGGCAGAAACCAACGGAACTTTTGTCCAACTCGCGCCACGATCGGTGGATTTCAACAACCCAAATGCACTGGCCATCAACATCACCTTGCCATCTTTAGATTGCTGGATGTCATAAATATTGTCCGCTTTGTTAAATTCCTTGATTGCCTCCTCCATATCAGTCCAAGTGAGACCACCGTCAGTAGAGCGGAAATAGCCGTTTCTATTTGTAGACAACAAGATCGTTCTACTATCATCTTGACTAATTTCAATATCAACAATTGCATCTCTTAATCTATACATTGGCGCCCAAGTACCACCACCGTCAATTGATCTCAATAAATCTCCGTCAGAGGTGCCGAGCCATAAAATTTGCGGGTTATACCAATCTAAAGTCATTGCTGATAACCTCTCATCAGTACTAGTTTCCAAATAAACTTCCTTGTCAAAAGTTCTGCCACAAGTAGTAGACTTCAAAACCCGATCCCCCTTTTGAACATATATAGTACAAACATCCCTTGGATCAACTTCAATTGTATAAACCGCCCCCGTACGCAAAACTTCTATGGTCGGTCTCTGCCAAGTTGTGCCATGATCATAAGAATAGAAATAACCGTTCCCCGCCGTCCCCGCATAAATTGCCGCCGGATCTTTAGGATCTTGCTCAAACGCCAATATATCCACCGAAGACAAACTGTCCACCCCATTTGCCATGGGAATAGCAAACCTACCCTCCCAAGTCTCGCCTTGATTTCCGGAAAACCAGACTCCCCCTAGACTCTCTGGCGTGGGAGAACTACCACCAAAAAGATTACAACCGGCTCCAAGTATCAACCAGCTCATTAGCACTAATGATCCTTTTATTATATTCACATTCATATTTGTTGTTTTGATATTTTAGTCGGTCATCAATAATTGGGAATGGTGGGCGATCTCTACAATCGGAAACCGTTCTAACCCCGCCAATTCATCTGCCGCTACTCCTAAATGTCCATTCCTCTCCCAAGTGCGCTCAAAATTCAGCAACGCCTGAAGCCAACTCCCCACCTTTTCCCACACCAGATCAGCTGACATCAAATCCCTGTCTGCAGTTGCATTCTGATTGTTAATCGATCGAGTGCTATCCTCCAACTGAGCGTGAATCCGCCGATTGGCGCTAGAAATCCGCCCTTGTACCATTTGCATTAACTCTCTCACCAACCCAAGCATCACCATCTCACCGCTTTTCTTATCTGCAGTAATCTCCCCTATCATACCAAATTTTTCCACCTTAGTACCATCTAAAAACCGTTTTGCCTGCGAATATTTACATTGAGCTTGCACCAATTCTTCAGCTGACCCAACCAAAGTTAAGGCCCGTCCTGGACTTCCCAGCGCCAGCGGTAAAACTAAGTTGATCTGATCCGCGCTTAGCCCATTAGCTGTTAGACCATCAATCATTTCCCCTTCATCCACCAAACCAAATCGCAGTGTCACCATTCTAGACCGAATCGTAGGCAGAATCAATTCTTCATTCTCAACCAACCACCAACTGATTAATCCCTTTGGCGGTTCTTCTAAAATTTTCAACCAGGCATTTTGTGCCTCAATCGTAAATTGATCAGCACCATCAACCACCACCCACGCTTTGCCCGTGAAAGAACGATTACCCAATCGCCATTTGAGCTCTCTCACCGTTTCTAATTTTATTGATCCTCCTTTCTCCTCCGGCGTTAAATAAATAAAATCAGGATGACGATGCAATTCAGCCACCACTGTTCCTAAATATTCCGCACCCAATTCAAGCGCCAAAGTCCTTTTTCCCATCCCATCCGGCGCCACCACAATATACCCGGTCGCCAAGCGATCGGTCGCTAAAAGACTAGTTAATTGTCTGACCAAAGTTGTTTGACCAATAAACATAGGAATAGCCGATCTTAACAAAAAACTGCAATCGCCATAAACACTTCAACAAACATTTGACCCTATCATAGATCTAAACCACCTCGGTTGTCGACCTCGGACTAACCAACCGGCGAAGTTTGACATTTTTCCATATCTCTGCTATTATACCCGGTTCATTTAAATCAAAGAACCTAGTAAATTGTTAAATTTGGTTCGGGGGGAAAAGTGATGGTTGGACGGTTTTGGCAACACCAGAACCCCAATTGGCTCCCTCGCACTAGACCGGGCTCCGGCTTGCTCTTGAGGCGGTGGCGAGTCCCAGCATATATCAACTTTTGTGGATCACTATGCTCCTTTTACTCCCGAACCAATCTTAACTATTTGCACCTAAACTAACCAAAATTGCTTTTTTTGGCGCGTTATTGTTTAACTTTTTTTACCACGCTCCTGATCAATCAACTCCCCCGCCTGACGCCAGGCCAGTTCTAACACCACCCGACAAGTATCGGCTAATACTTCTGAAATAATTTCCACTGCTAATCTTCTTTCACCGTAGGTAAACATCAGCACTCGGTCACCACAAACAGTAAATTCTCCCTTTGAATTAAAATAATTAGTGGAAAGAGATCTGCACTCAAAAAATGAACCCACCGGGAGGTCAAACGGTTTATTGGTCAATATGATTGCCCTGCCAACCGATTTTGTTTTAATTAATCCTCTGTTGCGCTTCCTCATTTTTGGTGGGGTTTGCCATTTTAAAAATTCATCATAAGATACAAATTGTAAAATCTCATCTTTCAATTGACAATACTCTTCATGAATGGCATCAACCTCTTCTCGATTAGTTACTAATCTAATTTTTGGAATTCCGCTTGCTCCGGTGGAAATACCACTCAGCATTGGTAACAGTGCATCCACCTCTTTCAGTCTCACCGCCAGCTCGGCCGACTGAATTTCAAAAATTAACCTTAGATGTTCCGGTGTAGTGGGGTAATACCATCTCACTTTATCCACCACTTCCAGAGTTACTAACCCATGGATCGCCATTTGTTCTAGAGTTTCATAGCAGGATGATCTTGCCAGCTGGCACATCTTCGCCAACTTTGGTCCGGTAATTCTGCCTACTCTTAATAAGACCGTATAAACATGAGATTGTCGATTACTAAACCCTAGTTTTCTTAACCGTTCAATTATGTCCAATTCCATAGCCATGAGTCTTAGCGACCGGACAGCTTAGCACCACTTTCAATAAAGTCAAATCCTCATTAATGGCCAGCTCTATTTGATGACATACCCATTAGGCTAAAATCTCTCGCCAAACCGCTTGAGTGGCAATAGCCGTTTTTTCCCAACTAAATTTCTCTGCTTCAATTTTACCCGCGACAATCAAATTAGCTCTAACCGCTTGGTTATTGGTTAATTCCTCTAATCCGCGCACCCACTGGTCAATCTCATTTAAGAGCGCATACCACACTGCCTCTCCCCCCACTTCCCGCAAGACCGGCAGGTCACTGGCCAGCACCGGCACCCCCCTAGACATTGCCTCTAGTACCGGTAAACCAAACCCTTC
>CALRGN010000008.1 GCA_943357745.1 Candidatus Uhrbacteria bacterium
AGTTCAGCCACGCTCCCAAGACAGAGGATCGTCCCATCCTCCGCTTTCCAAATTGGAAGCGGGGTGCCCCAATAACGAGAGCGGGAGATGGCCCAATCTCTTGCCCCTTCTAACCATTTTCCAAACCGACCGGCTTTCATATTATCCGGCACCCAATTAATTGACTGATTGTTTTTTAAGAGATCAGCTTTTAAAGTGGTAACGCTTACAAACCAAGAATTGGTGGCGTAATTAATGAGCGGAGTATCACAGCGCCAACACAAAGGATAGCTATGAAGCAGAGAAAGTTTACCAAACAGCTTGCCCGTGCCAGCTAAGAATTTAATTATCAAAACATCCACTGATTGGGAATCACCTTTAGATTTCACAGGGTTGGCGGCGGCAGTGAATTCTTTTTCCCGACCGTTGATGGCGGCGAATTGGGTTAATTCATGTACCACCTCGGGGGCAAAATGACCACTTTCAGAGACATGGAAAATAGGGGGAACCCCAAGAGTTTTGCCTAGTTCGGTGTCATCCTCTCCAAAGGCGGGGGCAATGTGCACCAGACCGGTGCCTTCGTTTTCCGCCACAAATTGGGCTCCGACCACCTTGAAGGCGTCGGGATGATTGGCGTACGAGGAAAAACAGGGGGTGTATTTTTGGCCCACCAATTCTGCACCTAAAAATTCTTTTAAGATGGTCGGTGGCGTGCTGATTCCAAAGAGTTTCGCAAATGAACCGTCCCCGAGTAAGCGACTATGGGCGGAGGCGCCGAGAATGATTTTTTCTGGTCCGGTCTCGCCCTGCACCTCAAGTAAATGGTAATTTAATGCCGGATTGACGGCCACTAGCACATTGCCCGGTAAGGTCCAAGGAGTGGTGGTCCAAACGATTAAATTTGCATTCTCCCACTCCCCCGAGAGGAGCGGTAATCTTACAAAGACCGATAGGTCCTTAACTTCTTGATAATTTTGCGTTGCCTCAAAATTTGAGAGGGTGGTGGCGCAGCGCGGGCAAAGTAACATGGACTTGTAGCCTTCATAAATCAAACCTTTATCGTATAAAGTTTTAAAGATTGACCAAACTGATTCCATGTAATCCAAGTCCATGGTTTTGTAAGCATTCTTCATGTCTACCCAGCGTCCCAAGCGATGAATGGTGTGTTGCCACTCGGTGGCGTAGGCTAAAACGGTCTCTTCACAAGCTTCATTGAATGACTTAATTCCAAATTGTTCAATATCTTCTTTTGAGGTGAGGTTGAATTTCTTTTCTATCAAATTCTCAATGGGAAGACCATGGCAATCCCAACCCCAGCGGCGTTCCACCCGATGCCCAAGCATGGTTTGATATCTAGGAACAAGATCCTTCATGATGCTCCCAACTAAATGACCATAATGGGGGAGACCAGTGGCAAAAGGGGGGCCGTCGTAATAAGTGAAAGAGGAGGAGATTGGTCGATCAGCAACTGACCGTTCAAATATCTTATTAACATCCCAATATTCTAGCGTTCTAAGTTCCCGTGCCACATGAGGAGAGGAAGTGGAGGCGGTGGAGTTGGTGAAGGGGGAGGTAGATGGAGCGGTATTGGAGGCGGGCGTTGTTTTATGATCAGACATAGTTGTTGGTAGTTTAATGGAAATAAAGGGAACGGTCAAAAATTTAATTGTAAATTTGGTTTATACTAAGGTTGTCATTAAAGGCTGTCTTCAGACAGTTATATGAAATCATTTGTATACATATCCTCCGATCATACCGGACGATCATTAGCTAAAGAATTAGCTAATCATTTGAATTCCGAATATTCGGTGGAGATTATTGGGGAAGATCTGTACTCCCCCACGGATGACTATCCAATTTTTGCTCAATTGATCGCGAAAGCGGTTTTGGCGCACCCGGGGTCTAAGGGGATTTTGATTTGTGGAAGCGCCCAAGGAGTGAGCGTTGCGGCCAATAAGTTTGATGGGATCAGAGCGGGAATTGGTTTTTCTATTTTGGCGGCGGTGAATGGCCGGAGAGACGATGATTTAAACATTCTTTGCATGCCTGCAAATATTCCTGTTTCTGATCAGCCGTTAGAGATTGTGCGAGGATTTTTAAACACCGAATTTAAAGGAGTAGCACGCTACAACCGGCGCCTGAAAGAGATTTCAGAAATTGAGACCAGTAACTAGTTGGCCGTTGCTAATGACTCATTCAGAACAAACTCGCTTCTAAATATGGATATAATCCCAGCGTTACTAGTTAAAAGTAAGGCCGAATATTTACGCTACTCAGCCGAGCCGATTTGGAGAGCGGTGGATTGCGCTCATTTGGATGGGTTAGATGGAAGTAAATATGGAATGGACAGTTGGTTTCGAATTGATGAGTTGGGAGTGGTGGAGGGGGTGAAAGCGATGAGCGAGATTGGTGCCAGACCGGCCAGTCTTGGTGCAAAAACCTTAGAACTACATTTGATGATTGCTACTCCGACTACGGTTTTGGAATGGGCAGGCGGGGTGGGAAAAATCAAACGAATAGTTTTGGAGAATTCCTCACCGATCGCTCATTTGATCGCCAATATAATGGCTTTTACAACTCAGGGGTTTGAAGTAGTGATCGCACTGAACCCCAATGATCAGCCGGATGACATCTTACTGATCAGCCATTTAATTCAAGGGGTGCAAATAATGGGGGTCTACCCCGGTAAAAGTGGACAGAGATTTTTGGGAGAGAATATTCTTGCCAAAATGAAACGGTGTACCCAGCTATTCCCAAACTTGGCGATCACCGTTGACGGTGGGGTAAATCAAGATAATATTTTGGCGATCAAAAACGCCGGTGCGACTAGGGTGGTGGTGGCCTCGGCCCTGTGGGAAAGTCCCACTCCATTGGAAAAATACCAACAAATGCTTAACTTGGTGCGGTAAATTACCTATGTTATACTGAGATAAATATCAAATATGATCATGAATAGAATTTTAGTGCGGGCTGGAGTATTGCTTGGTGCGGTAGGAGTGTCTTTAGGGGCGGTGATTCTTACCACCAGCGTTTCTAGTGCTGCTGGTGTGATGTCGGGTGACTTGATTAGAGGTGAATCATTCTCGGCAGTTTATTACATGGGAGCCGATGGTTTCCGCTATGTTTTCCCAAATGATAAAGCGTATTTCACTTGGTATAGTGATTTTGATGATGTGATTGTAATCACTGATGCGGAGCTGGCTAAGATCCAAATTGGTGGAAACATCACTTATAAGCCGGGAGTAAAAATGGTCAAAATCAACACCGATCCCAAGACATACGCGGTGGATTTGAACGGCACTTTAAGACACGTTACTTCTGAAGCGGTGGCGGTGGCTTTATACGGCAGTTCTTGGAATAAAGAAATTGATGATGTTGCAGATGGATTCTTTCCAAACTATACAATTGGTGAGCCAATCATGAGCTCGAGCGAATATAACTCTGTTACAGTGGAGGCAAGCGTTAGCACAATCAATGCTGATAAAGAACTAATGGGTTCAGTGGATGTTTACATTAATTCAACCGGTTACTCCCCCAGCACCGTTACGGTGAACCCCAATCAAGGAGTTAGATTCACCAATAATGATACCGCCAAGCATTCGGCTACCGGTGAGGATCTTAGTTGGGGTACAGGAACGCTCCAAGAGGGCGATGCCTTCATCAAGAAATTTGAAGATGGTGGCGAGTATGACTTCTATGATTCCTACGACAGCGGTAACACTGGCACGGTGACAGTGAACTAATAGTGGGGTGCACGCCAACATCAATAATCTCCCCCGTCCATTTAGGGCGGGGGATTTGTTATACTACTTGCGTATGAAAACGGAACGAACCACCAAGGGGGAATTAACGGATAAAGAAGTGCTTAGACTAGGGGATTTAGCGGCTAAGATTAGAACCGAAATTTTAAAAATGTTGAAAGTGGCTGGGAGTGGGCATTCGGCCGGTCCATTGGGGCTGACCGATATCTTTACCGCCTTATATTTTAAGGTGTTAAATCATGACCCGAAGCGTCCGGAATGGGAGGAGCGGGATAGATTATTTTTGAGTAATGGACATGTTGCGCCGGTAAGATATGTGACCATGGCCGAGGCCGGTTACTTCCCTATTGCAGAGCTCAAAACCTTTAGACAATTTGGCTCTAGATTACAAGGACATCCTGAACACCGTTTTTTACCGGGATTAGAAAATACTTCAGGTCCCTTGGGTGATGGATTATCACAGGCGGTGGGGATGGCCTATGCCGGACTAATGGATAAGAAACCGTGGCAAGTTTATTGCGTAATGTCTGACGGCGAATTGGCGGCCGGGATTAATTGGGAAGGGTTTTTATTTGCCCACAAATATAGACTGCGCAATCTAACCATGATTATTGATCGCAACTATATTCAGATTGATGGGTTCACGGAAGATATTATGCCCATTGAACCGCTCTCCGATAAACTAGCCGCTTTTGGTTTACATGTCTTAGAAATTGACGGTCATAATTTACGAGAGATAGTGGCTGCCACCGAAGAAGCTAAAGCGACTTGGGACCGTCCCACAGTAATTATCGCTCACACGATTCCTGGTAAGGGGGTAAGTTTTATGGAAAGAGATCCGGCCTGGCATGGCAAACCACCCAATGCCGAAGAGTTAAAACGCGCCTTAAAAGAACTACGAACGCTTTCCGGAGCAATTCAGTCGGAAGCGAGTTAAGAGCGGGTGGTGGAGGTGCGGTCGAGGTGCGGTCGAGGTGTGGCCGAGGTGTGGTCGAGCTGTGGTCGAATATATTTTTCACAAAAGAGATTATGCCTATCAATCCGGAAGTTTATCTAAAACGGAATTTATTTCACGAGGGGTTAGCAATGGTGGCCACGCGCGATGGTTTTGGCGAAGGGTTGGTGTTGGCCGGTGAAATGGAACCGAATTTAGTGGTGTTGTGCGCTGATCTCACCGAGTCCACTAGAACGCAGGCGTTCAAAGAAAAATTTCCGGAGCGATTTATACAGCTGGGGGTATCAGAACAATCGCTCGCCGCCATTGCAGCTGGATTGGCCTTGGCGGGAAAAATACCGTTTATTACAAGTTATGCCTGTTTCTCACCGGGAAGAAACTGGGAGCAAATTAGAACTACCGCCTGTTTGCAAAAGGTAAATGTAAAAATCGCCGGTGCGCACGCCGGAGTAACCGTGGGACCAGATGGCGCCACCCACCAAATGACCGAGGACCTTGCCTTGATGAGAGTGTTGCCTAATATGACGGTACTGGTTCCTTGTGATTCGGTGGAAACCTCTAAGGTGGTGCTCGCGGCGGTTAAACATCCGGGACCGGTGTACCTCAGATTTGGCAGAGAAAAAACGCCGGTTTTTACCACTGCTAAAACACCGTTTCAAATTGGTAGGGCGTCTGTTTTTAATAACGGTGCTGATTTATTGATTGTGGCGATCGGGCCACTCCTGCATGAGGCGTTGATAGCATCCGAACGCCTGCTTGAAAAAGGGATTAAGGCTTCGGTATTAAATGCGGTCTCATTAAAACCGTTTGATGAGGAGGGATTTTTGGCGCTAGCGAAAAATTGTGGGGCGGTGGTAACGGTGGAAGAGGCGCAAGCGGTGGGTGGCTTGGGTGGATTGGTGGCCGAATTGTTAGGTCAATATGCGCCGATGCCACTAGAGAGGGTGGGATTGGGGGATGTTTTTGGTCAATCTGGTACCCCACGGGAGTTACTGGAATTTTATAAACTAACTGCCCCCCACATTGCCAGAGCCGGAGAACGGGCGGTAAAACGCAAATTACTTGCAAAAAAGCTTAAATAATGACAGGCTGGTGGTTAAATACGAATCGACTGACAAATATGAATCAAGATCAACTTCCAAGCCCAATTACTGTTCGTCTGAATAAATATCTAGCCGATCGTGGCTTGGCATCGCGTCGGGAAGTAGACGCGAAGATTGCTCGGGGATTGGTAATGGTGGATGGCATGATCGCCGTCCTTGGACAAAAGGTAAATGGTTCCGAACGAGTTTTGTTTGATGGCCAGTTAGTTGAGACGGTCAAACCAACGCCGGTTTACCTTTTATATAACAAGCCGATTGGGATTATTTGTACCAGCGATTCAAAGGCGGTAGACAATATTATTGAAGCAATAGACTATCCGGAGCGGTTATTTCATGTGGGGAGGCTTGATGTCGCTTCATCTGGTTTGATACTCATGACCAACGACGGAGAGATTGTTAATAAGATTTTAAGATCCCAAGGCCGGCACGAGAAAGAGTATGTGGTGGAGGTGAATCACCCCGTCTCTGACCGTGATTTACATACTCTGTCCACCGGCATCAAACTGGAAGACGGTTACACTCAACCGGCGCAGGTAGCAAGACGAACTGATAGCGAATTTTCGATCGTATTAATTGAGGGTCGTAACAGACAAATTAGAAGAATGTGCGAGGCACTTGGCTACGAGGTGTTACGACTACGGCGCGTTAGAATTATGCAGATTACGGATTCGGCACTCTCTGTGGGCCAGTGGCGACACCTAACTCCGGCGGAAGAAAAAGATTTATTAACGGAGCTTGGTTAGTTAGCTAACATCACTAATAGTTTTATATGGATATCGGGCCAGGCTTTTGGTGGCAGGTGGTGATTTTAGTAATTATAGGGAGTGCTGCTTATGCCGGAGTCTCGGCGGCGCCGTGGGTGCCAACCCTAAAAAAAGAACGGGATAATCTTGTAACAAACGGTCCGTGGCCGGAGCAAGGAGAGGTAGTTGAGCTTGGTTGTGGTGATGGTCGGCTATTGTTTGCACTCGCTCGCCGATATCCCCGATTGACTCTGATCGGTTACGAGATTTCCATTTTGCCTTATTTGGTGGCGCAACTTACAAAACTAAGTAGCAGAAAAAAGTACAAGTTGGTGCAAATTAGATTTAAATCCCTCTTTTCTGCGGATTTGTCTGGGGTAAAGGTGGTCTATGCCTATCTGCTCCCCCGATCCTATCCACGTTTATTGCGTTTTATCCAAGCCAATTTGGCAACCGGTGGGATTTTTCTCTTGGAAGGTTGGCCGTTTGAGGACCGTCCATACTCTCATAAAATAGAAATACCGGGTGGGTTGCCGTGGTATCAGTACAACTATTTCGAACTAAGCTCAACCGAGCCGGCAAGATCTATTTTATTTTAACATTTTGTTCTGCGGTATAATTACGCTTGCATATGTTAGACCTGCTTACTATTGGGGCCACCAAACTTAATACCTACATCCGGTTGCCGAGTGCAAGTTTGTTATGTGGACGGAGAAAAACTGAATGTCAGTTATGCTTGGCAGCTGGGGAGAAAATTCCCGTTCAGGAATTTAACACGCAGATTGCGGGAACGGCTCCGAATGTGGCGGTGGGAGTGGCTAGACTGGGATTTAACTCTGCCCTGATGACCACCGTTGGTGATGATGGTTTTTTGGCGCATGCTAAAGTTTTTCTAAAAAAGGAAGGGGTAAATACAAAATTTATTAAACAAGAAGCTGGTTTTAGATCATCAGCGGCAGTGGTTTTGAATTATCAAGGCGAATCCACCCAACTGGTTGATCTGGTCCCACATATTTACCGCTATTCTGGAAGACCAAGGGCTAAGTTTTTACACGTCGGAGAACTTGGTGGTGACTATTTGAGTTTATACCGAGATTTAATTAAGGCGAAAGGATCAATCCGTTTGAGTTTAAATCCGGGACCGGTACAAATTTCCGAACGATCGGAAATCTTATTTAGATTAATTACCACCTCTGAAATTGTATTCCTGAACACCGTTGAAGCAAGAACCCTCCTCAAAACTAAGGCGTCGCCTCAAAAATGCGCGGAAAAATTGTATCAGCTGGGCGCTAATATTGCGGTGGTTACTGATGGTTTAAAAGGAGCGTGGGCCTATGATGGTGAGCATTCCCATTTTGCTCCGATTTTTCCGGCCAAAACATATGAAACCACGGGCGCGGGCGATGGATTTACAAGTGGAGTGTTAGCAGGACTGCTCGCAAATATTGATCTACCCACTTGCTTACAATGGGGGGCTATCAACGCCGGCTCCGTAGTAACCAAAATCGGGCCCACTAAAGGGCTTCTAAACCGGAATGAATTAAAACGAGCAATTAAAAGTGGTCAGTTGTAATATGAATCTACCAATATTTTTATTACCATTTGATCATCGGGGTAGTTTTGCTCATGATTTTCTGAGTACCACTTATCCCATTACTGATCCCCTACTTTTAGAGAGCGCTCAAGCGTTAAAGCTGATTATTGCCGAGGCAATGATCAATGTGGCTAAACGGAAACCCCATCTACGCTCCAATTTAGCCATTCTCACTGATCCTGATTTGGGGAGACGAGCGTGGGCAATGATAGAAACCGCTAGAATTTTCCGATTTTTACCGTTAGAGCTAAGTGGAAAAAAAGAGTTGGAACTAATCACTGGCCAAGAAATTGAGCGATTGGTTAGGGAGTTTAGACCAACCGGACTCAAACTATTAGTTAATTACCAACCACTCTCATCTGCTCAAGGACAGCATGATTTAGAACTGATTTTGGCGGGATTACAGCAGGCGCGAGCCAATAATTTACCTTTGATTTTGGAGTTATTATTACCAGAAAAGGAACATTCGGTAATGGCACTCAAATCGGCAGTGTATGAACTGCTCTGCGATGGTGTGCATCCCGATATTTGGAAGGTGGAAGGTTTAGAAACGGTCGCGGAGTGGAAAGAGCTTAAAGAAATTACCCAAGCGCCAACCATCATGCTAGGACGCGGGGTAGAATTTGAAAAAATCAAACCACTGGTGAAGATTGCCGCCGAATCTGGGGCGGTGGACGGAATTGCAATTGGTAGATCAATCTTTGGTCAACCTTTAAAAGGGTATACTACAGGGATGATTACCGCAAAATTAGCGGAACAATTAATTTCTGAAAATTTCTTAGAGATTATTTCAATATGGGAAAAAGGGAGGGAGTTGGCGGGAAACGAGTCATCGGCCTAACAATCGGCTCGGCCATTTGGGATCAATTTTTTTCTTCCTCGGCTTTTAGAGTGATTGAGTCACCGGATTTTTCCACGGGCTATGGCGAGTGCGTGGCGCTAGGAAGTAAGATTCCAATTGAGGATTTTTACGCGGAATCAGGCGGGGGCGCCACCAATGTGGCCGCTAGTTTGGTGCGATTTGGGATAAAAGCGCAGGTGGTGGCAGTAGTGGGCGATGATAGTTTTGGGGGAATGATTAGCTCCGACCTGAAGGCACGGGGAGTGGGGGTGGAAACAATGGTGACAATGGCTCAAGAGCGCACTGGTGTCTCGGTAATTTTGAACGCACAAAGCGGTGAGCGTTCAATTCTAACCTACCGTGGAGCAAGCGAAAAACTTAGTCGCCGATTTTTACCGGTTGATTTCTCAAAATTCAACCTAGTTTACACCTCATCTCTTCATGGACAACTTCCCACCTGGGAAGAGATTGGGATCAGAGCCAGAAGAGCGGGGGCGTTTTGGGCGGTTAATCCCGGTCAAGGTGAGCTTATTGTAGGTGGAAGATGGCTGGAGCGCTGTGGCGTGATTGATCTTTTGCTTGTCAACAAAGAGGAGGGGCAACTGTTGTTACCGGGAGGAGTCTTACGGAGAGCAAGACAACCGGTGGCTGGTACAAAATCTAGTCATCACCAATTACTTGGTGATGAGGCTGGGGAGGAGTTGGCGCGAATCGGTAGGGGCCTCTCACGATTTGCAGAGACGGTAATTGTTACTGACGGCGAAAATGGCGCAGTTGCAATCCGGCAAGATGAAGGATGGCGCGTGCGGGGAGATAAATCAATTGTAAAACGATCTAGTACTGGGGCGGGTGATGCCTTTGGCGCGGCGAGCGCATTTTGTTTAGCGACTGGTGGTAATATTGAAACGTCGCTTGCGGCCGGAGTGTTAAATGCACAAAATGTAATCAAAACTCTGGGAGCGAAAACTGGTATACTAACGCGGTGGCCCAAAACCCGGGAGCTCAATTCTATTGTGGTTACAAAATTTACTTTGTAAGCCATGGACCGGTTGGGATTTTAAATATTTCATAGCATGAGCAGTCATAAATTATTTCATTTATTTCTTTTTTTAGGAGGGCTGGCTTTACTTGTGGTCACCTTCTCCCTTTGGGCATTGCAACTGAGAACATTGATTTATGCCGCAGGTGGTCCGCCACTTGATACCGTCTTGGGAAGAGAGCTAAGGGTAGTATCTAGATTAGAGGGGGCAAGTTCACAAATTATTCAGATTGATCAGTCCGGTGAAGTGGTGCGAGTGATTTATGAGTCCAGTTTATTAGATGAACAAACGGATTTTACGCTCTTTGCTGTGCCAATTGATCCCTACATTGGAGTGATTTTTGTAAGACCAATTGCCGATGATAGCTCCGAGCGCCTCGTTTTATATCCGCTAGATCTGCGAACCGGCCAAATCGGCGCGGCAACCGTTAGTGAAGAAGGGGTGATTACTTTTGCAATCTCACCGAACGAGTCGATAGTGGGTGTAATTCTGAAAGGTGGGGAAATCAAGATATTACAACTAGCAAGTGGGGAACTAATTGAAACTTATAAACCAAGTGGGATGATTTCTAGTCTAACTAAACCAGCTACTAGCGGATCTGATTTATTTTGGTCAACTGATCGTTGTCTTATTGTCAATAATGGTACAGAAAGTGAGACCAGATACTGTTTGAGTGAGTAGTATGCGTCTTTTTATTACCTCTCCCCTACCCTTCCCGGAGGTTAGGGCGCTACTAACCAGATCCGATTTGACGGTGGAACAGTGGTCTGGTTTGGGAGCGATTCCGGATTTAGAATTGAAACGCGCTCTTGCTAAAGCCGATCTACTACTCTGTTTGCTGACCGATAAAATTACGAACAATACTTTGATAGCGGCGCCAAAACTTAAATTGATTTCTAATTACGCTGTTGGTTTTGATAATATTGATTTGCTTTCAGCCAATCAGCGCGGGGTCATGGTGGCAAATGCGCCGGCGAGAGAAGTGTCAGATAGCGTGGCGGAGCATACAGCGGCCCTAATTTTAGCGGTCGCCCACCGTTTGGTGGAGAGTGATCACTTTGTTAGAGCTGGAAAATATGAGGGTTGGCGACCGAATTTGCTAATTGGCACCTTAATTAAAGGAAAGGTCTTGGGAATTGTGGGAGGAGGAAAAATTGGAGAGAGTTTGGGGGAGAAAATGGCTCGCGGCTTTGGAATGAAGGTGATTTATGCTGACCAGAAACAAAATCTTACTCTTGAGGCGAGTATCGGAGCGGTAATGACTTCCCTTCCAGCCCTACTCTCAGAGAGCGATGTTGTTTCCTTGCATGTTCCACTTACCCCGACCACCCGGCATCTAATCGGAGAAAGAGAACTGGCCCTTATGAAGCCGACCGCAATTTTAATCAATACCGCGCGTGGACAGGTGGTACACGAACATGCGTTAATCGCCGCCTTAGAACGCGGAATTATTGGCGGAGCCGGACTAGATGTTTATGAATGTGAACCAGCGCTTGCCTGCGTGCCGGATGAGGTGAAACGGTTAAGTGAATTGACGAATGTAGTGTTGACGCCCCATACGGCCAGCGCAACACTTGAAGCCCGGAGAGGAATGGCCCGCGAGGCGGTTTCTAATATTGTAGCGTTTTTGGAAGGTAAAGAGCCACCGCATCTGGTGCGGTTGTAAATACAACAATCTAACCGATAATAGTCCGTGAGACTAATTGACCAGAGTCCCTACTTAGTCTAAACTACCGATGGCGTGGGCCTTTAGCTCAGTTGGTAGAGCATCTGCTTTGCAAGCAGAGGGTCAGCGGTTCGAGCCCGCTAAGGTCCACCAAACGAAACTTGTTCGGCATTAGGAATAAGGAGCGATTTTGTAAAAGTTGAGCGTGACACCTATCAATTTAAGAAGTCGGTTAAATGAAAAATTTTCCGGTTAGAATTAAATAAAGTTTGATTATTTTGGAGATTTGAGATAATTTAATGGGGGAGGGAAAGATGCTTGATCGTCACTTTCAGCAAATGATTGAGAACCGGTGGTCTTTGGGCCGATTTGTCTGTGTAGGGCTAGACAGCGATTTCATGAAGATCCCGGGATCGGTGCACCAACCGGGCAATTGTCATAATGTGTTGATTGGAGATGTGAGTGTAGCGGACACGATCATTGCGTTCAATCGCGAAATCGTGGAGGCGACTTGTGACCTAGTGTGTGCCTACAAATTAAACTCCGCTTTCTATGAAACACACGGTGATGTGGGCATACATGCTCTGCACCGAACGGTCATAGACATTCACCGTATCGCGCCAAAAGTGCCGGTGATCCTAGACGCTAAACGAGCGGACATCGGTAACACCAACGCCGGCTATGTGACAGCGGCCTTTGACTGGTTGGGTGCGGACGCGATCACGGTTCATCCCTATCTTGGAGCCGAAGCACTTCAACCTTTCCTCGCGCGAGCCGAGAAAGGTGTCATCGTACTCTGTCGCACTTCCAATCCAGGCGCGGGTGAGTTTCAAGACTTGTCCGTGAACGGCGAGCCGCTCTATCGTTTCGTTGCGCGTCGCGTGGCGAGCGAGTGGAACAAGAATGGTAACTGCTCGCTTGTAGTCGGCGCAACCTATCCCGATGAGCTCCGCGCAGTACGCGAAATCGTTGGCGATATGCCGATTCTCATTCCGGGCATCGGCGCACAAGGTGGTGATGTGGAGAAGACCGTCATAGCGGGCAAGGATAGCCGTGCACAAGGAATGATCATCAATTCCTCGCGTGGCATCATCTTCGCCTCGCAAAACGCCGACTTCGCGAAAGCGGCTCGTAGCGAAACCCAGAAGCTCCACGATCTCATCAACCATTACCGATAGAGCCAAGTTCTTCCTGCGGAAGCGGGTTTGAACTCGCAACGGATTCTCTTGGTTCGCTATCGTGAGGTAGCGAACCGTTTTTTTTGTGGTAAAACTTGATCGGATTCTGACAGGTATACTATGTTTTGGAAATAAATTTTAGCGAATGTTATAATGACACCATAAAACCGTCAATCCAAACAGTTATGAAAAAAATTAAAAACCTCACACTTTCATATTTTACAAAAAATTTCTCCATCGTCGTGGGGCTTGTTTTAATCTGGCGAGGAATTTGGTATGTCTTGGACGAGCTGGATAGTTTGCTTTTTTCTGATAATCACATTTGGACTGCACTAGGTGGCATTATTCTCGGGCTGATCATTTTATTTATTCCAGATAAAGATTTAAAGGAGATAGAAAAACTTTAAATCTACTTGCGGGCGAGAAAATATCTATTACTCACTTTGTGAGTAAATTTCATATGCATAACTTTTACAATAAATTTATTTTTAAAAGTTATGCACAACACGATCTTATTTTTAATCAAGATATATAAAATATTCGCTATAATAAGAACAACGTCATGATTACATGACGAGTAATCTTTACACCTATGGCAAAGAAGAAGGTAGCCAAAAAGGCGGCAAAGCGAGCACCAGCCAAACGGAAGGTAGCCAAAAAGCCAGCCAAAAGAAAGGCAGCTAAAAAGCGATAGCGCTACATAATTCGTTTGTCAGAGGAGCGTGACTCGCAGGAGTCTGAAGGAGACGCTCGTCATCGGCAAGCGAATTTTTGTTTGCTAAGGTTTTGTCTGATGAATCTTGTATTCAGTTTCCGATGATTTCTAAATTTGCTGATTATGCTTGTAAAGACAGGCCTTTAAGATTAGAGGCGATGGCTAATTCTTCTGGGGTATTAACGCCAATTACCTCAAAAGGTGAGACATCTACACTCACGATTGGTAAATTTTGATTGGCTGCTAGGGCTAATAGATCAGTTAAATAATATTCAGAGGCGGCGTTCTTGTTGGTCAATCTTTTTAAATTATCCCAAACCCAAGGAGCAGGAAGAGAATAAATTGCGGGATTTAATTCTAAAATTTTTAATTCTTCGGCGTTAGCATCTTTAACTTGTTTATCCCCTACGATGTTGCCGGACTGATCCCGCAGAATTCGGCTCCAATTGGTAAACGGTAAATAATCGCCTTCCAGATTTGGAACGGTAGTGGTTAGTAGAGCGACTGCATGGGGATGTTGATCCGACAAAAATAATAATGACTTGATTGAAGCAGGAGTGATAAATGGATGGTCACCGTATAAAACAATTATCCGATCAGCGGATACACAAACGGCTTCAGCTTGTGCTAAGGCGTGACCGGTACCGAGTTGCTCCGTTTGCAAAACATATTCCACTTGACACCCTAGTGCATCAGTGAAGGCCGTTTTGGTGCCTGGTGAAACCACCACAATTGGTGAGGTATCAATTCCGGATTGCTGAATGGCTTCTAGTAAATACTTAATCATTGGTTTGCCTTCAATTGGTATCAATGATTTTGGTAGATTGGATTTCATCCGCTTGCCTAAACCGGCCGCTAAAATAACCACTTTTTGCGATAGCATAGTGGAGAAATAGTAACGCAAACCGAACTTATTGACAAGATTCCTGATTGGGAAAATTTTATTATGATCTAAAATCAAAAACCCCGGTGGTTAAAAACCAGCGGGGTGTTTGAGAAAAAAGACATGGTCCTGGCGGTTACCTACTCTTGCCACAATTGACTACCATCGGCCCACGCAGGCTTAACGACCGTGTTCGAAATGGGAACGGGTGTGACCCTACGGGAAGAACCACCAAGACGATGCCTTCTTTCTTAAGCAATTAACATTTGAGCTGTTATGCACCTTAAGTTCTATAATTTGACAGCTACTAGGAAGAAAGTGAGCACGGCCGAAATCATAGTATCACCTATGATGAGGGCGGGCGGAACTTTCTGACAAAGTAGATGGCAATTTTAGAGCTTCAGAGACGCATTCAGTGAACGAAGAGCTGGATCTATTAGTACGGCTCGGCTCAACACTTTACAGTGCTTTCACCTACCGCCTATCAACCTGATAGTCTCTCAGGGATCTCGTAATGAAAACTAATCTTCAGGTCGACTTCGCGCTTATATGCTTTCAGCGCTTATCCGAACCGAACTTCGCTACCCGGCAATGCCACTGGCGTGACAACCGGTACACAAGAGGTTCGTCCATCCCGGTCCTCTCGTACTAAGGATGGGTCCTGTCAGTTTTCCGCGTGTGTAGTAGATAGGAGACCGAACTGTCTCACGACGTTCTGAACCCAGCTCGCGTACCGCTTTAATTGGCGAACAGCCAAACCCTTGGGGCCTTCTTCAGTCCCAGGATGCGATGAGCCGACATCGAGGTGCCGAACCTCCCCGTCGCTATGGACGCTTGGGGGAGACTAGCCTGTTATCCCCGGAGTAGCTTTTATCCGATGAGCTTCCGCCGTCCTATGTCGTACGGTCGGATCACTAACTTCTACTTTCGTATCTGCGCGGCGTGTCGGCCTTGCAGTTAAGCTGGCTTTTGCGTTTGCACGTCCAGCCCGATTTCCATCCGGGCTAAGCCAACCTTTGTAAACGCCTCCGTTACTTTTTGGGAGGCACCCGCCCCAGGTAAACTACCTACCAGCCACTGTCTCGCCACCCCGATTCAGGGGCGGCGGTTAGAATTTACGTGACATAAGGGTGGTATCTCACTGTTGCAATGTCTTGCGACACCACTCCCACCTATTCTGAACATATAAAACATGAACCCAATGGCAAGCAGTAGTAAAGCTTCACGGGGTCTTTTCGTCTAACTACACATAGAGAGCATCTTCACTCCCCTCGCAATTTCGCCGAGTACATCGTTAAGACAGTCGTCAAGTCGTTATGCCATTCGTGCAGGTCGGAACTCACCCGACAAGGAATTTCGCTCTTGCTGTTACTTGATTGTCCAGAGCGGACAATAGACCAATTTTAATTGGTGGTGATGTATTTCTACATCACTCTGTATATCGCCATACAGTTCGGACTATATCTTCTTAGATTGCTCTAAGTTGGGCGTGTAGTCTCTGAGGATTTTAGTAATTTTGATGGAACTTTTCGATTCATGTTTTGGATAATTTGTGCGATTTTTTTTAGACCTTGTTCGGTTTTATGGTCTCCCTTCTCCATATGAGAAAGAATATCAATAAACTTTTCAAGATCTTTTTTCTTTTCCGTTCTTAAAGGGTATTGATTAAAAAACGGTATAATCCGTTCCAATAAATCCTTTCTTGAACGCACACAATATCGCAACAAGTTTTCTCTATGGTTATCGTGGCGACGGTTGAGGTAGATCTTTCCACACTGAAAATACTCTTGTATTAATTCAAGTGCGGCACGACTTTTCTCACCTTGCGTTACAACAAATTCAGGGAAAACCTGCCAATTTGAACGAGTTGTTTGATTACGAATTAGACTTACAGAGAAGCATCCTTCTCCGTCAACGAATCCGCAAATCCATCCTGCAATTACTAATCTTTCCTGCTGATTGACTGGTATCCCTTGATGGGAATCGGTTCGTGGCTTTTTACTCGTCATACTATGGTTACATAGTACCGTAGTACCAGAACATTCTCCAGTTATTCCAGCAAATAGCCCAATTTTACTAAGGCAGCTTTGATTTCACCTTAGGACCGTTATAGTTACGGCCGGCGTTCATCCGCGCTTCAGTTGAAAGCTGCCCCCATCTTGCGATGGGATGACCCCCTTCTTTAACGTTCGGACACTGGCCAGGCATCAGCCACTATACTTCATCTTACGATTTAGCAGTGACCTGTGTTTTTGATAAACAGTCGCTTGACGTCGTGCGCTGCGGGTCTCCCCCTCAACGGAGGAAACCAGGCCTTATCCCGAAGTTACGGCCACTTTTTTGCCTAGTTCCTGAACGATGTTTCTCTCGTACGCCTTGGTGCATTTACACCTACCCACCTGTGTCGGTTTCCGGTACAGGATGATATTTATTAACCCTAGAAGTTTTTCTTGGCCCGCTTTACGTTCCCCTTTAGTTGGTTGCCCAACCATTGCGATGATGAAGGGTGTTGTGCTAGACGGATTTACCTGTCTAGCCACCCCGCACCCCCAACGCCATAGCCATAGGACGCGGGAATTTCAAGTAAGCGTCACTCCATCAGTAAATACCATGTGCTGGAATATTAACCAGCTGTGCATCGATTACGCCTCTCGGCCTCACCTTAGCTCCTGACTAACCCACAGTCGATTCTCGTAGCTGTGGAAACCTTAGATTTTCGGCGGACAGGATTCTCACCTGTCTTTTTGCTACTCATGCCAACATTCTCTCTTCTGACCGCTCCACCGCACCTCACGATGCGACTTCAGTGCAGATCAGAATGCTCCCCTACCGCTTACTAAATTCGAAAATTTAATAAACCCTCAGCTTCGGTACATAATTTAGCCCCGGTATGTTTTCGGCGCAAGGAAACTTGACCAGTGAGCTGTTACGCTTTCTTTAAAGGATGGCTGCTTCTAAGCCAACCTCCTGGTTGTATAAGTCTCCTCACCACCTTTTACACTTAATTATGATTTAGGGACCTTAGCTTGAGATCTGGGCTGTTGCCCTCTCGACCGATGGAGCTTCGCCCCCATGGTCTGACTGCCGGGAACACACTATGGCATTCGGAGTTTGGCTGGACGACCTACCTTACGGCGGCAAATCCAATCAGTGCTCTACCTCCACAGTGTTATTTACCGACGCTAACCCAAAAGTTATCTCGGGGAGAACCAGCTATTACCCAGTTCGATTGGAATTTCTCCGCTAACCACACCTCATCTCCGAGTGTTGCACAGCTCGTGAGTTCGGACCTCCATAGCCTGTTACAGCTACTTCATCCTGGGCATGGTTAGGTCACCGGGTTTCGGGTCTTTTGCCTGCCACTATCGCCGGTTAAGGCTCGCTTTCACTATGGCTCCGCCCCAGGGGGCTTAACCTTCGCGACAGACAAAAAGTCGTTGGCTCATTCTTCAATAGGAACGCTGTCATCCACCTTGCGGCAGACTTCAACTCCTTGTAAGTGTATGGTTTCAGATTCTATTTCACTCCCCTTCCGGGGTTCTTTTCAGCTTTCCCTCGCGGTACTAGTTCACTATCGATCTGAAAATGTATTTAGTCTTACCACATAGTCGTGGCAGGTTCCGGCAGGATTTCTCGTGTCCCGCCGTACTTAAGAAGAGGCTCCATATGATTTAGAGAAGTTTTCGCTTACGGGACTATCACCCTCTATGGTCAAGCTTTCCAGCTTGTTAAACTAACCTTCTAAACAATATCTGAGGCCATCCAGACCTCAACGAACCTATCTTGCAACTCGTATTATGCAACGGCTGGATCCTTTCACTTCAACTAGTCTTTCAAAGAAAGATTTGCTGGGCTTCACATAATACGTTTGGACTGTTCCCATTTCGCTCGCCACTACTTTGGGAATGTGAGTACAGATCGATCGGCTTAACCCTCAAAGCATTGAGCGGTTAAGCCGAGGATCTAACTCTTTCTTTTCTTTTCCTCGTGGTACTGAGATGTTTCACTTCCCACGGTTCCCATCATGAACCTATGTATTCAGTTCATGACAATCAGGCATTCCCCTGATTGGGTTTCCCCATTCGGATATCTTTGGATCAACGGTTGCTTGCCACCTCCCCAAAGCTTTTCGCAGGCTGCTACGTCCTTCATCGGCATTTTCAGTCTAGCCATCCACCTATACACCCTTATATTGCTCTTCGTTCACTGAATGCGTATAACTAAAATAGTTATAGTTTCAGCGATTCTCTGCTCTATTTGTTATTGCTTGTATTTAAATTGTGAACGATCAGCCGCGGAATTTTAGCCTAATGGTGTATAGCTGTCAAGGATCAGGGGTGTGAATAGAAATTGATCAGGCGTTGGCCTTAAAAAGCGGAGATTTCTTAGTAAAAGGGAGCTTACCGCAGATTACTTGTTTGATAAAATGTTTCCGAGCAATAGTTGCCACTCCCCTCCCATTTTTTCATCAGTTCGTAATTAATATAATCGGGATTGTTTTTGAGGATGGGGGCAAGGGTTTTGATTCTAGAGAGCTCGGCTCCCAACGCATCGGCTTCGGAGCGCAGTTTGATTTCCAAAACTTCAGCTTCTAGTTCTGCTAGAGCTTGAGACTCATAACTAGCTTGTAATGGGTCGCTTGGTTTGATTGATAATATATCTACCTGTTCAACTTGAATTCCATGTTCATACACTAGGTTGCCAAGATCAGCCGTTAAAGCCGCGCTTAGGTCGGCTTGCTTTTGTAAGGCTTGGTTGATTGTTAGGCGACCAGAAGTTTGCGAGATTAAGGCTTTGAGTCTAGGAAGCAACCAAGTGGATTCATAATCGGTGAGGGTGCCCAAAACTAGTGCCTCGGCCTGTTCTTCTCTTAAAGAATAATTGACACCCACATTCCAAGTGACCAGTTGAAGATCGGTGGATTCTAAAACGATTGTGTACTCGCGGTGTTGAGTAGTGAGTGGCACTAGATGACGGCGATAGAGCGGATATTTAAAATGCCAACCGGATTCTAGCCAGACGGCGTTTGGTTGGCCAAGAAAGGAGAGATAGGCGTTGTAGTTCTTGGGAACAAAAGTGATAGGAGGAATAACAATAAGAATTGTGATTGCCACCACTCCAATTAAACCGTATTTAAAATTTTTATTATCGGTGTTGGTGAGGAGGGTAAAACCGAGACTCTCGCTAGGCCTGTGGGGAAGGTTGGGACCATCGCTGAGCTTGGGGGGAAGGTTGGGATTGATAAAATCGTTCATAAGTTGGTGACTAACTTAGCGGAAAAGGTCGGAGTACTCGTTAGGAAGGGTTTCGCCGGGGGCATATTCCACCGGGGTATTGGCGAGCAAGAGAAGTTCCGCTAAGATCCCTGGATACTCGGCCC
This sequence comes from Candidatus Uhrbacteria bacterium, assembly GCA_943357745.1. Classification (GTDB taxonomy): domain Bacteria; phylum Patescibacteriota; class Patescibacteriia; order UBA9934; family UBA9934; genus JAGORL01. Next base: position 19,839 of record CALRGN010000008.1, read on the forward strand.
CTTGAAAATGGCCGCCGTTGGCCGGAGTCACTAACCGAGCGTGAAAAATACTAGCGTAGCGATTGGCGTGATCAAGTGGAATAATTTGGTCGTCTAAAGCATGGATCACCAGAAATTTTGAGGCGCGCCACATCAATACATCATAATCAAGTTCGCTTAAAAAAAACGGTTTAAAGCGCTCATCTAAAATCATCCATGGTGTTGAGATTAAAACACAAGCGTGGGGAGTGGTTCGGGCCTCGGCCGATTCAAGCAGGCGCAGAGCGGAGGCACCACCGAGGGAGTGGCCCACCACGATGTCTTGATTAGACATGGGACCAACTGCTTCTAGTAAAGTTTTGGTCCAGAGGTCCCGGTCTGGGGTCTCGGGTTCGGGCAGAGCCGGAGCAATGACGGTATGACCAGCGGCGCGGAGGGCAACACCGAGCCATGGCCAAAAATTTAGTTCTGGCGATGATTTGTAGCCGTGGACAAGGATGAAGCGCATACACGATTAAATTTACAACTAGCCGATTCTAAAGTGACAAATGTCGCCATCTTTTATGAGGTAGTCCTTGCCTTCAACTCTTAGTTTTCCGGTTTCTCGGGCACCCGCTTCCCCGCCGGTGACAATGAAGTCGGAATAAGATATTACTTCAGCCCTAATAAACTTTTTTATAAAGTCGGTGTGAATGACGCCGGCGGCGAGGGGGGCGGGGGTGTTTACAGGCACGGTCCAAGCGCGGGTTTCATCAGGGCCGGTGGTAAGAAATGTAACTAGGTTTAGAGTTTGATAACAAGACTTAATCACTCGATCTAAGCCTGATTCGGTGAGACCAAGGCCCGCCATCATTTCTGTGGCGTCCGCCTGAGGCAGTGAAGCGAGATCTGCTTCCAGTTTGATGGCGAGCGGGAAGGCAGTGCGATCTGGCCCGAGCGGTGAGATCCAGTTAGCTGAAGTGGCGTTTGCTTCAGAGTCATTAACTACATATAAAATTGGCTTGGCGGTAAGCAACTGCACATCTTTCACCTCCGATGATTCTTCGGCGGTGAGAGTGATAGAGCTTACTAATCGACCAGCTTTTAACGCCGTCGCCCAACGCTCAAGAATATCGGCACGGCGATCTAGGTCTACCGTATGTCCACTCTTCAGCTTTCCGTTGACGGTATCAATCAGTTTTTCCACCGTGACCAGGTCGGTGAGGGCGAGTTCTGTTTCAACGATCTCAACATCCCTTAGCGGGTCAACCGTGTTTGAAACATGAATAATATTTGGGTCAGCAAAGGCACGGACAACTTGAAGGATAAGATCAACTTCACGGATGTGCGCGAGGAATTTATTGCCCAACCCTTCACCTTTATGGGCTCCAGCCACCAGACCAGCGATGTCCACAAATTCAATAGCGGTTTTAATTAATTTTTTGGACTGAGTTAGTTGACCGAGTTGATCCACACGCAAGTCTGGCACCTCCACCACGCCGACATTTGGTTCAATAGTACAGAACGGAAAATTAGCGCAATCAACGGTTTTATGGGTGAGAGCGTTAAACAGAGTTGATTTTCCAACATTGGGTAGACCAACGATTCCGACTTTCAACATACCGGGGCAGTGTAATGGGATTGCAAAGATTACTCAAGGGCATTGTTCTCCCCCGAATTCAAACTCTATAGCGACACCCCTGAATCCATTAAGGATTGAGTAAACTAGAGGCTCTATGGGACAATAACCCCTATGCCTTAAGGACGCCTGTTAACAGATATTGATCGTCAGATAATAGAATGTAGCCATACGAAAGGGATGTCAGGAAGAGATATCGCCAAACAGATTGGTCGTCAAAGAAGCGTCAGAACAAGCTCAACGCGGTGTTCTCCCAATTCTCAACTCTCCCCTCTTACTTAACAACGCTCTCTTAGAAGCGGTGGGAAAAGTAATCGTGCTTAATGAACTCGCCATCGCCACTCGCTTCCCCAC
>CALRGN010000009.1 GCA_943357745.1 Candidatus Uhrbacteria bacterium
GGGACATGAAGTTAGACCAGAGCTAACAAGATCAAGCCGAGCGTAGAATTGATTAGTTTCTAGCACTTGATTGCCCAGATCCGTGGTAACAATAAAAGATTCTAAGTCCATGTTCTGGGAAAACTCTCCGTAAACGGTGGCGTTACGACAAACATTTTTTCCGGTGGGAAAGAGCGTAACTTCTGGTCGATCAATACAACAACCACCGGCGCCAACTCCTAATGTTTCCGGGGTAAGACACTGCGAGTCAGTTTGAGCAGCACAATAGAGCGAGAAATTAGCACTGGTTTCTAGATTAGAATCAGACTCTTGCACTCTGATTGTGCTAGTGGCGAGATGAGAAATTAGATCAACTTCAAAAGGAGCGTTCTCTGTAGTGAAGGCGGTTTGAAGAGGATCAATCGTGCCGAGTCCCTGACTGGATTCACACAGCGGTGATTCCGAGGAGGCCACCAAGCCGTCACCGCAGTAAGCGGGCGTGGCATACCAAGGTGATGATCCTTCAAGGAGACAGATTTCAGAACAGCCGTCGCCAGAACTAGGATCGGGATCAGTGGCACCATCATCACAACTCTCCCCTTTCCCAATCGTGCCATCGCCACAAGTGGAGCCATAGGCCGGGTTTGAGCCCTCAAATAAACAGGTGTCACTACAACTATCGCCATTAATGAGATTATCATCATCGCATTGTTCTGATGGGGGTTCAATAACGCCGTTGCTACAAAGAGCACCACCGAGCAAGGCAAGAGTAGGACTGCCCTCATTCAAACATTGAGAGGAACAGCCATCGCCGGATTGACCATCGCCGTCATCACATTCCTCTCCGGCAAGACTAGGTTGCCCCTCCTCCGTATCACCAAGGACGGCGATATCACCATTTCCACAAGTGGCGCCTATAGCCGAGGAACCTTCTGCTAGACAAGTGCTAGAACAACCGTCATTATTTTCTAAATTACCGTCATCGCAATCCTCACCAGAAAATCCGAGTCCGATTAGTTGTTGTTCCGCCTCGCCATTGCCACAAACGCTAGCTCCAATGGCGCCTTCACGCAGACAATGATCAGAACAACCATCACCAACCATTGTATTTCCATCCTCGCACTCTTCCCCTAGTCCCAGTACTCCATCACCGCAAAGGGCTGGTTCAGATAGGGAACCAAGTGGTAAACAAAGCGCATTGCAACCGAGGGGCAGATTACCCAGATCAGTATCCACCGTACCGCCGTAATACCATTCAGAAACGGTGGTGGAAAGATTATCATCCAAGTTACTATCTAAAATTGGATTTTCCCACTCCCAATTATACTTAGTGGAATCTAGCGCTTGGCCGGATTGGGCGCAGACATCGGCCTCGCCAAATCCGGAAACAGCAAAAATTCCGCTCTCCCCCACCGCCTCCACCTGATAATCACTAGGGGCGAGATCAATCCGCTCTAATGCGCAAATAGAGGCGTCTTCTCTGGTGCGGAATTGCCAAGAGTAGTTACCGCCGTCATTTAATCTGGTGAGGGGTACGCCACTCGGGGAGGCCAGGGTGGTGCCGGATAAAACTACTTTATAAAATTTATTGGCGATCAAATTAAGCCCCGTGAGAGTAACTTTATCACATTCGTTATTGATGGTGGAACAGACGGCGGTGAGACCGGAAATTTCTGACAAGCTTAAGCAGAGTTCATTGGCGCATTCAAACAGTTGAACCGCCCCCACAGTGCCCACGGTGGCGGGATCTAAGCCAATGTTGAAACTGGCGCCAACCTCCGCATTAACACAGGCCTCCTCACAATCAGGCCAGTAGTCAAGCACATACGGATCGGTGAAATTGACTAACAAATTTGCTAGTCCAGAAATATTATCCACCGTAGCCGTTACCTCTCCCTCCCCCTCTGCTAAAGCCTCCACTAGGGAACAGCTGGTGGGTTCACCAATGCAGGAAAGATCTTCATCATCTGCTAACCGAGCAATATCGGCAGAGATGCTCCAGTCCCAAATGAAAGGATCGCTGTTTAGCACAATACAACCGGATTTAGCTAAGGCGGTGGCGGGGGCGGTCTCCCCTTCAGAGGTGAGAGTAATGGTATCTGGGGAAATAAAGATCTCTTCAATTGTACAGACGGTGGTATTTGGTTTGGTGGTAAATTCCCAAACCACATCTTCACTCAATGGAGTGCCATCTAGTGATTGAGCAAGGGTGGAGATAGTAACTTGATAGGTGGTGCTAATTTCTAAATTATCAAGGGGACTCAGAGTGATGGTGGTTGGAGTAGTTAAGGGCGTTACGCTCACCAAAGTTGTTTCTAAACAAGGATTAGCATCAGGGGCGGTGCACTTAGAAACCGTGGTGGCGTTAACAGTGGAGACCTCATTCATGGGGGTGGTGAATTCCGCAAAAATACTAGCGTTCACGCAAACGGCGTCAGTAAAGATTTCATTGGGCACGGCGCTCACCAGACTATCACTACATTCAACGAGCACTTGAGGAGCAATGGGGATGATGCCGGTGGAAAAGTTCCAAGCGTAGGCGGCCACTGGAGTGGCGGTGGACTGAATGGTTCCGGCGCCCACTTCAAAAGTGAGCGGATTACTGATAACGCCGTCAGATGTTTCTAGGGTTACATAGCCGGTTTGCGCGCCACTTGGTACTAAGGCGGAAACCGAATCATCAGCCCAAGTAGAGACACTGGCCGGGGTGGCGGGAGTAAAAATAAGAGAACCGGGGACAGTCCCAAAATTATCTCCAAAGCCGGTTAGAGCGGTGCCGGCGAGACCAATCTCTGGTGAGAGGGCGCAGAGACCGGGAGTGGGGGCGGTATCAGTAACGGTTAAAATTACTGGATTAGAAATAACACCGGCTTGGGTGACCAAAGTCAAGCTATAATCACCAAAAAGAATATCATGTCCGTTTAATATTTCCGGAATGATCACAAGGACTTCTTGAGCAGACCAAATATTTTCTAAACAGGCGGCCGGAAAATCAATGCTAGCAATTACCTGTTCTCCACTTTCTTCCGATTCCAGATTAATCGTGCCGAGTTGATCGCCAAAATTAGCGCCAGAAATAGTGATGTATTGCCCCGGTGGACCAATCGCCGGAGAAACGGAAGTGATGACTGGCGTTACCACCGCCTCTGATTGGACGGTGAAATTAACGGGGTTAGAAATGATTCCATTGACGGTGGCGGTAACTTGCAACAAGCCATCGTTCAACGGTGGCACGGTGAGGCTGATTAATTTGTCGCTCCAACTAGAATAAACCGGTGCCGGACTGGCGCCGAATTTAATGGTGCTACTCTCTTGAGTGGCGCCGAGCGCGTTACCAATTACAGTAACGGCGTCACCGCCATTGGCACTGTTTGGCTCTAGAGCGCAAAGACCGGGTCTCAAAACGGAATCTACACTAAAATCTGGTAATTCCGGGCCATTGTCATCAATGGTGCTGTCCTCTAAAAGGGTGCGGGTAAAAAGGGAGATTGGGCCCGATATCGCCCCAACCGGTACTTCTACAATTACTTGAATATCGGTCCAGGCCAAGGCGCAATAGGCGAGCGGTGCTAGCACCTCGGCACCCGCGACGCCAGTGAAATAAACGTAACCAGTTAAACCACCAAAACCGCTACCTTGAATGGTTACATAAGTACCGGGCGCACCGTTGTTGGGGCTCACGGCCAAGATCTCGGGAGCAACCACACAGAAGCCACTCACACAGCTAAATCCACCGCCACAATCACTCTCCAATTTGCAAACCGCCCCACCGCAAGCGCCACAATATTCCGGCAGAGACGGATCACCCCCGCAGTCAACGCCAATTTCACCGATGTCTTGAACATCATTAAAACAGCTGGCCGGTTTAGCAACCACGGTGATTGAGTCTGAATCTTCATTACCGGAGTAATCCAGGGCAGTGGTGGTAATTTCATAAGACTCTCCTAAAACCACATCTAGACTTTCCCAAAAAGTATCGAACAAACCGTCAATCATTCCCATGCCGGCGGCGGGAATAGCGTCAAACTGTACGCCGTCAACACTGAAGAGGGCGATTGAGAGACCGGTGTCGTCCGTGCCATGCATTTGAGTGGCCACTAAACTCTCGGCCGGAATTGAGGCGTGGTCATCCGGCAAAGTGGTCTCGGCCCGTGGGTCTTCACGATCAATCAAATCACCGCTAGTGAAAGAACCGGAACAGAGCGAGTTGGCGCAACTTAAGGCAACCTCAGAGGTATTTAAGACCGTCTCTTTAATAGCGATGGTGTACTGAGTGAAGGAATCAAAGCAGAAGATATCAGCGTCCGGAGCGGGACAAGCTTGAGCGGGAGTAAACTTCACCAAATTGCCGGAGACCACCAAAGTCCCTAGTACCGGTATCCCCGTGCTAGCATTGGTAATAGTAAAGTTGGCGGGCGTTACGGATTCTGCCAACAGGTTATTTGAAAAAGTAGCTTGAATGACTAGATTTTTGTCGGGTAGTTCACCGGTTGGGAATAAAGCGGTAACCTCAAAGGTACCAACCCCTCCCCCACCACCAAGGGTGTAATTTCCGCCGCCGCCATCGCTTCCGCCACCAGCACCACCGCCGGTGGCACCGAGAATAGAGTTAATAACAAAATAGGTGATGGCCCAAGAGCTTAAAATAATTCCTAACCCGATGATCGCCGAGATTAGCATCTGCTTGGCGGAATTTACTTTTTTTGGATCACCAGCGGCGAGCATCCAGCGTAGCCCGGCCCAAATAACAAGCACGGTAAAAATTACCCCTAGAATTCCTAAGAATCCATAAATGAGATTAGCAATCACATCTCTCGGGTCATCCGGCGTGGAGAGTCCACTTAATTCTGCCACCGCATCTAGGTTGGCGGTGACCTCGGTTTGAGCATGAGCGATATTTGGGGACCAGGTGGTGCCGACCGCTTTTAGAACCGGAACAGCGAAGGTGCCACCGATGGTGCCGCCGACCGTCCCGCCGAGCGTCCCGCCGAGCGTGCCCACGATCGATAATAAAATACTGGTCATCAAAATAGCTCGGGAGATTGGGGATTTAAATATTGAAGCGAGAAAATTCACAAGCGTTATAGATTACAGGCGTCACTAGACGGGTTGCCGTTACAACAAAATGGTGCCAGAGAGGAGACGGCACACTCTCCACCGTCCTGACTAGGACCGCTTGCCGGCAGATAGCAGTTTTGATACTGGTTGAGCACCCCTTCATGAACGGCCGGATTGTAAAAATAAAGAAGCGGATCAATTGATTCCAAAAATACACCGTGTGACATTAGTACGCTCGTTTTAGCGGGTGCCAAATCAGTATCGCCAATCACGGTGCCATCAGCGGCTAGCGATTCTGAATTAACGCGATACCACATTTCATGACTTAGCCCAGAGGTGGATTCTTTATTGGTGAAAGTGAGGTTGGTGGAGTTCAGAGTGTTGGACATCATCACATCCGTAAAAATAATGTTGACCGGCTGTTCTAGGCTAACCTCTCCTTCCAGAATAGCGGGAGCGACCGTTTCAATTTCTGCACCGTCCAAATAAATATCGCCGGTGGTGGTGATACTAAACTGATAATCATCGCCAGCCGTGCCATCACCATTACCATCAAAACCGTTAGCGGCCATGTCTACCAAGCCATCATAAGGAAAGCTATCTACTTGGGGAGGAGTGGCGCCAATAGTGGGGGCAAGGACGGTGGTGGTAAGGGTTTGATTACCCGGTAAGCACATGATGGTTTGACCGCAAGAATTTACTCCGCAAGGATCGGTGGGAATAAAAGTGACGGTTTGATAACCATTAGAAAGGGCGTAGGTACCAGCTACAGGAATTGTAGCAAGACCAATCACTTGGATATTAGTGAAACCGGTTACTAGAGTACCGTTAACATCGGTGGTCCCGCTAGAGGAAGTAGGATCAACTGGTTCATCAAAAGTAATTTGGAGAATAATATTTTTAGCGTAAGTTCCGCCAATCGCCGGGGTAACTGATTCAATGCTGGGAGGGGTAAGGTCAAGCTCGGTACCGGTCTGGAAACTCCACTCGTAACCGTCCTCGTTTAGGTCCACAAAGATCCCTACCCGATCGGTATTTTGGAGCTTGCTACTAATCTGAACGGTATAGTCAACATCTTCCGTAGCCGAGCCCAGATATTCAGTTGGATTGATAATAAAAGTTTTAAGATCTTCCGTGTAGGAAACTTTTACCGCTGTTAGTGGGATCTCATCAGCATTACGGTAGATGGTGAAATTATCGGAGTTGAATTCAGTGGTGGGAACATCATCAGTAAAATCAAACGGGGTATTTTGGTCGTTATAATCTTTTAGGATTTGGTCTAGAGGTAGGCTGGATTTAAAAGTAATCACGATATTGGTATTGCGGTAAACATTGGTTTGATTTCGAGTGGGGTAATGATCTTCAATGGCGCCGTTGCCCAAAGAATTAGAGAACTTTTCCACATAGACCGAACCGTTGTCCCCATTACCGAACCCATCCCCGCTATTTAGTAAATTATTGAAAATAAAAGTGGTGATGGCGAAAGCGGAAAGAGTGATCACTAAACCGATAGTGGCACTCTTCAAAATATTTTTCGCTTTTTCAATGGGCTTTTCCTCGCCAGCGGCGGTCATCCAAAGTACTCCGGCGTAAATGATCAGCACTAAAAATATCACGCCAGTCAGGCCTAAAACAATTTTGATCAAATTACCAATAATGGAGAGAAGGTCGCCACCAAATAAGCCGGCGCGCTCACCAACCGCATCTAAATTTGAATCTTGCCCAAGGGCGAAAAACGGAACGAGTATTAGTAATAACAAACCTAACTGAATAAGCCGATTTTGGAAGCGCATAGCTCCCTACATTTTACCTCATTTTTGAGTGATGGTGGCGCTTAGCTGTGGAGAGTTTTGAAGGCGGTGATTATGGCGCCCAATATTGTTTTACAAACTAGCGGTGGGAAATAATAATGCTCTCACTTGTTGTTCTAAAACATCCGCACCGATGCCAGTGATGGTGGAGAAACCGATTCCGGGACGATCGGCCAAAATAGTAAAATTTGGAAGGTCGGACTTATTGTAAAGCAGGAGACGCGGTTGATTTGTTGGCACCAATGAGGCGAGAATTGCTTCCACTACGGTCAGCTTCTCTATTAGGCGATGGTCGGCACCGTCAATAACAAGGAGGAGGAGATCGGCTTGAATTGCCTCTGACAGCGTTGATTTGAACGCCTTAATGAGAGCCGGTGGGAGGTCTTGAATAAAGCCAATCGTATCTGATATCAGAATTTTCTTGGGGGAACCCTCAATGAACCACTCCCCCAATCTAGTATCAAGGGTGGCGAATAATCTATTGGCAGACAATTCCTTCTTTTTGGTGAGTTTGTTTAGTACGGAAGTTTTACCGGCATTGGTGTAGCCCACCAGCGCCACGGTAACGATTTCTTGACGGCGACGATTTTGGCGTTGAAGATTCCGGCCTTGTTCTAACTGCTCCAGTTTGGTGGCGATCCGACGCTCTTGTTCTTTCCAGTGCCGTTTCATTACTTCAGTATTCCCCTCCCCCGCTCCACCTCTAGTTCCGGTACCACCGCGTTGACGACCAAGTTGCTCGCTCATTCCCACCATTCTTGGACCCAAATGTCTGATCTTGGCTAGTTCAATCTGTAATTTTGCCTCTACGGTGGTGGCGTGTTTTTCAAAGATATTCAAAATCAAATCGTACCGATCCCAAACTTCCATCTTCAATGGTTTGAATTTTTCCTGAAGGCGATCCATCACACCGGGTTTTAAAAAGCCGTTGATGATCAGTACCTCGGCGCGGTGCGTGGGCCAAGTCTCAAGAAGGGTTTGAACTTTACCAGAGCCAATGTAGGTATTTTGATCTGGTGCCGCCCGGCGTTGAAAAACTTCAATTACCACTAAACCGCCGTAGGTTCTAGTGAGCTCTGAAAGTTCGGCCAACCTAACCTCGGCCTCGGCTCTAGAAACGGTGTAATGAACTACATCGATTAGAATGGCACGGAGCATGCTTACCCAACTAAATTTTCTAAAATGGCTTTGATGCGACGACCATCGGCCTGACCGTCTAACTCTTTAAGTAACTCCCCCACCAACTGACCGGTTTTGGTTTTGTCTAGATCTGGCATCAAGGCGAGCTTAGCTTGAATATGAGCGCGTAATGCATCGTCTGAGATTTGCTCCGGAAGGTAACTATCAATCACTTTGATTTCTTTAGAAATAGTGGCCACCAAATCATTCCTAGCGGCGGCAACAAAACTCTCTAGTGAGTCTCTCATCTTCTTACCTTCGGCTTTGATAACCTGTAGCGCCTCACTTTCCTCTAAATCTTTGCCGGCAGCGATGGCTTTATTAGTAATGGCGGTTTTTAACTGACGCACCACATTAAGCACCGTTTCATCTTTAGATTTCATGGCCTGCCTAAGATCTTCTTGTAAGCGATTGAGAATATTCATATGTTGGGTAGGAGTATAGCGCAATCACTTGCTCATGGACAATCGCCGACCGGTTCTGATCACCGGTTCAAACAAAAACCGACCAGTATGACCGGTCGGTTATCAACTTGCAATATGTGCCTACTGGTAAGAATTAGCGACGTTTGACAGGGCGGAAATCTTCTTCTCTGGCTTTGCCGGTTTTGAGAAGATATTCTCGTCTCCCCCCTTTTACGATGCTTCTAATAGCGCTGTCATGAAGTCTGTTCTTTTTTGGGGTGCGGGTGAAAAATCGTCCGGAGCGCAAGTCTAATTGCTTGCCACTTTGCTGGATTCGGCGCGTACAACGCCTAAATAAAGCTTCAAATGTCTCACCTTTTTTTCTTTTTACTTCAATTACTGACACAGTTTTAATTTAGTTGATTGATTAGATTTAATTGGATTCTGCAGTATTTTAGCAGATGTGGTAAAAGCTGTAAAGGGTTGAGAGGGGATGAACTATTGGATGCCTTAGTGGATGGATTCAATTATTTGGCTGATTTGGTTTTGAGGTCATGTAAACGCTTAATAACCACTGATTGGATTTTCTCCACATCCAAAATCTCTTGAGCACCGGCGTCCATATCTCTGAGAATTATTGTGCCATCTAGAACCTCTTTTTGACCAAGGATCAGAGCGAAAGGAGCCTTAAATTTATCGGCGGTTTCTAATTGTGCCTTTAGACTCCCCTTTGAGAAGGCCTCGCCAAGATTCAAACCAGAGGCGCGAAGTTTTTCAAAGATCTTTAAACCTTGTCGCCGAGCGGCTTCACCTAGCTGACAAAAGAAAACGTCCACCGGTTGTTCCAACTCGCTAGCGGGAATTGATTTTGCTTGCTTGACGGCTAGAATTAAACGCTCAATGCCAATTGCCAAACCAACACCGGGAGTGTTAGCCCGACCACCTAGCAATTCTACTAACCCATCGTATCGGCCACCACCACCAAGGGTAATTGGCGACTCCCCTTCAATGGGATTAGGAACCATGAATTCAAAAACGGTGCGAGTGTAATAATCAAGCCCTCTAACCAAACTAGAATCAAGATTATACTGGATTTCCGCGGCATCCAAATACTCAATCACTTTCATGAAGTGCGCTTTGGACTCCGGATCCAAGTAAGAGATAATGTTGGGAGCATCTTTTTTTAGTTCAACCACCGCCGGTTCTTTGGAATCTAAAATTCTTAACGGATTTTTTGCTAACCGCTTTAAATCCAGCTCTCCTAATTTTTTTGAGTGAGATTTAAAATATTTTGTAAGATCCGTAATGTACTGCCGTCTTTCTGCCGGCATGCCAATAGAATTCAACTGCGTTGATACTTCTATTCCCAACTGTTTAAAGATTCCTACCCCTAAAACAATTAGTTGTGCGTCTAATACCGGATCATTAGAACCAATCACCTCAAAACCAGCCTGCCAAAATTGGCGATACCGGCCGGCTTGCGGTCTTTCATGGCGGAAGAATTGCTCTAGATACCAGAGCTTCACCGGTTGCGGTTGATTCAACATGCCATGTTCAATATAAGCTCTCACCGCTGGCGCCGTGCCCTCTGGTCGTAAAGTCATTCTAGTGTTTCCTTGATCTAAAAAAGTAAACATTTCTTTGCCAACAATATCCGTTTCCTTACCAACACCGCGTTCAAATAATGGCGTTGCTTCTGCGATTGGCAACCGAATTTTGCCAAAACCATAAGCGCTAGCCACGGACTTCACTACTGATTCAATCTTATCCCAATACCCTTGCTCATCTGGCAATACATCCTTAAAACCACGCAAGGAGGTAATTGATTTGCTCTTTTTATCGGTTAGCGGTGCCGATTGACTTGTATCCTTGGCTAACTCCGCAACTGAAGCAGTGGTTGTTTTGACTACTAATGGTGCGCCTGACTTATCGGTTGACGCACTCGACTTAACCAATGACGCGCCTGACTTAACGGTTGTTGATGGTTTGGTGGGCATAATTTACCGGAATGATAGCGGTATATCTAAAAAAAAGCAAGGACGGTGAGATCTGGATTGAGGCAGAGCTCTACCCTAATCTATTCTATGTAATCTGGAATTGAAAAAGCGGTTACCCGATTGATTGGCAAACCTCTAATCCAAACCCGACCGGTGAGATTGGCTCTGGGCACACCACCAAAAAAACGACTATCTAAACTGGAGTCTCGATTGTCTCCTAATAAATAATATTCACCTTCTCCTAATAGGCGACGATCACTGCCGGGGGTGAGGTCTTCTAAATACGGTTCGGTGAGAATAAATCCGGTGGGAAGGGTGGAGTTATAAATCGTAATCTTGCCGTCCTTAACTTCTACCGTTTCACCAGGAAGACCAATGACGCGCTTGATATAAAATTGTTTGGCTTGATTTGAGGGCGGATGAAAAACCACAATCTCGCCGCGCTCCGGTTCTCTAAATCTATAGGAGAGTTCGTCAATAATTAAATATTCGTTTTCAAAAAAACTGGGCTCCATTGAAACTCCCTTCACAATGAACGGTTGAATTAAAAAATATCTCACCGGTAAAATAATGGCAAGGGCGAGGCCAGCAACCTGCACAATCTCCAAAACAAAGGTGAGCGCGCCACCAATAATCACGCCAAAATGTCGCTCTAACCAATTGCGTTCCGGTTCTTTATCAGCTGACCACATATTTGTTTTATGATTTCAATTGGTCTTTAATTCCAAGCTATTATAGCCCAAAATTTCGGCGCAGTCCAACTGGAGACCGACTCATAAGTACTTCAGCGTAGATTGGTCGCTTAAAGTTCTAGTGCGAGCACAACTTTGACCAATGCCTAACAACGCCCCAAAAGCCAAAAGCGAACTACCACCATAGCTCATAAATGGAAGAGTTACGCCGGTGGCAGGCAGAGCACCTAAATTTACCCCGATATGGAGAAGGGCTTGACCAGCAAACAAAGTTAATGACAACGCTAGCACTCTAGCGGAGAATGGATCGTCGGCGCGCATAGCAAGATAAAGCCAGCGGCCCCACCAGCCAAGATGCAATAATAAAATGATCGTAATTCCCACAAACCCCAGCGACTCGGCGAGGACGGCAAAGATAAAATCGGTTTGACTCTCTGGCAAGAAATTTAATTGGCTTTGACTGCCACCGCCAATGCCTCTGCCAAACCAGCGTCCCGACCCAATTGCAATTTTGGCTTGAGCTAAGTTGTAACCGGCGCCAAGTGGATCAGCGGCGGGATTCAGGAAACTGGTGAACCGTTCCCGTTGGTAATCGGCGAGCTGGAATCCGGTTAGGAAAATCCCACCGGTCAATAAAGTTATGCCTAGTGTGAGCGCAATCAAAATCCGTCGCCATTCCACTCCGCCAAAATAAAAAGCGCCAATGCCGATTAATACCAAAATGATCGCTCCCCCTAAATCCGGCTGAAGAAAAACTAAACAAGTGGGAAGAGCGATTCGGTAACCAACCTGCCACCAGTCCCCCCATTTAAGTGGTTGACCAACCCGCAGTGAGAGATAAGAAGCGAGCTCTAGAATTAGCGCCACCTTCATAAACTCCAGCGGTTGAATGGAAACTCCAAAAATAATAAACCAACCGGTGGTACCATTTAAAGTTCTTCCAAAGAAGATCAGCAAAATTAGTGTAAGGATTCCCGCCCAATAGCCAACTTTGGCATATGCCTTAAAAAAATTGCTAGGAAGCATGGCAAAGCTAAACATCAGTACTAGAGCAAAACCAAAATTTTGAAACTGCTTTAAGGCGAGCTCTCTTGTGTCTAACGCTAGATCTACCGATCCGATCGCCAAAATCCCAAACACAAACAAAGTCCCGGCAAAAAAAAGGAGCCAAGGATCTAGTAAACTAAAATAGTCTCTGATTGCTCGCCATTTACCCATAGCCTGATACCGAGCATACCGCTACTTGGTCATAGCGTAATCCCGCCGGATTCAAGATATTCCATTTGATCAAACCAATCAAGGTAAGGCTCAACCACCACCTCTGCTTGCAGAGGCACCTCACCGGTGAGCGTGTAGGAAATCGGGCGTAATTCACCAGAAACCAGATTATTGACCACCACTTTTACGGCATCTATGATCTGCCCGCCGCGATACAAAGTAACGAGTAAGGGTACTTCATAGTAGCCATAGTCGGAATAATTGTGCAGAAAAAAGGAGATCTCTCCTAACTTTATTTCTCCGGGACCCATGACCACCAAGTACTGGGAGTCTTCAGCAACCAGTAATTCTCGCTCTAGCAGAAAAGCGGCGGGGTCTTTTATTTGCGCGCGGTTGATTCGCTCCCAAGTGACGGTTTTTATCTGGAGCTTAGGTGATGAGCCAATTTCTAGAGTGGAAAGACCAAAGGCGCTCCCAAACCGAGCGCGGTTAGGGGAAAGTAGTAGCGACTGAACCGGAGTCTCGACTTCCTTGTACCTAAAAGTGTAAGTAATTCTCCCAATCCAATCGGGATTAGAGTTTTTAATTGAGGACAAGAGGACTTTATTGTCCGCACTCAAACCGGTAATTTTCACCGCCCCCAAAGATAATGGTAAGGGAGCGGCGCGAGTGGCGGCCAAACTAAGCGTGCTGGCGTTACTCACCAAAGAGAAAGCGCTACGGTCGCCCAAATTACTGCTCATTATGGCTAGTTTACTGAAAGTGACCAAGTTGGAAATTAATAAAATCCCCAGAGCTATAGCCCAAACCGACCAACCAAAATTTATCAAAAACAAGCGCCATTTTATGAGCTTCAGATTGCGCTGATATGATTTCTCCACCTGCTTAAATTCTGGATTAGCGAGGGAAGGAGTGTTGATTGCTGGGTCTGCCACCGGTTTCATAGCTTATATTCTACCATCCCCACAGCCACCACTGGCTCTCAAAGCTCAAATGTGATACTCTGAAGCGGAATTATTTATTATGGCATCAACCCCAAAACAGGCTTCAACCAGTGAATACAGCGCAAAGAATATTACCGTCCTTGAAGGACTTGATCCGGTGCGGAAGCGCCCTGGAATGTATATTGGTTCCACTGGCATTGAAGGGTTGCATCATTTAATTTGGGAAGTGGTTGACAACTCATTTGATGAAGCCATGGCCGGACATGCTAAAACGGTTACGGTTAGATTGGAACCGGAAAATTGGGTTTCCGTTACGGATGATGGCCGAGGAATTCCGGTGGATATTCATCCGGAGCAAAAGATTTCCGCTTTGGAATTGGTGCTCACCAAACTGCACGCTGGTGGGAAATTTGGTGGTGAGGCAAGCGGGTATAAAGTTTCCGGTGGTTTGCACGGCGTGGGAGTCTCTGTAGTGAATGCCCTCTCTGATTCATTGGAGGCCACCGTTTACAGAGATGGGGAGATTTGGAAACAGAATTTTGCCAAAGGTGTGCCCCAAGGAAAAGTGAAATCCGTTGGTGCCACCAAACAAAGAGGGACCATGATCAGATTTCATGCTGATGATTCTATCTTTACAGAAATTGATTATAGTTTAGAAACGGTGATTGATCATTTGCGCCAGCAGTGTTATCTCACCGCCGGAATCAAAGTGGTGATCATTGATGCCAGAGGAGAGGAGGAGCACCCCTATGGTTTTTATTTTGAAGGCGGAGTGGCCTCTTATGTTAGACATTTAAATGAACGGAGAGAGAATAAACAGCCAAATATTTTCTTTGTGGAGAAACAGGTGGAGAATATGAATGTTGAGGTGTCCCTTCAATACACCACCGATTTTCATGAGAGCGTCCATTGTTACGCCAACAATATTGTTAATCCAGACGGAGGAACCCACTTGGCAGGGTTTAGAACTGCCTTAACTAGAGTATTGAATTCTTATGCTCGTGGTAAAGGCTATTTAAAAGAGAAGGATATTAATCTCACCGGTGAAGATGTGAGAGAAGGGCTTACGGCCGTGATCTCGGTGAAACTACCAGAGCCACAATTTGAAGGACAAACCAAAGGCAAACTTGGTAATCCAGAAATCAAGAGTGCGGTGGAAACGGTGTTTGGAGAGGCGTTTCAGATTTTTCTGGAAGAGCATCCCAAAGATGGAGAGGAGATTATTGGCAAATGTTTGCTATCGGCGCGGGCACGGGCGGCGGCCAGAGCGGCTAGAGAGACGGTGCTCCGCAAAGGAGTGTTGGAGGGATTAACTTTGCCGGGCAAACTGGCGGACTGTTCTAGCAAAGACGCTTCTCGGTCTGAGTTGTACATTGTAGAGGGAGACTCGGCTGGAGGTTCTGCTAAGCAAGCTCGCAATAGAGAATATCAAGCGATTCTCCCCCTCCGTGGTAAGATTTTGAATGTTGAACGGGCTCGGCTTGATAAATTACTGGCCAATAATGAGATAAAAAATCTGGTGATCGCCATGGGCACAAATATTGGTGAAGGGTTTACCATTGAAGACCTCCGTTACGGCAGAATTATAATTATGACCGATGCTGATGTTGATGGCGCCCACATTAGAACCTTGCTACTCACTTTGTTCTATCGTCATTTCCCTATGTTGATTGCTCAAGGACATATTTTCATCGCCCGGCCACCACTTTATAGAATTCAAGTTGGGAAAAAGGTGAAGTATGTTTATTCTGATGCCGATAAAGCCGGTGTGATTGAAGAACTGTCTGGAGGCACGGTGCAGGCGGACCAAGTAGATCATTCGGTAGGTGGCGCAACCGCCGACCAGTCTGAAACTGGAAGTGAAGATCCTAGTGGCGAAATTGTAGTTCAAACCGCTCACGGTAAAGTGAATATCCAACGATATAAAGGTCTGGGAGAAATGAATCCGGATCAACTTTGGGAAACCACCATGGATCCGGCCACGAGAATGATGAAACAGGTTACAGTGGAAGATGCGGTGTTAGCAGATGAAACTTTTGATATTTTAATGGGTGCGGAAGTAGCACCAAGAAAGAAATTTATTCAGACCCACGCCATGGAAGTACACAATTTGGACATCTAGCGCCTGCCTCTAATATCACGATCGTTGTGTAGTTGCGGTAACATCTGATCTGGTTTCCAAGATTTTTGCAACTCCTTAAGATTAGATGAGGTTTGATATTTGCCGGTCTTAGCATAGTCATTTTTTATCACCGGTCCGGTCTCAAAGAAAATGATTTGAGCGATCCGCCTGCCAACTACAAGCGGAATGGCGTAGTGGCGGGAGTTGTTTGTGATCTCCATTGTCCAACGGTTGGTGTAGCCAACATCTCCCCAGCCGGCACATTTGCAGACGGCAATAAAAGTCCGGCCAAGTGAAGAGCGTGCCTTCATCATAGTGGTAATGTGATTGCGGCCGCCGATAAATTCATTGGTGTGCGCCAAAATTGTTTCTCCCGGCTTTAAGAGAATAATCTTATCTGTGGGAGCAATCCCCACCCAGTCAAATGAAGCTAACCCTTTGAAAGTCTCCTTGGCGGTTTGGGCTTTCAGCGCTTTAACTCCCCAGATGGAATCGGTATGCGCTTTATTATAAATATTATAATGATTCAAAAAATAGTTCGGTTTTAATTCCCGATAGTAATGCTCCCCCAAGGTCACATCATAACTACTAGTGGAAAGATTGAGGGGATTAAACGGTTCAATTACAATATCGCCGTTTTTCCGCTCTTCTAAGATTTTTTTATCGGATAAGGCCATAGGTTGCGGACCAATTTGAGATTAATGATGGGAAATTTATAGCTGGTTTGCTACACTATGACAAGCCTAACCTGTGCATATGCAAAAAGGAAAATTTATTGTTATAGAGGGAGTGGAAGGATCCGGCAAGTCCACCCTAGTGGCGCAGGCCAAGATTATTTTTGATCGCCAACAACTCCTAACTACCCGAGAGCCGGGGGGATCAGATTTCGGCGAGGCGATTAGGGAGCTCTTGTTTAAGCATCCTTTATCTAGCGCCACCACGCCCGAGACTCAGTTTGGTTTAGTTTGGGCCGCCCGTGCCGACCATCTAGCTAAGCTCATCAAGCCGACCTTGGAGACAGGGATTAGTGTTTTGTGCGACCGATTTGATGCCTCCACTTATGCTTATCAGATTTGGGCCTCTGGTGCCACTCATCTAGAGCAACTGTTTTGGGAGATGCGAACCGCTTATTTGATACACCAACCACCGGATCACTATTTATTTCTAGACGCTCCGCCGATCGTGACTTTGGCGAGGATCAAAAACCGCAGCACCGGCAAAAATTTCTTTGATGAAAAGGAACTGGCTTTTCACGAGCGGGTTTATGAGGGCTACCAAAGATTTTTCGCGCGCGTACCGGTAACTATGATTAATGCCACTAAGCCCCAAGTGGAGGTGGAGGAAGAATTTATGATGATCTTAAATGAGATATTAAAACCAAGTACCGCTTGATTATATGCCTTCCATGAACTTCATTTATAAATATCAAAAAGTCTTACCGATGTACCCTTCTAGTACAGCTACTTGACCGCTGACGGGATTGTGATATAATCGTTTTAACTTTGATTAAGTAAGTTAAATTAAGGCCTCGCGAGGGCCTTTTAAGATAGAAAAAATATGGTGGTGGAAAGATTGTTTAAAAACCCAGTGGTCAAATACTTTTTGGAGGCAAAAGAGGAGTTAAATAAAGTGGCCTGGCCCAGCCGAGATCAAGTAATTTTATATAGTGGAATTGTGGGAGTGATATGTATTGTGACCGCTCTTTACTTGGGCGGGATTGATTTGTTGTTCACTAAAGGGTTAGACTGGCTGATTCAATTCACCGGTGCCGAACTAACGGGAACGGAACTAACCGGAACCGACCTAACCGGATCGGAAGTTATCACCCCAGATCTAACCGGAGTTGAGGTCACTCCAGTTCAAGTGCAGTTAGACGCAGTAACCCCCACCGAATAATATGGCAAAACAAACCGCTAATTATGGCCGGCGTTGGTATGCGATTCACACCTACTCTGGCTTTGAAGAAAATGTTAGAGATAGTTTGATGCAGAGAATAGAAACGCTGGACATGAAGGAAAAGATCTTTGCTATTCTGGTTCCTAAGGAGAAAAAAATTAAACTTAAAAACGGCCAGAGAAAAGTGGTGGAAGAAAAGATTTTCCCCGGCTATGTACTCGTAGAAATGATTGTGACGGACGATTCTTGGTATGTGGTGCGCAACACTCCTAATGTTACAGGCTTTGTGGATACCGGCCATGTTCCAACGCCAATCCCCCAAGAAGAAATTGATGCTCTGATGAAATTGGTTGGCAACACTGAACCAGAATATAAAGTTGATCTTCATAAAAATGATACGGTGCAAATCACCGATGGTCCGTTTAAAGGTCAACAAGCTAAGGTGGAGGAAGTTGACCATGTTAAAGGTCAGGCTAAGGTGATGGTAACGATGTTTGGCAGAGAAACCGCGCTTTCAATTGACTTTTTGCAGATCAAGAAAATCTAACTTTGACAATCACTAACGAAACTGGCACTATTCCCCTACTAATTAACGAGGTAGTGGCCCGGGCGACTAGCCCAGGGAATCTACTCTAAATATCAACTCGTATGGCTAAGAAGATAAAGAACATAGTTAAAGTGCAGGCAATTGGCGGAGCGGCTACCCCGGCGCCACCGCTCGGACCAGTGCTAGGTCAACAAGGTATTAACATTCAAGCGTTCGTAGCAGAATTTAATGCTAAGACGCAAGATAGAAAAGGTGAACTAGTACCGGCCGTGATCACGGTCTATGAAGATAGAAGTTTTGACTTCATTTTGAAAATTGCTCCGGCATCAGAGCTAATTAAGATGGCCTTGAAATTACCCAAAGGTTCTGGGAAACCTTTAACGGAAAAGGTGGGTAAGCTTACCCGCGCTCAACTTAGAGCGATTGCCGAGAAAAAACTTCCAGACTTAAATACTAGTGATGTGGAGCAAGCAATGAAGATCATCGCTGGTTCGGCCCGACAAATGGGAGTGGACATTATTGCCTAGAGGATTTTGCCGTTTAATAGACTATAATAATTTATTCTTAAGTTGTAATTACTTATGCAAAATCAAGATTCAATAAATTCCTTTGTGCTGAAACTTTACTTTGCTGTGGTATCGGCCGTAACTTTGTTCACATTCATGTTCGGCTTGATTGATTTTCTGGACATTGGTTTGAGAACATATGTTTTTAATGTCGCCGATAAACCCGGATACCTCCTTGATTGCGCTGACCGAGCAAATCTACGGTCGCAATTTGGTTATGAATTTAGCAAGGACACTGAACCAGCAACAGACAACGATCGTGAACCAACTAGCGAAGAGTTGATCGCTAGATGCGAAGCCCAAAATGAAACTGCTTGGGACAGCTACCGGATAGAGAAAGCAAATCGAGCGATTAGAAACCTGGCTTTGATCCTAGTTACCGCTCCCCTATTTGCGATTCATTTCCGATCAGTCTACAAAGATTGGGTTTCTTCCCATAATTCGACCACCAGCGTTTAACTGGTGACGAGTGATCAGAGAGGCAAAATAATTTATTCTATTAATCGTGGGAGACCGGGCTCGGTGATCAACTAGGCTCGGTCGCTTACACCACAACAAATTCTATGCGCAGTGAAAGATACAATAAGTTAAAACCGGTTACTGCTAAACAGACTTTCTCCCTTGCTAAAGCAATTGATGCTATCAAAGCAACTGCTAAAGCAAAGTTCAATGAAACGGTGGAGATCCATTTCAATCTTGGGGTTGATCCCAAACAAGGAGACCAACAAATAAGAGGGACAATCACTCTTCCACATGGGTCTGGTAAAACCAAGAAAGTGATGGCGTTTGTGGATCCAGCCAATGAAGCGGCGGCCAAGGCGGCCGGAGCGGATTTTATTGGAACAGAAGAGACAATCGCTGAGATAGTTCAAACCGGAAAAATCAACTTTGATGTCGCCGTTGCTACCCCAATGATGATGGTAAAGCTTGCCAAGGCGGCTAAGATTTTAGGACCAAGAGGGCTCATGCCTAACCCCAAAACTGATACGGTAGGCACCAACATTGCCAAAATAATTGAAGAGCAAAAAGGCGGAAAACTCTCCTTCAAAAATGATAACACCGCCAATGTTCACTTGATTGTAGGAAAAGCGAGTTTTACTGTTGACCAACTAATCGCCAATACTCTAGCGGTAATTGAGGCAATCAAGAAAAA
>CALRGN010000010.1 GCA_943357745.1 Candidatus Uhrbacteria bacterium
GCCCAATATCTCCGTTAATCCGGATGAGGTAGTGGCGATTGGGGCGGCGGTGCAAGCGGGGGTGTTGCAAGGAGATGTTAAGGATATTTTGCTGTTGGATGTGACTCCGCTCTCTTTGGGATTGGAAACTCTAGGAGGAGTGTTCACTAAATTGATTGATAAAAATACCACCATTCCTACTTCAAAAGCTCAAGTTTTTTCTACGGCGGCTGATAATCAACCGGCGGTCACAATTAGAGTAGCCCAAGGAGAACGGCCAATGTTTGGTGACAATAAACTATTGGGTCAGTTTGATTTGGCGGGAATCCCGCCGGCTCCGAGAGGTGTGCCGCAAATTGAGGTGAAGTTTGACTTAGATGCTAACGGAATTTTGAATGTGTCGGCGACCGATAAAGCATCCAATAAAACCCAAACGATTACAATTACTTCCTCGTCTGGTTTGTCCAAAGAGGAGGTGGAAAAAATGAAAAAGGATGCCGAGGATCATGCCGGAGAAGATAAATTAAAACAAGAATTAATTGAGGTACGCAACTTAGCTGAAGCGACTGTTTACACGGTGGAAAAAATGTTAGAGGAATATAAAGAAAAGGTGACCACAGAAGAGCGAGAAGATTTGAGCGTTAAATTAGCGGCGGTGCGAGAGGCAAAGGGGAAGGATGATTTGGAGGATTTAAAAGCTAAGTCTGAGGTTTTATCTAAAACGGCGCAAGCGGTGGGAACTAGGTTGTATCAACCGGCCGCGGCTGGTGCGGACGGTGCCGCGGGTGCAACGCCGAGTGCGGACGCGACCGGTACCGACGCGACTGGTGCCGGCGGTGACTCTGGCACTGATTCAAGCGCCACCGATAAGCCGATTGACGGTGAGTTTAAGGAGTAAGTAGTTGATAATTTTGAGGTAGATTAACAAACATGAACAAAGACTACTATAAAATTCTCGGGGTAGATAAATCGGCTAATGCTGATGACCTTAAGCGTGCTTTTAGAAAATTGGCGCATCAACATCATCCGGATAAAGGTGGTAAAGAAGAGAAGTTTAAAGAGATTAATGAGGCCTATCAAGTTTTATCTGATGAGAGTAAAAAGCGAAATTACGATCAATACGGTTCGGCGGACGGTCCGCAAGGGTTTGGTGGTGGCGGGCACGGAGGCGGGTATGGGGGGGGATTTGGCGGTGCCGGCGGTTTTCCTGGGGGATTTAGTGCTAATTTTGGCGGAGCGGATTTTGGTGATTTGAACGATGTGCTGGGTTCATTTTTTGGTGGTGGTGGGGGGAGGGGTCAAAAGCATGGATCTGACTTGGAAACTAATGTGACGATTAGTTTAAAAGAAGCGGTTTACGGGGTTAATAAAAAAATTCATTTAACAAGGGATCGGGATTGCAGTACTTGCAAGGGAAGCGGTGCGGAACCAGACTCAAAACTATCTTCCTGTGGAAATTGTGGCGGTAAGGGAAAAGTGGAGCGATTGCAACGCACCTTACTGGGGCAAATGCGGGTTGCGCAAGTTTGCGAGCAATGTGAAGGGAGTGGCAAGTTAATTGAAAAGAAATGTTTAGACTGCAAGGGAAAGAAAGTGAAACGGGTTAGTGAAGAATTGGAACTTCATATTCCGGCGGGAATTGATAATGGGATGACGCTTAAATTATCGGGGGAGGGGATGAGTATAGGCAAAGATCATAAGAAGGGCGACCTATATGTGCGATTGAAAGTGACCGCTGATCATAATTTTGATCGCCAAGATTTTGATTTGCATAGCCGAGTGGAAATTGCTTTTTCACAGGCGACTTTGGGGGATGCAATTGATGTGAAGACTATTGATGGTGAAGTAAAACTCACCATCCCAGCGGGAATTCAGAGTGGACAGCAGTTGCGATTGCGTGGTAAAGGAGTGGGGAATAATCGGGGTAGAGGGGACCAAATTGTAACGGTAGTGGTAAATATTCCCAAGCGATTATCAAAAGAACAAAAACGCGCTTTGGAAGAACTGAATAAGATTGGTTTGTAGGAGGGTTGGTGTAGGATCGGTTGAGTTTGCGAACTCTGCCGATGGGGTGCGGAGGTGATTGTAGGTTTTTAATAATTCTGGTAGGATGGTGCGACAAATTGGAATATGGCCCTATCGTCTAACGGTTAGGACAGAGGCTTCTCAAGCCTTAAATCCGGGTTCGATTCCCGGTAGGGTCACCATCACCGAATCGGTGTCCAAACAGAGCTCCCTGAAAGGGGAGTTTTGTGTTATCTTTGCGACGTTTCTGTTCTTGATTCAGTCGAGCATTTAGCGAAACAACGGCCGCTTGCCCGATATCATAGCTGACTTTTCTCCTCGTCGATCAAATCGATATCACTGATAGCTACCCCAGCAACGACCACGATGATTATTCCGATACAAACGCTAGTTAGAACGAAAAGGGCTTGCGCCAATCTCCACCATGGCTTCTTAGATAGATCAGGTATTGATAGCCCTTCTTCATTTTCGTTGCGTTGGTTCATATTTGTACTTAAAATCAAGGAGCAACTACATCATTGAGACAAAATGCCCCGGTCGGTGAAGTACCGGTGATATTGCTGTTATTATCGTCGCTATACGAAAATCCTATCACGTAGTCATGTTGAGTACATGTGCCTACACTGACCCAGGTGGGATCGGCCGTGAGATCATAAAAGTAAAAATCTATCCCGTTCGCATCAAGTGTGTAAAGTTTACCATCCATCTCTAATATAGCCATTGCCCCTTCTCTTAATGGGATGATTTCAACAAACGGTACTCCTGAGCGTACTCCATTGCCACCATTGCCTATATTGCCGCCATTTGCGGAAAAAAAGCTGGTTGGTTGCGGCGACATGAAGCTGAGGTCATGGGCAACAGTCAGTGTTCGTAAATCTGTACGCCAGTCATTATCCGCGCAAATCAGATAATACGTAAATACCCCATTGGTAAGTTCCGCCTCGTCCAAGGTAACTTCTACTTCACCGCTTGAAAGACGACCAACAAAAGGCACTTGAATATTTTGACTGGTACTCAACGCACAAATAGCTGCATTATCGGCACTATACGAAACTGTGACCATCTCACCCACCCTCCCGATCGACGGATCAGACTCCAACTCGGTAATCTCGGGCATAGTGACGACTGGCGAGCTGGCCTGTAGTATCGTGCAAATATTCCCCGATGCTGTCATGCTCGCTGGAACCGTCGTTTGTGTTTCTTCGATATTCGTACAAACATCTGTCACCGCTGGTGCGGGCGCTATCTCTTCCTCGTCGTCTAGGGTTTCTGATGTGCTTATACGGCGTTCTACAGGTTCCTCGGTCGTTTCCGTACCGGCCGAGCCTATCGCATAATCCTGAACCTCCTGTTCAACGACAGGACTTATCCCTATCACGGCATGCTTCTGCCCTTCGCCCTGATCGTCGCTAAGAATTGCTGCATTCGCTACGGTGTGGCGACCTTCCGGATCATTCATGACATCCGCCCCTTCACTCGTCTCGGCGGCGATAGCTATTTCTTGGGATGGCGCTTCACCGACGACGCTATCAGTGTTTTCTTGGCCTTGGTAAACCGTGTCGTTTGTTTGGCTGGCAGTATTGCTACAGCCCGCACCCAATAATAATAGTAAGCACAGAAACCCACCGATATATCGTTTACTCATTAAGCAATTAAAGAAAAAGGACATCCCTCTGAACTGAAGTAAGGGATTGCTAACCACTTGGCATAGGATATTTTTATCAATCATATCAGAACGAACAAGTTGTCTAAAGTTTGGGGTCCTTGCCAATTGGTTTTGTTACGGCTATAAAATTAGTGAATAGTATATAAGCAATATATACTATTTATCTCTAAATGGCAATATCTGTACGGTTGCAGAGATAGGGTTACCTTTTGGGGATAAATCATCTTAGCTAGACTCGCTACTCCTAACTTCTGGGCTGGAGTTAAGCCATGGGGATATGGAGGCGGGGTGATGGACTCGCCCGCGCGGAGGAGGGGCTGGGGAGGAATCCGTGCTGGCTTCGGCTTTCTTTTTTGGCGAAATTTTTGCGGGCTACAAAATTAGAAAATACTCTTTTGAATGTGGGTAAGACATTTGCCTAGATGGACCGATAGGGGTCATACTTCTCTCAAGAATATTGAGATATTAATATGACTTATCGAGCGGATGCAAGGGGTAGGGCAATAGTCGCTAGCGCTGAGGCCACGGAAGAAGGTCAGATTAGCTTTAATGGGCGATTTGTTACCCTTTCTAGTTGAAAACTTAACAGCCTGTAATTAATATAAACTTATGGAAAACGGTAATGATGAAGTTGCAAAAAAAGAGTTAGGAATAGATGCAGGCATGGATGATGGAAAATTGCCGGAGATACAACCGGAAGTTGGGGTTCTGGGGCAGAGTGATGGAAGTTTCAACGGCGCTGATAGTCAAAATAATTCTGTTGCAACAAAATTTAACTTTTCCAACAAACAACTTTTAATTGGTTTAGCGGTGGTGCTAGTGGTGGGGTTTGTCTATAACTTTAGGGGATTATTTATTGTGGCCACAGTTAATGGTGAAATAATTTTCCGTTGGGATTTTAACGCCGAGGTTCAAAAACTGGCGGGAACTAAAGTCCTTGATCAATTGGTAATCCAGAAATTGATCGAGCAAACGATCAAATCACAAGGGATATTAGTTGATACGCAAGCGGTTCAAGCGGAGATAGATGTTATCAAGGCGGGAATTGAGGGCACTGGTATCACTTTTGAAGAGGCGTTGGAAAAAGAGGGGGTGGTTTATTCTGAACTAGTGGAAAACATAACAATCAAGTTAGGGTTAAGAGGTTTGCTTGCGGATAAAATTGTGGTCACGGAAGAAGATATTGACGCCTACATTTTAGCAAGGAAAATTGAGGTTACAGAGGAGACCATGCAAGAAACCAGAGCTACAATTAAAGCTCAGCTTGAACAAGATAAATTTGATGCAGAAGTGGTGCCGTATTTGGAAGGGTTGAAAACTGAAGCGAAGTTGAAAACTTATATTAAATTCTAGTTTTCGGAAAGAATAACTAACTAAAAAAAGAACCGGTCCGGACGCCACGAGGGGCGACCGAACCGGTGAAGTGAGGCTTGTTTTGGGGAACGAGCCTCAAGGTGAACTCTGTTGTCACGGTCAAGAGGATCGTGACGAACCGGTTCAGGTCTGGGCACTGATTGCTTGCACGAGCTCTTCTACGGTGAGCCCAGATTTGGAGGCAAGCTCGTGGAACCGAGTGGCCGCGGCCACCGTGGCTGCGACCCGTCGCTCGTCTCGGGCGAGCCGCTTTGGGACCCGGTGGGGTTGAGCTCTGTTCCAGCGTTCCAGTGCTGCCAGTTGGGCTTGGGTGAGCACGAGGCGCATTGAAAGGCCTCCCTTGGATCGGTCCCAGCGATCTGAGTCTTCACTGGCCGGACTTCCGGAGAGATAATTGATCCCCGAGACATCGGTGAGTGGTTCTGAGTACAGATCCACTGGAGCGGGAACGAATGTTCGCACTTGTGCTGACGACCGTGCTTGGTCCAACGATGGAGCATGGTTTGGAGTCCGCGGGGAAGCGGAGTAACAGCCAATCTCCATTGCTGCAGCAACCGCTCGATCCCAATCGGCATCGCTGTTTGCAAGTTCGATATCTGCCGGTTCCGAATCATCCGGCCCAATGTCCGTGATGTCGTCCAAAGGACGAGAGGCGGTGTCGCCGAGATCTTCCACGGAAACCCAACCTTTGGGGGTTGAGCCATACTGTGGTTGCTCGATGTCGCCGCCGAAGCAGTTGTCGCTCCGGACTTCTGGGGGAATGTCCACCGCTCCGATGGCGGAGATAGCAATCACTGTGTTGACCATTTTTCTCTCTCTGTGGGGATGCCGTTAGCTACACGGTGGGGTACTTTTAGCCATGATGGCAGGTGATCAACGCTGGGAGCGAGGATTGATTTGGGTGGCTAGCTAGTCCACTTGCATCTGGGGATGAAATATCCACCACACCTTTTATCTTTAGATTGCGATCTAGAGCTAAAAGCTGGGGTGGAACACTGGTTGATAACGGATAGTTTTCGGGGGAATGGAATCGAACCATTATTCACGGCTTCAAAGGCCGGTGTCCTGCCGTTAGACGACCCCCGAGCAATTTGAACCCGTTAA
Organism: Candidatus Uhrbacteria bacterium; assembly: GCA_943357745.1. Classification (GTDB taxonomy): domain Bacteria; phylum Patescibacteriota; class Patescibacteriia; order UBA9934; family UBA9934; genus JAGORL01. Next base: position 6,149 of record CALRGN010000010.1, read on the forward strand.
TTCATTTGTTCAATCTGTTGAAACTTGATAAAGCTGATTTTAGCGACCGCCCAATTATAGCAGTCCTTGGCAAAAAATGCAAGAACCGTTATGATTATAGATATGATCGCAATCTTTCCGGGGAGGTTTCAACCGTTTCACAATGGGCACTTATTGGTGGTCCAAGGGATGACCAAACTGACCGATCAAGTGGTGATAGTAATTTGTGACGGCGATTCTCGCTCAGCGGAGAATCCGTTCACGGTGGCGGAGAGGCAGGAAATGATCGCGGAAACTTTGATGATTAACGATTTGATGACGCCGACGATTGTGACAGTTAACGATTGTGAGAATGATAAGGAATGGCTGGATAAAGTGTTGGAGGCGAGTGGAAATCCCACAGCACCTACAATTTGGACTGGGGATGAAAAGGTGGGAATGATTGCGGGCGCGGCGGGAGTGGCGGTGAAGGTGATTAAACCGGTGCCAGGAATTTCTGGCGCAACGATTAGATCATTGCTGGCTGTTAAGGATTCTAGTTGGGAAAAATTTGTTCCCACTGGAGCTAAAGAGGTGATTAGAGGGTTGATCGATTCTAAAATTTAGAAAAAAAGTGACGCCCCGAGTACGACTAGGGGCGCCGGTAGTGGTTGTCTTCCGAACGCGGTCGGGGTGTGACGGGTAGGTCTAATTCCACTCCGTTTCGGCAGCAGCAGAACAGGGGGGTGGGAATAGAGCTCTATTCAGCTGATGGTTACCAGCGATCAGTTGTCTCATGAACTCTTCTGGGATGTTGATGACGATCTTTGCCGCTGTGGGTTTGGGGTTGGATGCGTCATGCTGGTCGACAGTAGTCGCTATAATCGCCTGGCAGACCAGTTCTTTGACTGGAGTGGTTGTCTTTGGTGACAAACCGGCTAACTGAGAGATCATTTCGGCGAGTCCGATGAGGGCCACTACCCGAATACTGTGTTGCGCCGAATCTTTGACTGCCAGAAATACTTTCAAGGTACCGCTAGCCGTTTCATCGGCAGGACACAGCATGATTTGAGCGATCGTCACCATCAGTTCGGTGGTGGTTTGAGGGAGACCATCCATCACTTTGAAGGCGCTATCCACCAACTGAGGAAAATCCGATAGGTGGCACTGCTGAAGAAAGTTGGCCGGTGGGAAATTTCTGTAAAAGGTTGGCATTATGGCTCCTGTTGCCATATATGTGTACCATAAATTATCAGAAAGGTCAACTATTTGTACTAGTTTGAAAATCATTGGTGGCGACACGGTGGGATTTGAAGTCCTTCCAGTGGCGTGTTATTATCGCCGTACAAAATACGAACAGTAACTAATCAGACATCATTTTTTCATGTTCAACCTTCGTTCAGCTTATCAACCGGCCGGTGATCAACCAAAAGCGATTGAGCAACTTATCCAAGGGCTCAAGGCTGGTTTGGGGTGTCAGACTTTGTTGGGGGTAACTGGGTCAGGCAAAACTTTTACGGTGGCAAATGTGATTGAAGCGGTGCAACGACCCACCTTAGTGATTGCTCATAACAAAACCTTAGCAGCTCAACTTTGTAATGAGTTTAGAGAATTTTTTCCGGAAAATGCGGTTGAATATTTTGTTTCTTATTACGATTACTACCAACCAGAAGCCTATCTACCGACCTCCGATACTTTTATTGAAAAAGAAGCAACAATCAACGAGGAGATTGATCGCCTAAGACACTCCACTACCCAATCTCTATTAAGTCGGCGGGATGTAATTGTGGTGGCGACTGTTTCTTGTATTTATGGTTTAGGTTCTCCTAGTTCCTATGAGCGAGTGATGACCCATATTTCAACGGGCGGTCAATCGTTGGACGGTCAGTTTGGTCCAAACCTAAAAACACTTACTAGACGACTAATAGAAACGCAATTTGTGCGCACCACGGTGGATGTGAATCGCGGTCAGTATCGGCTCCGAGGCGATGTGTTGGAGATTATGCCAATGAATGAAGAAGTGTTGTATCGGTTAGTATTTGAAGATGATCGGCCAAAAGAAATCTTTCAACTTGACCCGGTTACCAGAGAAATAAAAAATCGGCTCACCGAACTTTGGCTTTATCCGGCCAAACATTTTATGACTTCACTCTCTGAAAGAGAACGGTCGATTAGAACAATAAAATCGGAATTGGAAGAGAGATTATCAGAACTGGATCGTTCCGGCAAACTGTTAGAGGCGGAGCGATTGGGAAGTAGAACTAAATATGATTTGGAGATGATTCAAAATATTGGTTTCTGTTCTGGGATTGAAAATTATTCTCGGCATTTTGATGGTAGAAAAGAGGGGGAGCCGCCGTTTACTTTGATTGATTATTTTCCCAAAGATTTTTTGACGATCATTGATGAGTCGCATGTTACTTTACCGCAACTAGGCGGGATGTATGCCGGAGATAGGTCTCGTAAAGAAACGCTGGTTGAACATGGTTTTAGGTTGCCGTCGGCCAAGGATAACCGCCCCCTGAATTCAATTGAGTTTAATGCCAAAATTGGCGATCGAATTTTTGTTTCAGCTACGCCGGGGGAGGTGGAGCTAGCGAGCTCGAGGCAAGTGGTGGAACAGATTATTAGGCCCACCGGACTAGTGGATCCGGAAACGGTTGTGCGGGCGGTGAGCGCTCAAAGCGATGGCAGTTATCTGGGGCAAGTAAGAGATATCACCGCCGAGGTCAAGGGTAGGGTATTGTTGAGCGAGCGGTCCCTAATAACTACGCTCACCAAGAAAATGGCCGAGGATTTAACAGATTATTTGAAAAATGAAGGGTTGAAAGTGGCGTATATTCACTCTGATATTGAGACTTTTGAAAGAGTAAAAATTCTTTCTGATCTTAGACGAGGAGTTTATGAAACGGTGGTGGGAGTTAATTTATTGCGAGAGGGGTTGGACTTGCCGGAAGTTTCATTAATTGGGGTGCTTGATGCCGATAAGGAGGGGTTTCTACGGTCAACCACTTCTTTGATTCAGATTATCGGAAGAGCGGCCCGGCATTTGAATGGTAAGGTGATTTTGTATGCCGATGTGATGACCGGGTCTTTAAAACGGGCTTTGGCGGAGACGGCTAGACGGCGGGAAATTCAAGTGAAATTTAATCAAGCTCACGGAGTTACCCCTACTTCAATTAGCAAGAAAATCTCTGATATTGGAGCGTTGCTTGGGGTGGAGTCGGTGGATACTACCAAAAAGATTTTAGCGATTGAACTGACAGCAACTCCTGGAGAAGTTAAAGCGGTGATCAAACAGAAAAAAGAAGAGATGAAAATGGCGGCAGGGAACTTGCTTTTTGAAACAGCGGCGATTTTAAGAGATGAGATTACTGTATTAGAAATGGAGTTGCGTCCCTAATATGAAAGACAAAATTACCATTAGAGGCGCAAGAGAGCATAATCTCAAAAATATCTCTTTGGAAATTCCAAGAAATTCTTTGGTTTGCATTACCGGTGTTTCTGGTTCCGGCAAATCTAGCTTGGCATTTGACACTATTTTTGCCGAGGGTCAACGGCGTTATATTGAATCCTTGTCTGCTTACGCTAGGCAATTTTTAGGAAATTTGCAGAAACCGGATGTGGATGAGATTGAGGGGTTATCACCAGCAATTTCTATTGATCAAAAAGCGCATGGTAGAAATCCTCGGTCTACGATAGCAACGATTACCGAGATCTATGATTACTTGCGGGTACTATTTGCCCGAGTTGGTCAACCCCATTGTTTGAAATGCAATTCTAGAATTGAGCGATTGACGATTGATGAAATGGTAGACATTGTGATCAGAGAAGGAAAAAAAGAGAAGGGCGTTAACTTGAGGATTAAAATTTTGGCGCCGGTGGTGTTTGGCAGAAAGGGAGAATATTATCAGTTGTTGTATGATTTATATAATGCCGGTTATGCCCGAGTGCGAGTGGACGGTGAGGAGTTGAGTTTGAGTGAACGGATTGTTTTGTCTAGGTATAAGCAACATACGATTGAGGTGGTGATTGATACGATTACTTTAACAGAGGTTGAAAATAAAGATGGCCGGCAGAGATTAGCGGATGCTCTGGGACAAGCGGTTGACCGTGGGGAAGGGGTGGTGCGGGTGGTGTACCCTAAGCGTGAACTGACCTTGTCTAGTAAATTTAGTTGTGCCAAGGACGGATTTTCATTCCCAGAAATTGAGCCGAGACTTTTTTCATTTAACAGTCCTTATGGCGCTTGCGTGGCTTGCTCTGGCTTAGGGACTGCCGAGCTATTTTCTGTGAAACCGTGTTTAACTTGTAAAGGAGCGAGGTTGCGACCAGAGGCGCTGAAAGTTTTTGTGGCCGGAAAATCAATTGTGGAGGTTACTAATTTATCGGTAGAGGAAGCCGTGACTTGGTTCTTGGAATTAGAACTCAATGATCGGGATCAAGCCATAGCGCAAACAATTTTGAAAGAGGTTGGCAATCGGTTGGGATTTATGTTGGATGTGGGATTGCATTATCTTACTTTGAATAGAACGGCGGGAACATTGTCTGGAGGTGAGGCGCAACGGATTCGGCTGGCAAGCCAGATCGGGTCTCATTTGGTGGGGGCGTTGTATGTCTTGGATGAGCCAACGATTGGATTGCATCAGAGAGATAATGAAAAGTTAATTAAAACTTTGGAGCACCTACGGGATCTTGGTAATTCAGTGATCATTGTTGAGCACGATGAGGATACCATTAGACGCTCTGATTATATGATTGAGATCGGTCCGGGGGCGGGGGTGCATGGGGGAGAGGTGGTGGCGGAAGGAGTGGTGCCGGCGGTATTTAAAAGTAAGAATTCGTTGACCGCTGCTTATTTGCGGGGTGATGAACGGATTGAAGTGCCAACGGAGCGTCGTTCTCGGCAAGGAGGGAGCATTAAAGTAAAAGGGGCGAGTGCGAATAACCTGAAAGGCATTGATGTTGAGTTTCCTTTGAAAAAGTTTTTATGTGTAACTGGGGTTTCTGGCAGTGGTAAATCTAGTTTGGCGTATGAAGTGATGTACAAAGCGGTGGCACGACGCTTGGGCCAGTCTGGACAAACCTCGGGCGCACATAAATCAATTTCCGGAGTGGAATATGTAGACAAAGCGATTTTAATTGATCAATCACCAATTGGAAGAACACCAAGATCAAATCCGGCCACCTATACCGGTGCTTGGGGACCAATTAGAGAGCTGTATGCTCAAACCGAAGAGGCTCGATATCGGGGGTATAAGGCGGGGAGATTTTCTTTTAATGTTCCTGGTGGCAGATGTGAACATTGTGAAGGGCATGGTGTGATTGAAATTGAGATGCATTTTTTGCCGGCGGTGTTTGTGAGTTGTGAGGTCTGTAAAGGGTTAAGATTTAGCCGAGAGACTTTGGAAGTTACTTACAAAGAAAAAAATATCTCACAAGTGTTGAATTTTACTATTGAAGAAGCGGGGGAGTTTTTTAAGGATATTCCCGATGTGGCGGTGAAGTTGAAGGCGTTGAATGAGGTGGGGTTAGGGTATGTGAAAGTGGGGCAGTCGGCCACTACGCTATCAGGCGGGGAAGCACAGCGCGTTAAATTGGCCACCGAATTAGCGCGAAGACAAACGGGTAGAACTTTATATCTGCTTGATGAACCAACTACTGGTCTTCACTTTGCCGATGTAAAACAACTCTTGGTGGTGCTACATAGCTTGGTGGATAAGGGAAATTCAATGGTGGTAATTGAACACAATCTGGATGTTATTAAAACGGCCGACTGGGTGATTGACCTAGGTCCGGAAGGGGGAAGTGGAGGGGGGATGGTGGTGGCGGAGGGTACGCCAGAAGAGATCATTAGAAAATCAGCTAGTCTGACCGGCAAGTATTTGCGACCGTTGCTTGCGAGCTAGACCACGATCGGTATAAGGCCAAATATGTTACCAGATAATATAATAATTCAAGATGGTAACTTGCCTGATCTGCCCGGTGTGTATCGGTATTACTCTAGCAATGGCGAGTTGTTATATGTTGGAAAGGCGGGGTCATTAAAACGGCGCGTGGCTTCTTATTTTACCAAAAAATCCATACATCCTCGGACGGCGGAATTGGTTTTAAAAATCGCCAAAATTGAATATACCATTACTGGTTCGGTTTTGGAGGCCTTGGTTTTGGAAGCTAATTTAATCAGGAAGCATAAACCGCCCTATAATATTTTAGGTCGAGATGATAAATCGTTTATTTATCTTTGTTTTACCAACGAGCCGTATCCGCGACCGGTTTTGATGCGGGGATTAGACCTAGAACGCTTGCAGATTAAACCGTTCAATAAAACTTTATCGCCAGTTGCAAAACGAAAATTTCGATCGGTATACGGCCCTTATCTCTCCAGCCAGTCTTTGAAAATAGCTTTAAAGTTAGTGCGCCACAGTTTACCGTGGTCAACTTGTGAGCCACCGGCAGTTGTCGTGACCAACTCGCCGACCACTTTTTCGCCGACCACTTCTTCGCCGACCAGTGCGTTGACCACCTCTCCGACCAACTCGCTCGCGTCTAAACCGTGTTTTGAAGCACAGCTAGGTCTTTGTCCCGGTGTTTGTACGGGAGGGATTTCCAAAAAAGCTTATCAACGAACGATTAAGGAAGTAGAACGGTTTTTTGATGGTCAAGTTACGGCGGTTGTTTCTAAACTCAAACGAGAGATGGATCGTCTAGCTAGGCTTGGCAATTTTGAAGGGGCGGCGATTGCCCGTAATCGTTGGCGGGCGTTGACTCATGTTTCTGATGTTTCGCTGTTGCGACGCGACCTTGAAGATGGAGTGCGACTTGAACCGACGATCTCTGGTCATCTTAATATTTATGGTCGGATTGAAGCGTTTGATATTGCGCACTTGGGCGGTGCGGCTCGAGTGGGAGCGATGAGCGTCTTTGAAGGGGGTCAGCCGGCAACTTCTGAGTACAAACGATTTTCAATTCGGTTAGGAAACGGAGCGGATGATTATGCGGCGATGCGAGAGATTTTGACGCGACGGCTGGCTCATTCTACTAAAGTAATCGTGAACGAGGATCAGATTGGTTCTGACAAAGGGGATGGTGATACTTCGCCGACCTTGGTTAGAGCACCGTGGCCTGATCCGGATTTATGGTTGATTGATGGGGGCGAGGGACAAGTATCGATCGCCTTAGAACTTTTGAAGACGGCTGGTCTTGCTTGGCCGGTGGTGGGAATCGCAAAGGGAGAGGATCGTAAAGTGGATCGCTTGGTGATAATGGATCAGTCGGGGGAGATTGATCAGGTGGCGTTGGCTCATAAGCAACTTCTGCAAAGGGTGCGTGATGAGGCGCATCGGTTTGCCAATCGGTATCATCAGAAAAAACGACGGATCGTTTAGGTTTATATCAGGCCCCTTGTAGAGTAGGAATTTTTTATAAAAGGAAGACCCGACGCTTTTGTGCGTCGGGTGTGAGGGCAAACTAGAGGTGGCACTCGGGCTGGCGGTAGCCGAGCCGAGGATCACGATCCGCATTGCCCAAGATCAGATTGATGATGATCCCAATCTGGGAGTACATCACCGACTCTTGGGTTTGCGGATGCTCGGTGTTCCGCCAGAGGTATTCCCAGCTGGGATCACGAAAGTTGGGAACTGGCCCAACGCAGGGATGATTTTCCAGCGCTTGTCGCCAACTGGTTTCAAGGAGCAACTGCACCGACAGAAACGATCGGCACCGGGTTTGCTTCTCGGGGGAGACTGGTGGCCAGTGGCTGGCGAAGCAGTATCGCACCTGGTCGTCTACTGACCACAAATCGGTGTCAAACCGTTCCCGTTCCAACTCAGCCAAAGTTGGTTGAATGAACACCGTGGTAGTGTTCGGTTCGACCGTTGGCGTTGGGGGAAGCGGGGCGGTGGAAGCGGCCGCTATGGTCGGAACGGTCGGTTCCCAAGTTTGGGGCGGCGCATCCGGACCGACCGGTTGGGCCCAGGCGTTCTCCGCCAGGATTCCGATGAGACCGAGCAAACCCCAGAACAGAAGTTCTAGAATTCTCGTTGGGACGGAGTGGGAACAGACTGATGCCGTTCGCGCGGGGTAAGTGCTCACGGGAGACTCCATTTGGTTGTTGACCTTAGGATCAAGGTCGGCCTGATTTTAGCATATTTAAAGGTTTTATGCAAGATTTGTGATTTATCGGCGATTTATTCGGTTTGTGATTGAATATAATTAGTCACTTATCCCCACGCAATTCGGTCTAGGGGACACCAAAGTGGTGTAAAATGGTGTTAAGTGGTAAAAAGTGGAATTTATCATGATCTAATTTTTGAGCCACGGTGTTGGTTGGGTTGGTCGCCAATTACACAAAATCGATCGAAAAGATCCACTGCTCCCCATGTTCATTGGCGAATACCACATTTCAATTGACGATAAGGGCCGGATCGTGGTCCCCACCAAATTACGCGAGACTTTAGCGCTCGGAGGAGTGGTAACGAGAGGGTTAGATTCATCGCTCTTTTTAATGTTAAAAGGTGATTGGGAAAAGTTAGCCCAAAAATTGGGTGACCTGCCCTTGAACCAAGCCAATTCTCGCTCCTTTGCAAGATTCATGTTGGCCGGTGCTACGGAGATTGCGCCAGATAAGCAAGGACGGTTTTTGATTCCGGAGTACCTACGAGTCTATGCCGGAATTAATAAAGAAGTAGTCTTAGTGGGCGTTCATTCTCGGCTGGAACTATGGGCCAAAGATAAATGGTTGGCTTATGCGGCTGAAGTGGAAAATCGGGCGGAAGAATTAGCGGAGAGTCTCACCGGTTTAGGTTTGTAACGATGATGATGTTTGTACAAGATGAATTTATGGAATACAAACATTTGCCAATTATGGCGAGAGAGATTTTGGAAGAGCTGGCGCTACATCCTGGAGATATGGTGGTAGATGCCACGGTGGGGTTAGGAGGCCACACCAAACTGCTTTGGGAAGCCGTTCAACCAGTCGGAGAATTATATGGCTTTGAGCGTGACGCTCGGAATTTGGTGCTAGCCAAAGAACAGTTATTTGGTGACCAAATCGGTGGCCAAATTGGTGATCAAATCGGTGACCAAATCGGTGATCAAAATCTCCGTCTTATCAACGCTAGCTATTCTGCCATGGGAGAAACGGTAAAAGCAGAGAGTGTGGATGGCGTGTTGTTTGATCTAGGAGTGGCGTCACCACAACTTGACGATCCAGAACGAGGGTTTTCTTTTAGACATGATGGACCGCTGGATATGCGGTTTGATGCCACGCAGGGAATTACTGCGGCTGAGGTGGTGAATCAATGGAAGGAAGAGGATCTAGCGGAAGTGTTTAGGAAGTATGGTGAAGAGTTGCGAGCCCGAGTAGCGATGCAAGCGATTGTAAGACGCCGGAGAGAAAAACTCTTTACCAGTACGCTAGATTTAGCGGAGGTGATTGCGCTAGTGATCCCAAGACGAGGGAGGATTCATCCGGCCACTAAGATTTTTCAAGCGTTAAGAATTGTGGTGAATGATGAACTTAACGAACTGTCAAAAGGATTAGAGGCGGCCAAGTTGGTGCTAAAACCGGGCGGGAAGTTGGCAGTCCTTACTTTCCACTCACTGGAAGACCGGATCGTGAAGCAGTTTATGAACAGCCAAACGGTTGCTGGAGGGGTTGATAGCAAGAAAGGGTATTACCTAAAACCAACACCAGCGGAAATAGCCGCTAATCCTAGATCAAGAAGTGCCAAGTTAAGAATCATGGTCAAATAATAAAGTTGAATAAATTATGAAAGCGATTGCACGGGTTAATAATTGGAATCAGGAACGATTTGATGCCTTTGCACCAGTAATTTTATTAACCTTAATAATCTTTACTTTATTGTTAGGATTTTTTTATACTAATCAATTAGCCACGGTGACGGAAAATGGTTATTTGGCTTTGGCACTGAGGAATTCAAACCAAAGTTTAAATTTGGAATCGGAACGGTTGCAAACGGATATTCATCGGTTGAGATCAGTGGCAAGTTTAAAAAAGCGTGAGATATTTTTACCGTTGGTACATTTACCAACACCAATCTTGATCCATGCTTCCAACGCGGAAGCGGCGGTGGCGTTACGATAAGCGCATCTTTCCGACGGTTGAGAGGAAGACCCAGATAGAGACGGTTTTACGACGGTCGCTAGCCATTGCTTTGGTGGTAATGCGGTATACTAGAGCCTAAATATGGATCTAGTTGCAGGGACGGGGGTCAAACCGGTGGTTCTTTTGATTTTGGATGGTTTTGGTATTGCCCCTGATTCTCCGGGAAATGCGATTGTTCAGGCGAGAACCCCCAGCTTTGATCTACTAACCGCCCGTTACCCCGCCATGACTTTACGCGCCTCTGGGGATGAGGTTGGTCTCTCTTGGGGTGAAATGGGCAATTCAGAGGTGGGTCATGTGACAATTGGTGCCGGTCTTGTTCATCATCAAACTTTACCCCGAATTAATCAAGCGATTGCTTCAAAGGAGTTTGATCAAAATCTGGCTTTAACTTCTGGTTGTGACTACGCTAAGAGCAATAACTCAACTTTACATTTGGTGGGATTAATTTCCGCTGGGAAAGTTCATGGAATGAATACCCATTGTTTTGAACTATTGAAACTGGCCAAGAAACGAGGAGTGAAACGCGTGGTGGTACACGCTATTTTGGATGGCAGAGATACTTTATATAACTCTGGTCTGGATTTTATTTCTGAACTGTTAGTTTTTATGAAACAGGAACGGGTGGGTGAATTGGGAAGTTTATCGGGGCGGTATTTTGCGATGGATCGGGATGAGCGTTGGGATAGAATTAGCAAGGCTTACGGAGCGATGTTTATGGGGGAAGGCGTGATGGCGGTTGACCCGCTCTCGGCAATTAAGGAGAGCTATGCCCGATCTGTTTTTGATGAAGAGTTTATTCCCACCACTGTTTTTAATGGTGATAATCCGGTGGCTGTTTTACAACCAAATGATGCGATTATATTTTTTAATTTCCGACCGGATCGGGCGAGAGAATTAGTACAAGCGGTAGTGGTACCGGATTTTGATGGCTTTGATAGAAAAATTTTGCATGGGGTTAAGGTGGTTACTATGACTGATTATGCCTCGGGATTGCCGGTGGCGGTGGCGTTTGCAAATGAAGCCATTAGAGGTGGGCTTTCGGAGACTCTTTCTAGGTTTGGAATCGCCCAACTTAAAGTAGCGGAATCAGAAAAATATGCCCATATAACTTATTTTTTTAATGGCACTAGAGAGGAGCCGTGGCCGGGAGAAGAACGGTTTTTAGTTCCTTCACCTAAAGTGGCCAACTATGCCTTAACGCCGGCAATGAGTGCAGTTGCCATCAAGGAAAAGATTGTTCAAGAAATTAAGTTGGGGAATTTTCCGGTGATAATTGCTAATTTTGCTAATGCGGACATGGTGGGGCATAGCGGTGATTTACCAGCGACAATTAAGGCGATTGAGATTCTGGACAGCTGTGTTGGGGAAATATTAACGGCGGTATTGGAAGCAAATGGGGCGCTGGTGATTACCGCTGACCATGGTAATGGTGAAGAGGTTTTGAATTTACAAACGGGCGCGATTGATAAGGAACATAGTACTAATCCGGTGCCAATCTGGATTGCCAGCGCCACCTTGGAAGGGAAAGCCGGTCTTTCCCTTGATCCTCCCAATGGTGACTTATCGCAGCTGCAACCGGTGGGAATTCTAGCTGATGTAGCGCCAACGGTGTTGGCATTGTTAGGTGTGCCAGTGCCGGAGAGTATGACCGGGGTTTCTTTAGTGCCTTAGTATGATTACTACACAAGAGTGGCAAGAACGGCTTAAACTTTGGCCAGATATTTTGTTATCTGCCTTAGAGGAATTGCTGGGATGGGTGGAACGCTCTTCTGAAAGTAGCGAAGCGCGAGTGGTGGTGGTGGGGGGAGCGGTGCGGGATTTGGCGGTGGGGATTGTGGCCAAAGATTTTGATGTTGAAGTATACGGAGTAGAAAAAGATCAGCTGGAAGCAATACTTTTGGAACTCTGGCCTCATTATCAAGCGGTGGGGGTTTCATTTGGGGTGTACAAGGTGGTTTTGGAGCCGGGGTTGGAATTGGATATCGCCCTGCCTAGGACGGAAGAGAAAATTGGGGCTGGTCATACAAAATTTTTGGTTAAAACTGACCCTTACCTGAATTTTTCACAAGGGGCCAGACGGCGTGATTTTACCATTAACGCGATTGGTTTGGATTGGAGAAAAAAACAGATTTTTGACCCGTACAATGGGCTGAAGGATTTGGAGGAGAAGCGGCTTAAAATTGTTGACGAACGGAGCTTCATTGAAGATCCACTCCGCGTTTGGCGAGCAATGCAATTTTCGGCGAGGTTTGAGCTCAAAGTAGATCCCAATACGGTTCATTTAATAAAAGAGATTATCCGTTCTGGTGAATTGGAAACCTTATCGCCGGAGAGAGTGACGGCGGAGTGGGAGAAACTGTTAACGCTCGCAATCAGGCCTTCCATTGGTATTAATCTGGCGCGAGACTGGGGACTGCTCAAACGATTTTTTCCAACCCTTTCAGCATTATGGGACACGCCGCAAGAACCGGAGTGGCATCCGGAGGGGGATGTGGGAATTCATACCATGCTGGTGGTGGATCAAGCGGCGAGGTTGGTGCGATTGGCAGAGACGGCTGACCACGAGTTGAAAGCTATTCGGGCAAGACGGTTACTCGTGACGCTCTCGGCTCTAGTCCACGATTTTGGCAAACCGCTGGTGACTAAAATGGAGGAGGGTAGAGTAAGATCTCGGGGCCATGAGGAGGCGGCGGCGCAACCGATTAAGGAATTTTGTCACCAACTCTGCTTTGGGAAAGAGTTAGAAGATAAGATTAC
>CALRGN010000011.1 GCA_943357745.1 Candidatus Uhrbacteria bacterium
AAATAAAAAAACAACCTTACTTGAGCGCAAGGGTGTTTTCTGGCGGGACGGACGGGACTCGAACCCGCAACTTCTGCCGTGACAGGGCAGTGCTCTAACCAATTGAACTACCGTCCCACGGTAATGCCCAGATAGGGTAACAGATTTAACGGTATTTGCAAGAGCGAGGTGTGTATGGCGGATGAAGTAATAAGCATAGTTTTGGTGCATTTTAAAAGCTGTGTTTATAAGTCTTATAATTGGCTATAAATAGCACAATAACTTGATCTAAGCTGGTATTGAACTACTTGACCAAACGCTGTTTTTCTGCTAATATTGCCGGTTATGAAAATTGCGATGATTGGAGCCAAAGGGTTACCGGCCAAGTTTGGCGGGATTGAAACCCATGTTGCTGAAATTAGCACTCGGCTAATTAAGGCTGGCTATGAAGTGGTGGTTTACGCTAGAAATTGGTACACAGAAAAAGAGATTTTTGCTTACAATGGAATTCAAATTATTAGAGTGCCGAGTTTCGTGAGTCCGGTTAAGGCCACCGATGGGGTGACCAATGTTTTACTCGCAACTTTACATGCGGTGTTTTTTCTCAAACCAGACATCTATCATTTTCACGGCGTTGGCCCGGCGTTGTTTGCCTGGTTGCCAAGAATATTTGCATCTAGGGCAAAGGTGATTGTTACTGTCCACGCGTTGGATAAAGATCAAGCTAAATGGCCGGAGTGGTCGCGAAAGTGGTTAGAACTAGGAGAGCGAGCCACTACGGTTTTTGCGCACGAAGTGATTGTAGTCAGCCGATATTTACAAAGATATTTTAAAGATCGGTTTGGTGTGATTGCCAACTACTTACCCAATGGTGTGAATCCGGTTAGAGTTGTCACGGACTATACGGTGCTCTCACCGTTTTCTTTGCAACCACACGATTATATTTTGATGGTTTCACGACTGGTGAGACATAAATCAGCTCATACTTTGATTTCGGCCTGGCAAGAGGCAAGAAAGTCTAAGCCAAATCTCTTTAACGGTTTGAAATTGGCGATTGTTGGTGGTTCAGCGGCTACCGATGATTATGTAGCCGAACTGAAAGAGCAAATTGCTGATGATGACTCAATTGTAATGACAGGGTTTCAGTCTGGTTCTGTTTTATCTGGTTTATTTGCGGGAGCGCGGTTTGTGGTGCATCCCTCTACTATGGAAGGTTTGCCGATCGCCGTTCTAGAAGGAATGAGCTATGGCAAAGCGGTGATTGCGGCTGACATTCCCGCTAACCGAGAAGCGGTGGGGGATCAGGGCCTGACCTTTGCACCTGAGGATATCGCTGAACTTGCTAAAGCGATCGTCTATTTCTTGGAAACTCCTAAAGAGGTGATTTCGCGGGGACATATGTCTAGAGTGTTTGTGGAGGATGCTTATAACTGGGAAGAAATTACGGCCGGACTAAAAGCAGTCTATAAAGGAACGGTGAAGAGTTGGTATTCGCCAGCACTGCTTGATAAAGCTAAGCAATTGGGGATCTAGGGTCAGAAAGGTGTAATAAAAGCGGGTGATTGCCGACCTATTAAGGTAGAGGCTGCCCGTTTTTGTGATTTAAGCCCGGGTCTTTTGATGTAAATAGGGCTAAATTTGAATATTAGCTAGTACTTGCCCAAAATCTCTAAAAATGCTATAATTTCCCTTAAAATTTACAGGTGTAATGAATTAAACCAATTCCAGTCTAAATGCATGTCAGTACTCCAAGAAAAAAATAATCATGGGCGAGGGCTTTGGCAGGGGGTCTCAGGATCCTTTGCTGAAATGCATAAAAATTTCGCGCCAAGGATTGAGCGTTACTTGTACTTTAAATTGCCACGAAAAGAAGATGCAGAAGATTTAACTTCTGAAGTATTTGCCCGTGCCTGGGCATATCTCCAGATTCAACCAATCGCTCATCCCAATGCCTTCCTTTACCGGATCGCTAGAAATTTAATCGCTGATTATTATCGAGATAATTCTAAGGTGGGGCAAGCGACTGAACGACAACTGCTTTCCGTACCAGACTCTATGAATCTATCAAAGCAAACAGAGAATAGATTCGCAGTGGAAGAGTTATTACAGATCATTAAAACCTTGAAGAGTGAATATCAAGAAGTTCTAAGAATGCGGTTTTTTGATGACATGTCAGTAGCGGAAATAGCGGAAGCGTTAGGTAAGACTAGTAATAATATCCGAGTTGTATTGTTTAGAGCCAAAAATGCCCTGAATAAAGCAACCAAATCCTTCAAAGACTAATATGCGGTCAATTTACAAACAATTAAGAGCCTTAAAAAACCATCCACTAGCTGGTGGTTTAAGTAATGCTGATCAGGAACGCATTTGGTTAGAGACCTGCCGAAAAATTGGGAGATCAAATCTGGTTATTAGAGAAACTACGGTGCGGTTACCCGTTTGGTCAATGTCAAAATTCTTTTCCACACCAATGGCGGTATCGGTGGCTAGTGTGGTGATGTTGACGACCGGTTTTATGACCACCGTGAGTGCGTCCGACAGCATTCCGGGGGAAACTTTTTATAATGTTAAGATTTTAACAGAGCGTGCCCAAATTAAATTAGCTAGTTTAGATAGAAAAGCGGTGTTGCATACCGAGTTTGCGGTGAGACGGTTAGATGAGGTGGCTAAATTACAAGCGGCGGCCAAGAATGAAGATAGGCAGACGGTTAACCAACCGTTGATTGATCATACCTTAGTTGCTTATGCCGTTCAGGTAACGCAAGCCACGGATTCTTTGCGTGAATTGCAAGCGGAAGACGCTGAATCAGCGGTGGTGATTGCTAATGATTTGGCGAGTTCTTTGGAAACAATTGCACCGGCCTTGGATGCGGTAACAAGTCAGGTGGTCTCCACTAACTCCACCGTGGGAGATGTACAACAAACCACCACGGCCGCCTCGGCTTTGATTACTGATGTAGCGGTTGAATCTCATGAAACAGCCGATACTGTTTTGAGCGCCAGCGAAATTAAAAAACTTTTCAATAATCAACTGGCTTTGATTGAGTCTAGATATAGCTTTGATGGCCGAAGGGTAGAAACATTGCGGAGAGTCATTAAAGAATTGATGGTGATTGATCAAGAATTAGTTTTACCAAATATTAAAGAGTTAGATAATTATTTAGTGGTCATGAAAGGGGTGGAGAAGGATATAGTAGAAGCCAATCGAGTGTTTGATTTGGGTGGTTACAAAACCGCCTTCAGAATTTTTGAATCGTCCAAACGGTTATTATTGAAACAAGAGATTGGTTTGGCTAAGGCGGAAGAATTAATTGTTGATGCCAGAGGGTTGATTGCGCTGAGGGTGGAGGCGGAAAAGGTGGCCCTGGCGGAGGCAGAGGCGGCGGCTGCGCAAGCGGTGGAGGCGCAAGCGGTGGCAGAAGCGGCGGTGTCAGCCGAGTTGCTTGAAACGGATGTGCCAGCTGAAGCCCAAGGTGAAGATGCAGGTTCCGCCGTTCAAAATTCCGGTTTAGACACTGAAGAATTATTTAAACTAGAATAAATTTATAACAACTAAAATAATTTTATAGCAAAGTTATTTTTCCTTGCCGGTTTCTCAAACTTGATTTGAGAGATCGCAAAGGGACAGTAATTAGTCCCAGGTGAGAAACCTAGCAAAGGCCGAGACCGCATGGTCGGGTATCTCCCTCTATTCTTTTTCTCAACTTAAATGTTGAGAGTTCGGATTTAGGAATTTATGCAACATGTATTACAAACTAGTAAACGCGTGATCTCTGCCGCTATTGCTGCCGCAACGATTGCGTTTACTGTGGGAGCTGGCGCTTTAATGGGCCCAGTTTCTGCTAGCGCTGCCTCCATGCCTGGTGACTTGATCAAGGGCACTTCCTTGAGCACAGTTTATTACCACGGTTATGATGACATGCGTTATGCCTTCCCCAATGAAGCTACTTTTTTCTCCTGGTACAGTGACTTTGATGGGATAATGACCCTGTCAGATGCTGACTTGGCTGATATCACCCTTGGTGGTAATGTCAATGTTCGCCCGGGTACACATTGGATCAAAATCACTTCTGATCCCAAGGTTTACGCCGTCTCAACAGAGGGCGCGATCCACTGGGTAGAATCTGAAGAGGTGGCGGCTGATTTGGCCGGTTCAGACTGGGCTGATAACGTCATTGACGTCCCAGATGTTTTCTTTGATGACTATTCTGTTGGTACTTCCCTTATGACCGCTTTGGCTTATGACGGCGCCCTCTATGAAATGGGTGGCGTAGTTTATTTGTCATGGGATGGTGAGATGCGTGAAGTGACTGATGACGGAATGGATGACAACTGGTTCAATGCTGACTTCGTCTTGGATGGAGCCAATATTGATGATTCCGATTTGGTTTTGGGAGATGATGTTGATATGACATTAGATGTCTTGACTGATGCTTCTCAAACCAATGACGGTGTGGTGGTATCAGTAAGTGATGTCACCGTTTCTCTTGCGTCTGATTCTCCAGCTTCCGGAACGATTGTGCAAGGTCAAGCCACGGCTGGTCTAGCCAATTACAAGTTCTCCGGTTCTGGTAATGTAACTTCAGTAACACTTACTCGCACTGGTCTTTCTGATCAGAACACTTTGACCAACGTTTATCTTTATGATGGCGCCACGCGCTTGACTGATGGATATTCGTTTAATTCCTCTGGAGTGATTACGATCAATGGCTTGGATATTGAGGTGGATGGATCAAGCACAATCTCCGTTTTGGCGGATGTTGGCGCTGCTGCTCTCGCACCAACCGGCCAAACGGTTGCGGTGACACTGTCCAGTGTTACAGCTGATGGCGAAGTAATGGCTACAAGCTTGATGGGTAACACCATGACGGTTGGTAGCGGATCCGCCTTGGCAACGGTTTGGCTTTCTGCCAACACCGTGACCGCTTCTAGTGTTAACGCTGGAACGGTAGCATACCCAGTTTGGTCTGCTCCGGTTCAAATTAACACCCGTGAAGTTTGGTTGAAGAGTGCTAATTTCCGCTTGACCGGTTCCGCTCCTTCTGATGCTTTGGGGGATATCACCCTCTTTGTTGACGGAGTAGCTAAAGGTTCAGAAGGAAATGTAGTTTATATCAACGGGAACAACTATGCTTCCTTTGATTTGACAGCTGCTCCCGTTTCTTTAACCACCGGTTCTCATACCGTTGAAGTTAGAGCGACGATTGAAAAAGGTTCTAGCTTTAATGTTACCGCCTCTTTATCATTGGCGGCGGACATGATGTTGACCGATTCTCAATTGGGGGTAAACATTGCCCTCTTGGGGGCGTCTGGGGCTGCCTTTAGTGCTAATACAGCCGGGGCAATAACCATTAACTCAGGATCGGTTACTACTAACATTGATTCGGTCTTCCAGACCATGTCTAATGTGTCGGGTGGAACAACCAATGCAACAATTGGTAAGTTCACTATGCATGCTTATGGCGAAGATGTTAAGGTAAACACCTTGGTGGTAACCCCAGTCTTTACTGGTAAAGCGACCACTTACACCTCTGGTACAGTGACCGCTCTTGGTTCTATTACCTTGACGGTTGCAAGCACCACCGGATTTGTGGTTGGTAATACAATCTCAATTGCTGGTGCTACCCCAGCCGCAGCACTAATTACCGCCGTTCCTTCCGCTACTACCTTAACAGTTACTATTACCACTGTTGGTGCAACACCAGCGGGCGCGGTAACAGTTACTACTGGTGGTTTGGATAATGTCTCTATCTACTTCAACGGTTTGCAGGTTGGTTCTCAACAGGACTGGCCGATAGCCGGTGGTAATTTGTCATTCACCCCAGGATCACAAATGATCGTACCGGCGGGAATTGACAGCACACTAGAAGTACGAGCAGATATCAGAACAGCCGCAGCCGTCACTTATGGTGGCGGAACGGTGGCCGCTACTCTAGTACTTGGTTCTTCAAACGCTGAAGGTCAAGTTTCAAAGACCACGGTAAATGTACCAACGGCCGCTTCAGTGGGTAATACAATTACCGTTCAGTCTGGTTTGTTGGCAGTTTCCCAGAACACGGGATACGCTAGCCAAACCGCTTCACCTAACACAGCTGGTGTGAAGCTTGGTTCCTTTATTCTGCAAAATCAGAGTTCTTCTGAATCAGTGAGAGTAACGAGTTTATTGGTAGCGATGGGTGGCTCTGAAGCGATTACCAATATCTCGGCTCTTAGAACTTCAGAGACTTCTGGTGCCGGAGCTACTCCAATCCAGCCATTAGCTAGCAATACCTTCTCGGTAGACTTTACGCTAGCGGCCGGAGCCTCCAAGACAATTGATATTTTGGCTGATACTAGCTCACAAACCAGTGTTACTGCGATTGCGACTTTGACGGTAACCTCAATTGGGGTGACCAGCAATATTTCAACCACTAACACGGCTGTAACTGGCCAGACGATCACTTTGTCAAATGGTGTAGTAGCTACACCTTCATTGGTTACTGCTTCCGCTACCCAAGCGCAATATATTGCGGCGGCCAACGGAGCAATTGATGCTACTACTGCTACCTTTAACTTTATTTCCACTGGTGGAGCCGCTACCATTCAGGAACTTAAATTTACGATAGCGGGTACTGCTTCTAATCCGGTTACTTCTGTGAGCGTGGGCGGTGTTTCAGCCGCTCCAGTTAGTGGCGTGGCATACCTTACCGGTCTTGCCTTAGCCGTACCGAATGGTGGCGGTGGTTTGACTCAAGATGTCAAGGTATCCTACGCCCATGTTGGTACTTCTGGTGTAACACCTAACACTACGGCTTTGATTACATTGTCGGAAGTTAAGTACATCACTGGTAGCTCAACTACTACTCTCACTTATGTAGCGGATGCTAATCGCATTCCTTACACTGATGCGGACGGAACCCTAACTGTAACGGCGGGTGATACTCGTCGCGCGGTGCAGGTATCGGTTTCTTCTGCTTATGGGCAGACCAACACTGGTATCGCTACCTTCGTGGCGGCCGGTGACACATTAGATGAAGTGAAGTCGTTTGGTACGGTAACAACCGGTCAAACGATTATCCTTACGGAAACCGGTGCTGGAACCAACATCTTTGGTATCACCGGTACCTTGCTTTCTACCGGTGGTTACGCTTGTACGGGGCGAGATGCGGCTAATGGTCTTGGTTCAGCCACTACCAGTCAACCGGCCTTGCTCTCTATCTTGTGTACCAGCGGTACCACTAACCAGGTAGTATTGAATACCCTCGCGTTAGGCGCTGATGCTGCTGCTGCTATTACTACCATCACTCTGACCACTACCACGCTAGCGATTGATACAGTCGTAGCGGCGGCCGATTCTGATCTTCTTAACACTCTCTCGGCAGGAGGTATTATTGCTCCTACTATGACAGTGGTTGGTTCAAAGCCCACAGTGGCGATCAGTTCTACAGTCGGTGCTGGTTTAGTGATCAATACTAGTGAATCAAAGATTGGTGAGGTTACTATCTCAGCCGATGCCAAGGGGAACATCAAAGTTAACGACATTGTCTTCACAGTTGGTAGCTCCGGTTACTCAACGGCGCCAACTTCAGTGACCACAACTCGTATTGCTGATGGTGGTACCTCTACGGCGGCTGGTTCAGTATGTACTCCAGCCACTCTAGTAGTTACTTGTGAGTTTGGTACTACTGCCAATACTGATTTTGATGGTTATCAGATTACCGCTGGTACATCTAAGACCTTCAATTTGTACGGTATCTTGGTTGGTGGTTCCAACACCGGTGCTGGTGTGCCAACAATCAATACTTCAGTTGGAACTTCAACTTTCAACTGGGATGACGCCTCAACCAATGGCGCATCTGGTACTGCACTGACCGGTTCCTTACTCTACAACTTCCCAACCGCCAGCTTCTCCATTAAGTAATTTATTACTAATGGTTTGGTGAACGATTGAAAGTTATAGTGAGTAATCCAAAACCCCCCGCGGCCGCGGGGGGTTTGGTTTGATAGCAAAAACTCCCCTGACCCGAGCGCGGGTGAGGGGAGAGGTCATGATGAGAGAGACTAACTGAAGTCATCACTACCGGTGGGTGAGAAGGGGGTAGTGGCTAGTGCCTCTAGGAAACCTTCTAAATGTCTAGTGTTGCTCAACAACTCTTCCGGGCTTGGTTTTCTTAGAACGCGGGTAGGCAACGGTGTCCAATCGCGAGCGACTTGATAGAAAAGCCTAGCGAAAAAGGCAGGATTGGTGCGAGCCAGATCTTCCAAGAATTTGAGCCAGACGGTTGATTCCTCACTGTCTTCATTGCTTCTCCGACCCGGAAGATAGGCGGGTATTGGTTTTATTGGCGCTGAAGCCCCGCCCACTCCGGCTTGGAGAATACCGGTTTTTTCTCCGGTGAAAATGAAGCTGATAAGATCCACTTGAGTAATGATCGCTATCCAGCAACGATGAAGAAAGGACATGTTAACCCCTAGTAAGGTGAGGACACCTTACCTAAAGCGGGAAAAAATGCAAGGTTTAGCCATTAGGAGTATAATTATCAGGTGATTTAATCTCTAATACATGGGTAAACTCAGGGTGAGAAAAATAGGATTGGGGGCGATTTGGTTGGTAATGTTGGGATTTTGGGGGACTAATTTGGTCGCTTTAGCTAAAACCCCTAACGATCCCTTTTATGCTAGCCAACAATGGTATTTAGAAGCAATCGGAGCGCCGGCGGCTTGGGAGATAACCACCGGAGCGGAGGGGATGATTGTGGCAGTTTTGGATAGCGGAGTGGTTAACGACCATCCAGATCTGACGGATAATCTCTGGGTAAACTTAAAAGAGTTGCCAAATAATGGGAGAGACGATGATCAAAATGGTTATGTGGACGATCTGATTGGTTGGGATTTTGTTGATGAAGATAATAATCCGGCACCGGAATTTTTAGCGGAGATGATAGGGGAAGATGATCTTGATCATGGGACTTTTGTGGCCGGGATAATCGGAGCGGTGGGGAATAATGGGATGGGATTCACCGGATTGTTGTGGCAGGGCAAGGTAATGCCCCTTAGAGTGCTGAATGCCAACGGTGAGGGGGAGGTGGAGACGGTGATACGAGCAATTGATTACGCCGTTTTTAACGGAGCGAAGGTGATTAACATGAGTTTTGCTGGGGAAGGGGGAGAAATAAAGGATTTGCGGGCGGCAATAGAACGAGCGCAAGCAGCGGGAGTGGTGATAGTGGCGGCGGTGGGAAACAATGCCTTGAATCTGGATAATTATCCGCAGTTGCCGGCTTGTATTGACCAGGATGTTTTAAATTTGATTTTGGGGGTGGCGGCGGTGAATGAGCAAGGGGGCGAGTCTGATTTTACAAATTATGGGAAAAGTTGTGTTGATTTAGCGGCGCCGGGAGTGAATATTTGGGGGTTAGAGGCTAAAGTTTCGGGGGAGCGAGGCTATGGTGGTGGGGTGAATGGGACTTCGCTTGCAACCCCGATTGTCTCTGGGGCGGTGGGGTTGTTGCTCTCGGCTGTGCCCGAGCTGACAGCCGAGCAAGTGGCGTGGGCGCTAAGACTATCTGCTGAACCAATCACAAGTGAGTTGTCATATCACGGGGCGTTGGGGTCGGGGAGATTAAATATTGCTAAGGCATTGGAATACGCGCCGATTATTTTGGCGGGTGGTCTTACTGCTTGGGATGAGGTGGTGGATAGGTTTACAGAAATTTTTGGGGATATTTTTGAGGATGCTGATACAACGGATGTTATGAGAGATTTTCAGGAGTTAGCGGAGTATTCTTACTTGGCACATGGCAGTGCGATAGGGGAACAGCCGATGGTGAAAGTAATGCGGGGTGATGGTAAACGAGCAGTAGAGTTTGCTCCCTATGATGCGGAAATGAAGGAGGGGGTAACGGTGGCGTTGTGGGATGTGCGGGGTGATTTGTGGCCGGAGTTGCATACCTTGCCAGAACGAGGCAGATCGCTTTACAGGATTTTTAATTTAACTGGTGGGTTGGTTTCTGAACGGGAGATTTTTTCTGGGGTGGTGGAAGAATTGGAAATGCAAGTCGGGTTTAATGATTTTTACGCGGAAGATTCGGCGGAGATTGGGTTGACTGCGATTACAGGAGTGGTGGGTGAGGTGGTGGTGGATGCCGAAGTTGGAGTGAGAAAAGTGGTGATATTTGATGAGGACGGAGTTGAGCGGGGGAATTTTGAAGCCAAGGAGGTGATTGAAACGGGAAGGATGGGTGTGGCGCTTGGTCATTTTAATGAGGATCAGTTGCCGGAAGTTTGGCTTTATTCTAAAGAGGAAAGCGGACGGGTGTATGTTTATAATTTGGCGGGAAAATTGTTGGTGCAATTGGAATTGGTCAGTGGGGCGAAGGGAATTAGAATGGACTTGGCGGATGTGGAGGGAAATAGTAACGCGGAGATGGTGGTGTCTACCGGTGAGAGATTGTATGTTTTTAGGAAACGGGGGGAGATGGTGGGAGTGATGGAATATGAAGGGTTGGCGCAAGTGGTGGTGACGAATTTTATTTATGATGATGCGCTTGATATTGTGCTGGCGCCAATTGATGGGTTTGGAGTACCTAAAGTTTTTACGGTTGATGGATTATTGCAGGGAAGTCTCAAGTATTTTCCGGTGCCAGAAGCGGTCTCTTTTGACGCATGGTAAAATCTTCTTTATTGGTGTAATCTTATTGAAAGATAATATGGATAAAACAATCTGTTTAGTGACAGGGGGAGCGGGGTTTATTGGTTCTTATTTGGGTGAGGCCCTAATCAGGCAAGGTAAGCGAGTAATTGCGATTGATGATTTTTCCACCGGACACGTGCGGAATCTTGATAATTTATTAAGACATCCAGATTTTCAATTTTTGAAAAGTGATATTAATCTGCCGATCAATTTGGATGAGTTTCCGGAGCTAGAATCTTTTAAGGTGAAATATTTGGGGGTGCAAGAGATTTATCATTTGGCAATGCCAACTAGTGTGACGGAATATGAAAAATTTAAATTGCACACTTTGAATACAAATTCTGTTGGTACGATCAATGTGATGGAGTTAGCGCGTAAATATAAGGCAAAGGTTGTTTACACTTCCGCCGGAACGGTTTACGGGGCAAGGAAGGATGCGGATGGGGTAGACGAGGGAGAATTTGGAGTTTTGGATCACTTGAATCCACGGGCGGCGCTCAATGAGGGCAAGCGGTTTGGCGAGACCATCTGCACTACCTACCAAGATGTATTTGGATTGGATATAAAGATTGCTAGAATTTTTAGAACTTATGGGCCGCGGATGCCGCTTTTTCATGGTCATCAAATTGCCGATTTTGTGTTACATGCTTTGGACAATGAACCGATTAGAGTATTTGGCGATAAAGACACCACCACCGCTTTAACTTATGTGGCGGATATTGTGGATGGATTGTTACGATTGATGCAAGAAGAAAAGGGATTTGGGGCGGTGAATTTGGGCTCTGATCATGAAGAGAAAATCTCTGAGGTAGCGCGAATGGTCATGGAATTTTGTGGGGCGCAAGTACCGATTATATATCAACCGGCGCATGAACATTTGGTGCCATTACCGATTCCTAATTTAACTAAAGCTAAAGAGCAATTGGGTTGGTTGCCACTAGTGCGATTGAGCGATGGATTGAAGCAGACGGTAGATTATGTGCGGGCAAATAAATTGTTGTTGACAGCGGTATAAGGAGGTTGTAACTTTGTTAGTAATAGAAAGGAATATTGATTTTGTTGCTGTTAATTTTGTTGATATGGTGATAATCATCCCAGCATTTAATGAGGGGGAGAGGATTGGAGCGGTAATCGCCTCGGTGTTGGCGTTGGGAAAAGTGGTGGTGGTTGATGATGGGTCGGCGGATGATACGGGGGCGGTGGCGAGGCGGGCGGGGGCGGTGGTTCTGCGACATGTTATCAACCGTGGTCAAGGAGCGGCCTTGCAAACGGGAATGGAATTTGCTTTGCGTATTTTGCAAGCGGAGGTGATTGCGCATTTTGATGCGGATGGTCAGATGCGATCTGAAGATTTGGAACGAGCGGGCTTAAGATTGCAAGAACAAGGGGAAGGGATTGTGCTCGGATCTAGATTTTTAGGATGCGCCGCTCTAAAACCAACCACTCTAAAACCAACCGACCAAGGAATGACATTCTCTAGATTGTTGGTGTTGCAGGGAGGATTGATTTTTACTAAAATATTTTCTGGAGTGGCGGTAACGGACACTCATAATGGGCTTAGAGTGATGACGGCAGAAACGGCAAAGAAATTAAAATTAACTTTAGATAGAATGGCCCACGCTTCCGAAATTTTGGATTTGATTAAGGTGCATGAAATTAGATTATCGGAAGTGCCGATTGTGGTTAGCTATCGTATTGATAAGGTAGGTCAGAGTAATTGGGGGATGTTTCCAATTGTAAGAGACTTGTTAAAAAAGCGATTAATCGGCTAATATATGTGGTTTAAATTTGGTTTAATTTTGTTTGCAATCTATACCATCGTAAATACTTTTAATCAATATCACGCAAAAAAAGTCCCTAAGTCTTGGGTGATAACCTATGCTTTGATTTGGTTGGTGGGGATTGGGGTGGCGGTGATTCCGGATTGGTTTGACCGCTTAGCGCAAGCAGTGGGGGTGGAACGAGGCGCCGACTTATTAGTGTATTTGGCGGTGTTGGGGCTTTTGTATATCAATTATCGACTGATGATTAGAACTAGAACTTTAGAGCAAGAAATAACGGCGATTGTAAGAGAAATTGCGATTGCTGAGGGGCAGTGGGATGCGGGGAAGTATGGCCGAAATTAAGCAGAAATTGGGAGTGGTAACTCCGGTTTCAGCGCCACATAAATCTGGGATGGCCAGAGTAGCAGAAACGGAGGGGGAGATGGCGCGAACAGAATGGTTGGTGGAGATTTTTTCTCCCACTACGCTTGGAGCGTGGTTTAAATTTGGTAATGGCGCTTGGTGTCCAGCTTTACTTTGGAATTTACGGAAGTGCGAGGCGGTGCATTTGCATTATCCTTTTTTTGGGGGGGCGGGGTTTGTTTGGGTTTGGAGCGTTTTATATGGTCGACCATACGCTGTTACTTTTCATATGCGGGCAAAGGCGGGTGGTTGGCGCGGGGCGATTTTTTTGTTACAACAATTGGTGATGGAGCCGCTGATTTTAAAAAGAGCCACTGTTATATTGGTGGCGTCAATTGACTACGCAAGATCAGTTGGAGTTAAGGGGGATAAGGTGAGGGCGTTGCCGTTTGGTGTTGATCTGGAGCGATTTTCTCCGAGCGATAAATTACAAGCCCGCTCAGAGGTGGGGATCGCGGCTAACGAGAAAGTGGTTTTGTTTGTGGGGGGATTGGATCGGGCGCATGCGTTTAAAGGGATTGAAAATTTATTACGAGCGGTTCGCGGCGTACCGGACTGCAAATTGGTGGTGGTTGGCGACGGTGATTTTAAGGAACGGTATCAGCAGTTAGCGAGGGAGATTGGAATTAGTGACAAAGTGATTTGGGCGGGAGCGGTGAGTGATCAGGAATTGCCTGCTTATTACCGATCAGCCAACTTGCACTGTTTACCATCGGTCGCTCAAAATGAAGCTTACGGATTGGTTACTCTGGAAGCGGCGGCCAGTGGAGTGGCCAGCCTAGTTTCTAATTTGCCCGGTATGAGAGAGTTGGTGGTGGCGGGTGAAACCGGTTGGTTGGTGGAGCCAACGGATGTGAAGGCGCTTACTGCTCTCATTGCGGTGGCGTTTGAAGATCCGATTAGATTGGCGGAGATGGGGAAAGCGGCGAGGAGATGGTCTACTAAATTTAGTTTAATAATTGAACAGGAGAGGTTGCTAGCGGCCTTGAATCTGCTAAGATAGAGTTTAGTGTTTTATGAGAATCGCGATAGTGACTAATTTGTATCCGCCGTTTTCAAGAGGGGGAGCGGAGAATGTAATTGTTAGAACGGTGGATGAATTATTGGGATTGGGTCATGATGTTTTTGTGATTACCGGTGGGCCGGCAAGTGGTGGGGGTGCAGGTGGGGGTGTAAGTGGGGGCGCAGGTGGTGGTGCAGGTGGTGGTGCAGGTGGTGGTGGGGTGACTAAGGACATCAATAGCGTGGCAAGGGTTTATAGATTTTTCCCAAAAAATATTTATTTTACATTGGATGATTATAAATATCCTAAAGTGGTGCGTTTGATTTGGCATTTGATTGATGCCATTTCTCCTCATGGAATGCGAGTGGTGAGAGATATTCTAGATGTGGAAAGACCAGATGTGGTGATTTCTCATAATTTGAAAGGGCTTGGCTTACGAATACCGAGAATTATTCAGCGCTATGGATTTAATCACACTCATATTTTGCATGACTTGCAGTTGATCTATCCATCCGGACTTTTAATGTACGGGAAAGAGCGGGATGGCGTGGTGATGAAAATTGTCTACGGTTTATACAGCTCATATTGTAGGTGGGCGTTGGGCAACCCAGATACGGTGATTTCACCTTCCGAGTATTTGAGGGTTGTCTATTTGAAACGGGGTTTCTTTTCAAAAAGTGGGATAAAGTTATTAAGAAATCCGGCGCCGGAACATGAGTTGGTGCAGAGAGCATTGAGTCCGGAAGGACCGATTAGATTATTGTATGTGGGTCAATTGGCTGAACACAAAGGATTGCGGATACTATTTGAAGCGGTTTGGGAATTAGGTGATAGAGTGAATTTAGTGGTGGCGGGGGATGGACCGATGAGAGAAGAATTATTGGATGCTTGTGTGGGAAAAGAGGGAATCAGAATTTTAGGTTTTATTGTTCCTTCAGAACTTCCTAGACTATTTGAATCTTCAGAAGCGTTGGTGGTGCCTTCCTTGTGTTATGAAAATGCACCAACGATTATTTATGAAGGATTACAAGCGGGCTTACCGGTGATTGCAGCCAGGATTGGCGGGGTGGCGGAATTGGTGAAGGATGGTGAAAATGGGGTGTTGTTCACTCCGGCTAGTGTGGCGGATCTAAAACGGGCAATATTAACTTTTGGAGAGTCAAGAAAAGATTTCTTTAATTCCAGTCAACAAATTAGAAATTCGGTAGTAGAGCTTGGAATAAAAAATTACGCTTTGAAATTATTGGGATTGATTCAACACGGAGGGCGGACTGACTTCTGAAAGCTGGAGCAAGGTTAGGGGGGGGGTGATTACGGGGTCTGAAAGCTGGAGCAGGGGAAAATAAAATAATTTAATTGAGCGGAGGGGATACTATTGGCGTAGTTAAGGGGAAGTTGTAATTGTTGGAGCAGGAGGGTGGTATTATTTACCACTTTTTTGCTATCCCACCACCAATCATGGATTGTAAATACTACCGCATTGATTGGGTATGCCTTGCAGATCTCTTTAAGAATGTTGATCTGATTTAAAGCGTTGACAGGTGGGATCATGAGAAAATCTAGATAGTTCTGATAGAGTTGGCCACTAGTGGGAATGGGATAGAAATATTGATTGCCATAGTAATTATTGAAACCAAAGATTTGAAGGGCGGCGCTAGATAAAACTTGGTCGGCTAAAACTAGATATTTTGGCTGGGGAATTACCATATTAATGGTATTGTGAATTGTTTTTACGGCCACAAGGTCTCCGGCGGTGAGATTAAAACCGGCTGATTTGGCGTAGCCGTCATGTCTAGGGAAGGCGCCGTATAATAGCAAGGTGGCTAGACTGCTTATTAGGATAATCTTTTGAAATTGTTTGGTGGGGCTTTGAAGGGATGAAATCGTGGGGCTTGCCGAGGTTAATTCTTGGGAAAAATTTACTTTGATTGATGATCTGGTATCAAAGAGA
Source organism: Candidatus Uhrbacteria bacterium (assembly GCA_943357745.1). Lineage (GTDB taxonomy): Bacteria > Patescibacteriota > Patescibacteriia > UBA9934 > UBA9934 > JAGORL01. The sequence continues at coordinate 15,792 of CALRGN010000011.1, forward strand.
AAATCTTGCACTAGTTTGGCAAAAAAGGGCAGAGCAAAAAGACCGGCGATTATGATTAGGCGGGCGGAATAACTTTCAGCTTCATAGGCGATAACAAAATTTGGTGAAGCAATGGTGGCGAGCAGATAGCTGGTGATTAACAAAGAGACGATTTTAGCGATTTCTAAAGTTTTAGTTGATTTGGAATAAAGTTTTGTTTTAATTATTACGATCAATGCGAGCAGAATGATGATCCACCAACTATTTTTGATAGTAAAATAAGTTAGATCAAAGAGACCGTTGTAGTGGCTGGTTAAGAATACGTCTGGCGTGAATTTAGTGTAATCAAAAATCGTTGTAAAAGAAATTGGGACGTGATTTAAATAGATAAATAGAATCGGTAAGATTAAAACCGAGCCAGCAAAGGCGCAGATTTTAATTAGGTGATTGAATAAAGATTGTTGGGCTGGTGAGAGCTGGCGTAAATTGAGGGGGTGAAGCCAGAGTTGTTCCATGATCCAAATTGTCAGAGCTGGCAAGCCGACTAAAGGATGGATAGTTAAGGCGGCCAAAGCAAATAATAATTTTTCTTTTGGTTTATGGTTTTCTGTAAATATGTACGCTAGTAAAAAAATTAAGCTTAAGGAAAATGGAGTGGAGGGGATGAGAGCGCCAAAGGGTAGAAACAATAATGCTAGTGGATGGGAGCGGAGGGGAGTGAAGAGAAGAATGAGGGCGAGTAAGGTGAGCGTGGCGTCAATGATGTCAAGGGGAATCAAATTGAAGGTGAAGGCGGAGAGTGAGAGTTCAAGGGCGTAGGCGCCGGCGTAATAGGGCGGTTTGGGAGAAATGGTGCCGTTGGACTCAATGTGTTCAACGGTAGCGGTGTGAATGATTGGGTCAAAGCCGTAGCCCTGCGGGTAAAGAAAAGTGGGGAGGATCAACATTGACCCGCACCAGACCATTAGGCCAATGAACAGGATTCTTGAGGTTGATTTGGTGAAAGTATAAATCAGAAAAGCGGCGGAGAGAAATAAATAGATAAGATTGGCGGGGGAGAAAACTAGCCAAGGTGATCTAACGGCAGTTAAGATGGGATGAGAAAGGCTGGTGGCAATAAAAATCATGGCTAGAATGATTGCAAGGATTGGAAATAAACAATTTACTATTTTAGAGGCTGTGAAATTTCCTGAGAATTGTTTGACAATTAAATTTTCCGGAGCTTGATTGGCAATTAGATGGGGCGCATTTTTGGTCGTAAAAAAGTTCCGGAATAATACAGTGGTGATGATGGTGATTATCAAAGTGGGTATTGGGAGAGAGGCGGTGTTTGGCCAGAGATAATAAAGACTGGCACCGATGATGGTAAAGAGAGAGAAAGCGATGGCGATGCGTTCTCCTAAGTTGGAGGCTGACAAAAGTTTGGAAATTTGGTAGAGTTTGAACATATTACTATGGAGCGTAAATAGGACGGTTAAATATAATGCTTAAATATGGCGCTTAATAAATCAACTAAGCCAAACTGGTATTGGCATGACTATGCCCTGGCTTACACGATTTTGCCACTGATTCCAAGGTTTGTACATCCCAACCACCTGACCATTCTCCGATTTGTGATGGTACCAATGGTGATCTGGTTGTTAGCGGTTGAGAATTATGCCTGGGGGGTGCCGATGTTTTTTTTGGCTGGACTGACGGATTTGTTAGATGGGTCCTTAGCTAGAACTAGAAATCAAATTACGCCGTGGGGGATTTTTTTTGATCCGATTGCTGATAAATTATTAATTGGATCGGTGGCAATATTAGTAGCAATAAGGTATTACCATCCGGTTATAATCGTAACCGGAATATTTTTAGATTCATTGCCGGCGGTTGGTTGGGCATTGGGCAAATTCTCTGGTAGGAAATTGGGGGCTAATTGGTGGGGGAAAATTAAAATGTGTTTACAAGTACTGGCTCTACTTTGTTTGTTGGTTGGACTTTTGCTTGATCAATCGGCGTTGATTGAGGCGGGTGAATATATTTTAATTCTCTCGCTCGTATTTTCATTATTGGCGGTGATCACCTATTCACTCTGATATGAGATTTAACGGGGAATTTAGGTTTTGGCTGGGGGGAGTGCTGTTTGTTTTGATAACCGGATTGGCGATGTTTGATGTTTCAGGGATAGTAGTTTCGCCGGATGAGGCCAGTACCCAGGTTTTTGCTGAGCAGTATGCCTTGAATAAAAGTTTTGGCTATCCTTTGAAAGCTAGGCCTGTGGCGGAAGAGTTGCAGGGGATTTTTGGTCCGCGGAGTACGGTGATGGGAAACGACGAATTATTGCCGGTGGGATTTTTGGGTTGGCCGGGATTGGTGGGGATTGTCTGGCAAGTATTTGGCCGAGTGGGAGGTTGGTTTTTTGGGCCGATTTTGGTGGTGCTTGGTTTGGCGGGATTGCGACGGTTGTTGCTCTATCGGGTTTCTGCCTCGCCGCTCGCGATTGAATTGGCGGTTTTTTGGTTGATGTGGCATCCAGCAGTTTTGCTCTATAGTAGTAGACCATTTATGCCTAACCTGGGCTTTATTTCCTTGGTGGCGATTGGATTATGGGGGATGAGCAGAGCAGATAGTCCGATGGGAGTTGGTCGGCGATTTGGGTTTGGCGTTTTGGGGGGAGTGGCGGGCGGTTTAGCGTTAGCGGTTAGAACTTTGGAAGGATGGTGGTTAGTGCCGTTTATTGCTGGGGCAGGCTGGGCGTTTGGGTTGGGAAAGCGGGCCTGGGCGGGGTGGTTGGTGGGGGTGATTTTGAGTGTAGGATTGTTAGGATTTTGGCAAACGCAAACCTACGGCCTTCCCTTTCTAAATGGCTATATTTATGGGCGGTTCGCTAACGAGCAGGAGCTCCCATTGTTATTGGAGGATGGGGATAGAGCGTC